>NZ_JBEAKW010000006.1:0-293725 GCF_040065795.1 Klebsiella sp. JB_Kp004 | reverse complement strand
ACCTGCCTGTCACGCAGGGGGTCGCGGGTTCGAGTCCCGTCCGTTCCGCCACTTAATAAGAGCCCTGAGCATCTGCTCAGGGCTTTTTTGTTTGATCTGTTTCCGATTATTGCTAAATCAGCAAAAATCCTCTGCATTAATCGCTCTTTTTCCCCTCCACACCATCAGCCATAATTTCATTCGTTAACCGAAATGAACAAATAACGAGGAAAAACATGGCAATCCCTGCATTTGGTCTTGGCACCTTCCGTCTGAAAGATGATGTTGTTATCGCATCCGTAAAAACCGCGCTGGAGCTGGGCTATCGTACTATCGACACCGCGCAAATCTACGACAACGAAGCCGCGGTGGGTCAGGCTCTCGCTGAGAGCGGCGTGCCGCGTGATGAGCTGTTCATCACAACCAAAATCTGGATCGAAAACCTGAGCAAAGACAAGCTGATCGCCAGCCTGCAAGAGAGCCTGCAGAAGCTACGCACTGACTATGTTGATCTGACGCTGATCCACTGGCCGTCACCGAATGATGCGGTGGCTGTTGAAGAGTTTATGGCTGCTCTGATGGAAGCGAAGGCGCTCGGCCTGACCCGTCAGATCGGTATCTCCAACTTCACTATTCCACTGATGGAGCGCGCGATTGCCGCCGTTGGCGCTGAAAACATTGCTACCAATCAGATTGAGCTTTCGCCGTATCTGCAAAACCGTAAAGTCGTCGATTGGGCGCATGAGCACGGTATCCATATCACCTCCTACATGACCCTGGCCTACGGTAAGGCGCTGAAAGATGAGGTGATTGCCCGTATCGCGGCGAAACATAATGCGACTCCGGCGCAGGTTATCCTGGCATGGGCGATGGGCGAGGGGTACGCGGTGATCCCGTCCTCGACGAAGCGTGAGAACCTGGCCAGCAACCTGAGCGCGCTGGATCTGAAGCTGGATGATGAAGATCGCCAGGCGATCGCCGCGCTGGATTGCAACGATCGGCTGGTGAGCCCGGAAGGTCTGGCGCCGCAGTGGGATTAATCTCCTGCTTCCGGTATGCCCATCAGAGGGTACTACGACAGCTCCTTCGGGAGCTGTTTTACGTGTTCGCTCAGAAAATCAATAAACGCCCTGATACGTGTGCTGACGGCTCTATCGCTGTAGTACACCGCGCTGAAGGGCATCTCCACCGGCAAACGTTTGTCGGCCAGTAGTTCAACAAACTCCCCACTGGCTATCTCTTTATCCACCATATAATCCGACAGGCAGGCAATACCGTTCCCGGTCAGACACAGTTGCTTGAGCGTTTCCCCACTGTTCGATGATACCGCCGCCTCAATCTCTAACAACTGACCATCGCAACAGGATACCGGCCAGGTGTTCAGAGAGACGGGTTCAGTAAAGCCCAGACATTGATGTTGTTTCAGATCTGACGGATGCTGCGGCACGCCGTAGCGCGAAACATACTCTGGCGAGGCGACGATCTTCCGATAGCTGGTGAACAGCGGTCGGGCGCGCAGGCTGGAATCGGTTAAGGTTCCGGCCCGAATAGCCACATCCACTTTTCGTTCAATCAGATTAATAAATGTTTCTGACGACACGAGCGACAGCGTCATTTCCGGGTAACGCTCGCGAAATGGCTTCACCAGCGGCATGAGAAAATGCAGCATCACCGGCGTCGCGGCATCCACCCGCAGCAGGCCTCGCGGCGTCGTGCGCGTTTCCAGCAGGTCGTTTTCTGCCGCCGCCATCTCCTGCAATACCACCTGCATCCGGCGAAAATAGCGCTCGCCTTCCTCTGTCAGACTGAGCTGACGGGTGGTCCGATTGAGCAGGCTAACACCAAGCTTGGACTCGAGCTTTTTGACTGCCCGGCTGACGGCAGAGTTGGCCTGACCCAGCTGTTCGGCCGCCCGGCTGAAACTCCCGCTTTCCACTACCGCCACAAAGATGGCGATCTCCTCGGATGTGGCTCTCATTATTGCACCTGTAGCAAAATTCTATTGATACTTTGATAGTTTTTGTTATTTATACAACCCTTCATACTACGTGTCATCTTAATCCTGATGCTACGGAGTAAATTATGCCACTGGCGCTATTTGCCTTAACCATCGGTGCCTTCGCAATTGGCACCACTGAATTCGTGATTGTCGGCCTGGTCCCGACGATTGCCCAACAACTCTCTATTTCGCTGCCGTCGGCAGGCCTGCTGGTTTCTATCTACGCGCTGGGCGTGGCGATCGGCGCCCCGGTGCTGACGGCGTTAACGGGGCGTATGCCGCGTAAACAGCTGCTGCTGGCGTTGATGGTCCTGTTTACGGCGGGTAATGTGCTGGCCTGGCAGGCCCCGGGCTATGAAACGCTGATCCTGGCGCGCCTGCTGACCGGTCTGGCACACGGCGTGTTCTTCTCTATTGGCTCGACAATCGCCACCAGCCTGGTGGCAAAAGAGAAAGCAGCCTCGGCTATCGCCATTATGTTCGGCGGCCTGACGGTCGCGCTGGTGACCGGGGTGCCATTCGGGACTTTCATCGGTCAGCATTTTGGCTGGCGGGAAACGTTCCTCGCGGTATCGATTCTGGGGGTGATTGCGCTTATCAGCAGTCTGATTCTGGTGCCGAATAATATCCCGGGCCGCGCCAGCGCCAGCCTGCGCGATCAGCTGAAAGTCTTAACCCATCCGCGCCTGCTGATGATCTATGCCATTACCGCGCTGGGCTATGGCGGCGTGTTTACCACCTTTACCTTCCTTGCGCCGATGATGCAGGAGCTGGCCGGCTTCAGCCCGTCAGCCGTGAGCTGGATCCTGCTGGGCTATGGCGTCTCGGTGGCTATTGGCAACGTATGGGGCGGCAAACTGGCCGATAGGCATGGCGCCGTCTCCGCGCTGAAGTTTATCTTCGCCGCGCTGGTTGTGCTGCTGCTGGTGTTCCAGCTGACCGCCAGCATTCACTATGCCGCGCTGGCAACGGTGCTGGTGATGGGCGTTTTCGCCTTCGGCAACGTGCCGGGCCTGCAGGTGTACGTGGTGCAAAAAGCAGAGCAGTACACCCCCGGGGCTGTCGACATCGCATCCGGCCTGAATATTGCCGCCTTCAACGTCGGCATCGCGCTGGGGTCGATCGTCGGTGGACAGACGGTCGAGCGGTACGGTCTGGCGCAGACGCCGTGGATTGGCGCGGTGATTGTGCTGGTCGCTTTGCTGTTGGTGGTCCTGAGCGGACGTTTAGATAAATTGCCACGCCGTTCGGCAGCGCTTTCTCCCGAAGGCTAAGGGTTTCTCGCAATTTGCATTGAAAGTGTATGGGAAAATCCCTATAACAGAATAACCAGTCGTCGTCGGGCTGGTTTCTGTTATCGAGGATTAATGCCCAAATTGCGAAAGAACACCTACGCCATGCGCTATGTCGCCGGACAACCTGCGGAGAGAATATTGCCTCCGGGGGCGTTTGCGGGCGTGAGTCCGGTTTATCCCGCCGGCACGCCGTTAAGCAGCGATGAGAAAATTCGCGTGCTGGTGTGGAATATCTTCAAACAGCAGCGCGCAGAGTGGCAGTCGGTCCTTAAGAATTTTGGCAAAGACGCGCACTTAGTCCTGTTGCAGGAGGCGCAGACGACGCCGGAGCTGGTCAGGTTCGCGACCACCAACTATCTGGCCGCCGATCAGGTGCCTGCGCTGGTGCTGCCGCAGCATCCTTCCGGCGTGATGACGCTGGCTTCCGCCCATCCTATCTATTGCTGCCCATTGCGCGAACGTGAACCTATTTTGCGTCTGCCTAAATCAGCATTAGTGACTGTCTATCCGCTGCCCGATGCGCGGCTGTTAATGGTGGTCAATATCCATGCCGTTAACTTCAGCCTTGGCGTCGACGTCTATAGTAAACAGCTGCTGCCGATTGGCGATCAGATCGCCCATCACAGCGGGCCGGTGATCATGGCCGGCGACTTCAATGCCTGGAGCCGCCCGCGGATGAACGCCCTGTACCGCTTTGCACGCGAGATGTCGCTGCGTGAAGTTCGTTTCCCGGACGATCAGCGCCGCCGCGCGTTTGGTCGCCCGCTCGATTTTGTGTTCTACCGTGGGTTAAGCGTGCACGATGCTTCCGTGCTGGTAACCCGCGCCTCCGACCACAACCCGCTACTAGTCGAATTCAGTCCCGGCAAGCCTGATTAATTTAAGGTTGGTCAGGCCTGCCATGGGGCAGGCCTGCGCATGCATGGTGCTGCCTTTTATTACTCAAAAAACCGTAAGGACAAGACAACATGACAACACGCTCTCACCATGACAACGTCGAAAAGCAGTTCGGCTCCCAGGCCAGCGCCTATCTGACCAGCGCCGTGCACGCCTCTGGTCGCGATCTGCAGCGGCTGGCGGAACGACTGGCTGATTTTCCTCAGGCGAAAGTGCTGGATATGGGCTGTGGGGCAGGGCACGCCAGCTTTACCGCGGCGGGACAGGTTGCCGAGGTGACCGCCTATGATTTATCGAGCCAGATGCTGGAGGTCGTTGCCGCCGCGGCAAAGGAGAAAGGTTTTAGCAATATCGTGACCCAGCAGGGGTATGCCGAAACGCTGCCGTTCGCTGATGCCAGCTTTGATATCGTTATCAGCCGCTATTCTGCTCATCACTGGCATGACGTTGGCCAGGCGCTGCGCGAGGTGAAACGTGTCCTCAAGCCGGGTGGGGTGATGATCGTGATGGACGTGATGTCGCCGGGCCATGTGGTGCGTGATGTCTGGCTGCAGACGGTGGAAGCCTTGCGCGATACCTCGCACGTGCGTAATTATTCCAGCGGCGAGTGGCTGACGCTGGCGACGGAGGCGGGGCTGGTGATTAATCAACTGTTGACCGATCGCCTGCCGCTGGAGTTCAGTTCGTGGGTGGCGCGGATGCGTACCCCTGAGCCGCTGGTGGAGGCGATTCGTTTATACCAGCAGAGCGCCTCGGCGGAGGTGAAAGCCTACTTTGAGTTACAGCAGGATGGTTCCTTTACCAGCGATACCATCATGTTTGAAGCGCATAAAGCGGTTTAATACGGACAACAAAAAAGGCACCGGGGGAAGTCGGTGCCTTTTTATCTAACCTGACGTATCAGGACTCTGGTCGATCGCTGTTTTTCACAAACAGCGTTAGCTGATCGCCAGGCCGCAGATTGTCGGTATCGCTGTTCCAGCGCATGACGTCGCGAATATTAACGCCATGACGTTTGGCGATGCTCGACAGCGAATCACCTTTGCGAACGCGATAGGTGATGCTATCGCTGTTATTCGCCAGACGCTGCGCGCTGCTGCCGGCGCCGATAACCAGGTTCTGTCCAACCTTCAATCCAGAGCCGCGCAGGTTATTCCACTGCTGCAGATCGCGGGTCGTGACGCCGAGACGGGAAGCAATCCCGGAAATGGTATCGCCGGAACGCACCTTATAGCTTCGGCTGGTCAGCGGCGTATTATCCGCGAGCTGCGTCGGCTGTACGGCGGCAATGTCGCCAGAGGCCAGCGATTCACGCAGCTGGGCTGCGTGTTTCTGCGGCACCATGACGTACTTTGGCCCGCTAGCGCCCAGCGTTGACCCCTTTACGCCGGCGTTGAAGGTCTTCAGCTTGCTGACCGGCATACCGGCCATATCCGCGAGCTGAGAAATATCAACCGGACTGTCGAGGCGAACGCGCGCCAGCGCACGGCTTTCATCAGCCGTAGGCAACTTCACGCCGTAACGTTTGCTGTTTTTGAGGATGTCGCTCAATGCCAGCATTTTCGGTACGTAGACTTTCGTTTCATGCGGCAGAGATAGCGACCAGAAATCGGTGGGTTTGCCACGCGAACGGTTCGCTTTCACTGCCTTCATGACCCGACCTTCGCCGCTGTTATATGCCGCAACCGTTAACAACCAGTCGCCGTCGAACATTTTGTTCAGACGTTGCATCATGTCCAGCGCCGCGGTAGTCGATGCGACAACGTCACGACGCGCATCGTAACTGCGGGTCTGTTTTAAACCATAATTGCGCCCTGTGCTCGGAATGATCTGCCAGATGCCTGCGGCATTGGCGCCAGACGTCGCGTGTGGGTCAAAAGCGCTCTCCACTATGGGTAGTAATACCAGTTCCATTGGCATGTTACGTTTCTTAACCTGCCCGGCTATCCAGTACATATACGGCTCTGCCCGTAAAGTTACATCGTGGAGATAGCTCTTATTTCTTAAGTACTTCTGTTTTTGCTCGCGAATCCGGGGGTTATCCGGTATTCCCATCTTTAGCTCGTCGCCTATGGAAGTCCACAGATCCTGGTCTTGCGCGTAGAAGGTTCCATCATCTAACCAGCGCGCTTGACTTGTGAACTTGCCTGCTTCCCCTTGACCAGCCGCAGAAAGGCTCTGTGCTCGCTGTTCGACGGTGCCATCGTGCTTAGACGCCTGGCACCCCACCAGCAGGACAGAGGCGAATAATATCGCTCGTGCCTTCATGTGTGTGTCAATAGTTGCTTAAAAGACGACCAAGGATAACGGCGAAGTTAGCCGATGACAAGAATTAAATATCAGAATTCGTCTTTCTTTGACCTTAACCACGCAAATCGCGCCACAGACTGTTGCAATTTTGTTTCTTTGTTAATTTTGTCAATTAAATCAACATCATTTACCCGTAAAAATAAATTTATAAGCCGCTCGTTTTTCAGAATTACGGGTAGTGTCTTTTGTTTTTTTGCACGTAACTCATTAACTTTATGATAGTAATCGTTTATGTCCCTATCGTCAGGCAGGATACTCAACGCAAACTTCATATTCGCTAACGTATATTCATGTGCGCAACATATAAGGGTTTCTTCAGGAAGGGCGTTAATCTTCATAAATGATTGATACATCTGCTCTGCAGTGCCTTCGAACAGCCTTCCGCAGCCGCCGGAGAACATCGTGTCGCCGCAAAACAGATAAGGTTCGCTGTAGTAACAGATATGTCCTAATGTGTGACCTGGCGTGGAGAAAATGGAAAAATCGACCCCGAGAATTGACAGCCGATCGCCATCGTCTACTACCTGAGTAACCCCCTTATCCTGGGTTTCTGCCGGCCCGTAAACCACCAGAGAGGGGAATTTTTCACGTAATTGTTTTACGCCGCCGACGTGATCCTGATGGTGATGGGTCAGTAAAATGGCCTCGGGCTGCCACTGGTTTTCCTCGATTGCCGCCAGAACCGGCGCGGCCTCGCCCGGGTCAACGATGATGCAGCGGCCGTGATTCTCAGTGAGAACCCAGATGTAGTTGTCCTGAAACGCGGGAATACTGATAAGATTCATAAATTACCTCTAAAGCGTAGCGGAAGGTGGCAATGAAGCCGGCAAGGATACCTCATACAGTGACAGCGCCTGAGCATTGGTCCAGTATGCCGTGGGGCGAATACTATCGCGAAACGCTGGAGCAGCAGATGAAGCCGTGGCTGGCTAAATTATATGGCTTTCATCTGCTTAAGATTGGCAATCTGAGCGCGGAAATCAATACCGAAGCTTGCGCCATCTCGCACCAGGTGAATGTCTCGCTGGCGGGAAACCCAATGCAGGTCCGGGCCGACCCGCTGCATTTGCCCTTTGCCGAAAAGTCCGTCGACGCCTGCCTGCTGGCGCATACCCTGCCGTGGTGTAGCGATCCGCATCGCCTGCTGCGGGAGGCCGATCGCGTCCTGATCGATGATGGCTGGATGATCCTGACCGGGTTTAATCCGGTGAGCCTGATGGGGTTGCGTAAGCTGGTGCCGGTGCTGCGCAAAGGCACGCCGTACAACAGCCGTATGTTTACGTTGATGCGCCAGCTGGACTGGCTGTCGCTGCTCAACTTTGAAGTGCTGCATTATGGGCGTTATCAGGTTTTACCCTGGTCGCGGCATGGCGGCAAACTGCTGAGCACCCATCTGCCAGCGCTGGGCTGTTTGCAATTGATTGTCGCCCGCAAACGGACTATTCCGCTCACCCTTAATCCGATGAAGTCAGGGAAAGCGAAAACCCAGCTACGGCCGGCAGTCGGCGCCACCCGGCAGTGGCGCAAGGGGCAGAATTAGCTCTCCGGCTGGTAGCCGATGTCGTCCTGAGTGGGATGGGAGGCCGCTGCGCGGGCCAGCTCGTCGCAGCGTTCGTTTTCTGGATGGCCGGCGTGGCCCTTCACCCACTCCCATTTGATCTTATGCTGGCCAAGCGCGGCGTCCAGCCTCTGCCAGAGGTCGACATTCTTTACCGGTTTTTTCTCTGCCGTTTTCCAGCCGCGCTTTTTCCAGTTGTGGATCCACTGGGTGATCCCCTGGCGGACATACTGGCTGTCGGTGCTGAGCACCACCTCGCAATGCTCTTTTAACGCTTCGAGGGCGACGATCGCCGCCATCAGTTCCATGCGGTTATTGGTGGTCAGACGGTAGCCGGCGCTAAAGGTTTTTTCGTGCTGGCGGTAGCGCATAATGGCGCCGTAACCGCCGGGTCCTGGATTTCCCAGGCAAGAGCCGTCGGTGAAAATTTCTACCTGTTTGAGCATCTCTGGTAGACTTCCTGTAATTGAAATCGATTTGTAAACGATAAGTCTGACATAAATGACCGCGATGAGCACTGCAATTACGCGCCAGATTGTTCTCGATACCGAAACCACCGGTATGAACCAGATCGGGGCGCACTACGAAGGACATAAGATCATTGAGATCGGCGCCGTGGAGGTGATTAACCGCCGCCTGACCGGTAACAATTTCCACGTCTATCTCAAGCCCGATCGGCTGGTGGATCCGGAGGCGTTCGGCGTGCACGGGATCGCCGACGAATTCCTGCTGGATAAACCCACCTTTGCCGACGTGGCCGATGAATTTATGGATTACATCCGCGGCGCGGAGCTGGTGATCCATAACGCCTCGTTCGATATCGGTTTTATGGATTATGAGTTCGGTAAGCTGAACCGCGGGATCGGGAAAACCGAGACCTTCTGTAAAATCACCGACAGTCTGGCGCTGGCGCGGAAAATGTTTCCCGGCAAGCGCAACAGTCTGGATGCGCTATGTTCGCGCTACGAAATAGACAACAGCAAGCGTACGCTGCACGGGGCACTGCTCGATGCCCAGATCCTTGCCGATGTCTATTTGATGATGACCGGCGGCCAGACGTCGATGGCGTTCTCTATGGAAGGCGAAAGCCAGCAGCAGGCAGGCGAGATGGGGATTCAGCGCGTCGTTCGCGCCGCCAGTCAGTTACGGGTGGTTTATGCTTCTGATGAGGAGCTGGTGAACCATGAATCCCGCCTCGATCTGGTGCAAAAGAAAGGCGGAAGCTGCCTGTGGCGTGCCTGATAACCACTAAAATGGATTAAAAGTAGGCGGTTGGGCGATTTTTGCAGCAAACGATTCAAAACGGTAGAAAAAGCGTTGACGGGGTAGAGGGGAATCCGTAATATTCGCCTCGTTCCCAACGGAACAACAACGCGGAGCGGTAGTTCAGTCGGTTAGAATACCTGCCTGTCACGCAGGGGGTCGCGGGTTCGAGTCCCGTCCGTTCCGCCACTATTCAGAAAGCCTGAATCAGCAATGATTCAGGCTTTCGTCGTTTTCGTCGCCGAATTTCAGCGCGCCTCTTGTTCCTCCTGCATACACTGCATGAATACCCGCATCGCCGGACTGATTGCCTTCCCGGCGTGGTGGGCGCAGACTCCACAGTTCGATGGTGTTCTCCATGGTAATGCCGCGCTGGCGCAGGGTGCTTGCAAAATCTGCCGGAACACGCACTGGGGTTCGTTGATGATAAAGCTCAGCGGGATAGGCTGCCGCGGGGCTGGCGTGCGGCAGCATGACTATGCAATAAGTTAAGGGAGCGTAACGCTCCCCTGCGGTTTTTTATCCTGCGGCAGGGCGGGTTGCCCTTCATTTACCCATGTCATGAAGATCCGGTAACCGATGGCCAGCAGGGTGGCGCCGAGGAACATACCGAGAATGCCGTTAGAGGCCATTCCGCCAAGGGCGCCCAGCAGCACCACCGGCATTGGCGCATCGACTCCGCGCCCCAGCAGCAGTGGTTTGAGGACGTTATCGGCCATACCGGCGACGATCAGCAGGACAGTGTAGAAGATATCCATTCCGGTACTGTGGGTGCCGAGACTCCACATCAGCGCGATGGCCGGGGCCGTCACCAGGATCACCGGCACCTGTGCAATGCCGAGGATCAAGGCAAGTATAAAGAAGATCCCGACGGCGGGGATGCTGGCCATCAGCATGATCACCCCGACCAGCAGCGCCTGGATCAGTGCCACCCCGATGACGCCCTGGGCGACCGCGCGGATGGTGCTGGTGCACAGGCGGGTGAGGGTCACGCCTTTATTCTCATCGGTAATACGGATGGCAATACGCTGCGCGCTGATGGCGCCCGCCGCGCCCCAGGCCATCATAATACCCGAGACGATAAACGAAATAATAAAGCCAATCAGCCCGCCGCCCATGCTGGCTAATATGCTGAGCAACTGTTTGGCAATATCGCCAATTTGCGAACGGTAATTGCTGAGCAATCCTGGCAGATCCACGGACGCCCGCATCCACAGAGCGCTAAGCCGTTCGCCAACGATCGGTAAAGAGGCAATTCGCGAAGAGGGTGGGGGAATGGTAAAGCTCTGGCTGCCCATCCGGTCGATCACCTCGCTGGCGCTTTCCGCCAGCGAGGTGATCATCAGCACCGTGGGGATAATAATCAGTAAAATACCTAACAGCACCAGCACCACCGACGCCAGCCCCTGTTTACCGGCGAAAAGCCCGGCAAAATATTGATGTAAAGGATAGAGCGCCACGGCCAGAATCAACGCCCAGAGCATCATATTGACGAAGGGAGAAAAGACGGTAAAACAGAATGAGGCCAGCGCCAGAATAAGACTGAACCGAATAAACATATCGAGAAAGCGGGTGACCAGCCGTTTTTCTATTAACTGAAGATTATTATTATCCATTTTCCATTACGCTCATAAAATATGCATACGCCAACGCTCAGCCGGGTTCAACAAAACAAGCTGGCAACAGAAAAGTCATGCGTTTACAACGCAGAAGTGAATTGAAAATGATCTCCGCCCGTTTGGTTGTGGGCCTGTTAATGAGTGTAGAACAGAAATGAAGGGCGCCTTGTAAATATTCTGCTGGGTGCGGCAAGAGGAAATTCCGCTTTCTTTTCCCGCAGAAGCGGGAAGAAAGCGGAGGGGGATTAATCCAGAGTAAAAGGATCGGCATCGCGCCAGGCGGGGAATTTTTCACGATATTCCTGGAGGGCGCTCAGCGACAGTTCGGCGTCAAGACGAGTGGCCTGATGCGGATCGGCGGTGGCGACAATCTCCCCCTGGGGACTGATAATCCGGCTATCACCGCGGTAATGATGACCGTTGCCGTCGGTGCCGACCCGGTTACAGCCGGCGACGTAGGCCTGGTTCTCAATCGCGCGGGCGACCAGCAGCGACTGCCAGTGCAGCGAGCGCGGCGCCGGCCAGTTCGCCACATACAGCGCCAAATCATAGTCGTTAAGGTTACGCGACCATACCGGAAAGCGCAGGTCGTAACAGACCAGCGGCAGGATCCGCCATCCGCGCCATTCAAAGACCACGCGCTTGTCTCCGGCCTCATAGTGATGGTGTTCATCCGCCATACGAAACAGGTGACGTTTATCATAATGATGGACCGTGCCGTCAGGTTCGACCAGCAGGAAGCGGTTAACGGCCCCGCGCTCAGTTTGCAGCGCCGCGCTGCCGGCGATCAGCGCCTGGGTTTGCGCCGCCCGGGCATGCATCCACGCTACCACCTCGGCCTCGGGTAAAGATTGTTTTGCCGCTTCCATCGCAAAGCCGGTGGTAAACATCTCAGGTAAAACAATGATATCGCGCCCGACAATCCCTTCCAGTTGGCGATCAAAATGGCGCAGGTTAGCAGGGCCGTCCATCCAGACCAGCGGTTGTTGCAACAGCGTAATTTTCAGGCCAGGCACAATGGTCAACTCCATTCTCATGAGGGGGTTAGGTTAACTGTAACACCTTATCAGCCTCGCGGCGGTCCGCGGAATATTTTGTTAAAAAAATGCTACTAACAGGAACGGCGGGGGAAGGAGAGACGAAAAAAAGGCGGGGAAAATTCCCCGCCCGGCGTGTGATGTGGTTGTTGTTTTATTATGCGGCTTCAACGTTGCGAACTTTTTCCGGCAGCTTTACCGGCTGGGTTGCCAGCTCCTCTGGCGCAAAGTCGTCAACGTTAATACTGCGCAAGCGACTGTGCTCTGCTCGGGTCAAAATGGCGGCTTCATCCTGACTGATTAAGCCTTTCGCCAGGGCATGGGCGGCCAGTTCGTCGAGACGGGTGAACGGCAGATTTTTACCCAACTCTTTGCAGATACGCTGGTGGATAGGATCGGCCGCCATCACTTCCAGCAGCGCCTCTTCCAGCAGGCCGACCGGGTTATGCTCGCTCGGCGTCAGGTACTGACCGCGACCGATGCGGGAGCGGGTGGCGCTGGGCACCTGCAGAATTTTAGCGACTTTATGGTCCAGCTTATCCGACGGCGCATGGTGATGACGACCGGTCGGGAAGATGACCAGGCGCATTGCGCCAGCCACCAGACGATTGGGGAAGTTTTTCAGCAGATCGTCGATGGCCTGCTCGGCCTGATGCAGCGCATCCTGCACCCCCCAGTGAACCAGCGGCAGATCGGCTTCATTGCGTCCTTCATCGTCATAGCGTTTCAGCACCGCCGAGGCCAGGTACAGCTGGCTTAACACATCCCCCAGACGCGCGGAGATACGTTCGCGACGCTTGAGACTGCCCCCCAGCACCGCCATCGAGACGTCTGACAGCAGCGCCAGGTTAGCGCTCAGACGGTTCATTTGCTGATAGTAGCGGCGGGTGACGTCGCGGGTCGGCGCGCTGCTGGTGCGTCCGCCGGTCAGGCCCAACCAGAAACTCCGTACTTTGTTACTGCCGACATGGCCGATATGTTTGAACAGCAGCTTGTCATAGGCGTTCAGGTCGTTGTTCTGCGCGGCAGCCATCTCCTCCAGCACGTACGGATGGCAGCGAATCGCACCCTGACCGAAGATCATCATGCTACGGGTCAGAATATTCGCACCTTCCACGGTGATGGCGATAGGCGCGCCCTGATATGCCCGGGCGAGGAAGTTGCCTTCGCCCAGCATAATGCCTTTCCCGCCGGTAATATCCATTGCGTCGATAATGGCGCGCTGGCCGCGGTGGGTGCAGTGATATTTCACGATCGCGGAGAGCACCGCCGGTTTCTCGCCGAGCATAATGCCGTAGGTAATCAGCGAGGCCGCAGCATCCATCACATAAGCATTACCGGCAATGCGCGCCAGCGCCTCTTCAATGCCTTCCATTTTACCGATCGAGATTTTGAACTGGCGGCGAATATGGGCGTAAGCCCCGGTCGCCATAGCCACCGATTTCAGGCCGCCGGTGGAGTTGGACGGCAGCGTAATACCGCGGCCCACCGACAGACATTCAACCAGCATGCGCCAGCCCTGACCGGCCATCCCCGGCCCGCCGATGATGTAATCGATCGGCACGAAGATATCTTTGCCGCGGGTTGGGCCGTTCTGGAACGGGACGTTAAGCGGGAAGTGGCGACGGCCAATTTCCACGCCCGGGGTGGAGGTCGGGATCAGCGCGCAGGTGATGCCCAGCTCTTCTTCCCCGCCCAGCAGACGATCCGGGTCAGAAAGTTTAAAGGCCAGTCCCAGCACGGTGGCGATAGGCGCCAGCGTAATGTAGCGTTTGTTCCATGTCAGGCGCATACCCAGCACCTGCTGGCCCTGCCAGTCGCCCATGCAGACCACGCCGGTATCCGGGATGGCGCCGGCGTCGGAGCCCGCTTCCGGGCTGGTGAGTGCGAAGCAGGGGATCTCCAGCCCGCGCGCCAGACGCGGCAGGTAATGGTTTTTCTGCTCTTCAGTACCGTAATGCTGCAGCAGCTCGCCCGGCCCCAGTGAGTTCGGGACGCCGACGGTGATCGCCAGAATGCCGGAGACGCCAGAGAGCTTCTGCAGCACCCGCGACTGGGCATAAGCGGAGAATTCAAGCCCGCCATACTCTTTCTTGATGATCATCGCGAAGAAGCGGTGTTCTTTCAGATACGCCCACAGCTCCGGCGGCAGATCGGCCATTTCGTGGGTGATGGCGAAGTCGTTAGCCATCCGGCAGGCTTCTTCCACCGGGCCGTCGAGGAAGGCTTGCTCTTCGGCGGTCAGACGCGGCTGCGGATAGTTATGCAGCTTATGCCAGTCAGGATTACCGCGAAACAGATCCCCCTCCCACCAGGTGGTCCCGGCGTCGATGGCTTCCTTTTCAGTACGCGACATCGGCGGCATGACCTTGCGGAAGGCGCGAAACGCCGGTGCGGAAATCATGGATTTACGCATAGGCGCAAAGTTAAACGGCAACAGAATGATCGCCAGCGGCAGCAGCAGCCAGATATTCCACAGACCGGCCGCGCCGAGCGCTGCGGTCCAGGCGAGCAAGATCACGCTGCTGAGCAGCAGGCTGACCCGGTGATAGAAGAGCGCACCGAGTAAAACAACGGTTGCAACAATACTCAAAATCATCATAGAGAAATGCTCCCTGTGCTTGTAGGAGGTCTGACCACTTGTGATGTATTGGTTGTAGTGCATGCCTTTTTATTTAGCAATGTGTTTACAAAATAATTACAACCTTGCTCACATTGTTGTACGCAAAAGCGGCACATAAAATCAAAAGGGCGGGGGATAACGCAGCCTGCTGCTTCTCGCTTCGGCGGCTATCCGGTACACTGCCAGGGTTATTCCACTCATACTGAAGGATTATCCTCATGTACCAGGATCTTATTCGTAACGAACTGAACGAAGCCGCGGAAACGCTGGCTAACTTTCTGCAGGACGAAGCCAATATCCATGCTATCCAGCGTGCCGCTGTCCTGCTGGCGGATAGCTTTAAGGCGGGTGGTAAAGTGCTGTCCTGCGGCAACGGCGGTTCCCATTGCGATGCGATGCATTTTGCGGAAGAACTGACCGGACGTTATCGCGAAAACCGCCCGGGATATCCGGCCATTGCGATCTCCGACGTCAGCCATCTCTCCTGCGTGAGCAATGATTTTGGCTATGAGTATGTCTTCTCCCGCTACGTTGAATCCGTCGGCCGCGCGGGCGATGTGCTGCTCGGCATCTCCACCTCCGGCAACTCCGGCAACGTAATCAAGGCCATTGAGGCCGCGCGGGCCCAGGGGATGAAAGTGATCACCCTGACCGGTAAGGACGGCGGTAAAATGGCCGGTAGCGCCGATGTAGAAATTCGCGTGCCGCACTTTGGCTACGCCGACCGCATTCAGGAGATCCACATCAAAGTGATCCATATCCTGATTATGCTGATCGAAAAAGAGATGGCGAAAGGCTAACAGGCAGGTGAGTGTGTACTGTTGACGGCGGCCTCGCTTCGGCGCCGTCGTGATTTGTGATGGTGAGGTGATCTATGTGCGAACTGCTCGGGATGAGCGCCAATGTGCCAACAGATATCTGTTTTAGCTTTACCGGGCTGGTACAGCGCGGAGGCGGGACGGGGCCGCATAAAGACGGCTGGGGCATCACCTTCTATGAAGGCAAAGGCTGTCGCACATTCAAAGATCCGCAGCCGAGCTTTCAGTCGCCGATCGCGAAACTGGTCCAGGATTACCCCATTAAGTCCTGTTCCGTCGTCGCGCATATCCGCCAGGCCAATCGCGGGATGGTGGCCCTGGAGAATACGCATCCGTTCACCCGCGAACTGTGGGGGCGTAACTGGACCTACGCGCACAACGGGCAGCTCAAAGGCTATAAGTCGCTGAAAACCGGCAATTTCCACCCGGTCGGTGAAACCGACAGTGAAAAGGCCTTCTGCTGGCTGCTGCACCGCTTAACCGAGCGCTACCCGCGTACGCCGGGCAATATGCCGGGAGTATTTAAGTATATCGCCACCCTGGCGGGGGAACTGCGTGAGAAAGGGGTGTTCAACATGCTGCTGTCGGACGGACGCTATGTGATGGCGTTCTGCTCGACCAACCTGCACTGGATCACCCGGCGGGCGCCGTTCGGCGTGGCAAAACTGCTGGACCAGGATGTGGAGATCGACTTTCAACGCGAGACCACACCCAACGATGTGGTCACGGTTATCGCCACGCAGCCGCTGACGGCCAATGAGACCTGGCATAAGATCATGCCAGGCGAGTGGGCGTTATTTTGTCTCGGGGAGCGTATAGTTTGAGGCCAGCTGCGGCTGGACAACCTCGTGGCTGAGCGGCTTGCTCACCACATAGCGGCCGTCGGTCACTGATACGACCGGCGGTTTGTGGGTTTGCTGGAAATAATCATAGCCAGGCTTCAGCTGTTTCCAGAAATCCGCATAGTAGGAGTATTTGTGGCGTTCCATATTGGCGTTGGTCATGCGGAACGGATAGATACTCACCTGCACGCTTGGCTGACCGAAGACTAAGGCGCCGGTCACGAACTGGAAGATCTCATCGATCCCGCTGTCGGTCATGGCGTAGCAGCCGACAGAGACGCAGTCGCCGTGGATCATCAGGTATTTCCCTTCATAACCATGGGCGCGATCGTAGGCGTTCGGGAAGCCGATATTGATCGCTTTATAGAAGCGGCTGTCGGGTTTGAGCTGGCTGCGGGTGACGTTATAGAACCCTTCCGGGCTCTTGAAATCGCCCTGGCGCTGTTTCGGGCCCAGGCCACCGGAGTAGTTGCAGATCCGATAGCTGTCGAGGAGCTGGTAGGTCTCACCCATTTTGACGTAAAGGTCGAGCATGCGCTCTTCTTTAAAGATCTCAATGTAAACCGGTGAACCCATTAATTGCTGCTTATATTCTTTGCTAACCGGCGTCGTCGGGCTGTTGCTGCTGAGCAGCCCGGCAAATGACATGCACGGCAGCAGAAGCATCGCAATAAATAATGCGATTTTGCGCATACTGCTTGTTCCTTGATAAAACAAAATAGCCACATTGCCAGGACGGCAAGAGAGACCCGAAATCAGAGTTTTCTGGATTTAGAGCGCTCACATTAGCATCACGGCATTTTTTCGCAAGGGCGACGTGGCGGCGTTTACAATTCCGCCTCACTTTATACCCTGCCAGCGACGAAAACACAGTGAGAACTTTGCGCAATAGCTCGCATTTTAGAAGCACTTATTGCCTCTCGCGCTACAGCCGACGCTCACGAAATGTTACACTTGCGCCGGTTCATCACCAGAGTAAGAAAGGATGCTTCTCTTCCGTCCTGAGCGCATCTGGCGCCGTTTCGCCCTTTCTTCTCTGCCATCCTGTCAATAAGCTGGCCCCGGCCTGCGTCGGGGTTGAGGTTACGGATACCTGCTAACGATATGATTAAAATCACAAAAGGGCTGGATTTGCCCATAGCTGGCATGCCATTACAGCAGATTTCTCCCGCGCCAGCGGTGAAGCGCGTCGCGCTACTCGGCGAAGAGTACGTCGGCATGCGTCCCGCCATGGCGGTCAAAGAAGGCGATCGGGTCAAAAAAGGTCAGATCCTGTTCGAAGATAAAAAGAACCCCGGCGTCTGCTTTACCGCCCCGGCGAGCGGGGTCGTCAGCGCGATCCACCGCGGTGAACGGCGCGTGTTGCAGTCGGTGGTGATTGATATCGAGGGCAATGACGCGGTGGCGTTTACGCGTTACGCCGCGGACGCGCTGGCTGAACTGCCGCGCGACACCGTGCAGCAGCAGCTGCTGGCGTCGGGCCAGTGGACCGCGCTGCGCACACGGCCATTCAGTAAAACGCCGCTCCCGGGCAGCGTGCCGGCCGCCATCTTTGTCAACGCCATGGATACCAATCCGCTGGCGGCGGAGCCGCAGCCGATTATTCTGGCCGAACGGGCCGCTTTCGACGCTGGCCTTACCGTGCTTACGCGTTTGACCGACGGGAAAGTCCACGTCTGCCAGCCCAGCGGCGGCAAGCTCGGCGGTCATCCTGTCGGCCAGGTCAGTTTTAACCAGTTTAGCGGGCCGCACCCGGCGGGGCTGCCGGGAACGCATATTCATTTCCTCGAGCCGGTGAGCCTGAATAAGCAGGTCTGGCACCTCAATTATCAGGACGCGATCGCCATTGGTAAGCTTTTTCTCGACGGGGAGCTCTACTGCGAACGGGTGATCGCGCTCGGCGGCCCGCAGGTGATATCGCCGCGACTGGTCAAGACGACGCTGGGCGCCAGCCTGGACGATCTGCTGGCAGGCGAGTTGCAGGAGGGGGAGAACCGGGTCATTTCCGGCTCGGTGCTCAGCGGCACCCGCGCCCATGGCCCTCACGCCTTCCTCGGGCGCTTCCATCTGCAGGTGAGCGTGGTTAAAGAAGGGCGGGAAAAAGAGCTCTTCGGCTGGGTGATGCCGGGCAAAGAGAAGTTCTCGATAACCCGCACCACGCTGGGCCATTTCTTCAGGCGCAAGCGCTTTCATTTTTCTACCGATACCCACGGCGGCGAGCGGGCGATGGTGCCGATCGGCAACTACGAGCGGGTGATGCCGCTGGATATCCTGCCGACCATACTGCTGCGCGATCTGCTGGCCGGGGATACCGACAGCGCTCAGGCGCTGGGCTGTCTGGAGCTGGATGAAGAAGATCTGGCGCTGTGCACCTACGTCTGCCCCGGTAAGTATGAATATGGCCCTGCGCTGCGCAGCGTATTAACCCGGATTGAGCAGGAAGGATAAGAGATGGGCTTAAAGCATCTGATTGAAAAAATTGAGCCGCATTTCACGCACGGCGGCAAGCTGGAAAAATATTACCCGCTGTATGAAGCGGCGGCGACCATCTTCTACACACCAGGCCAGGTCACCCGCGGCGCAGCGCACGTGCGCGACGCCATCGACCTCAAGCGGTTGATGATCCTCGTGTGGTTTGCCGTCTTTCCGGCGATGTTCTGGGGGATGTATAACGTCGGGCTGCAGACCATACCGGCGCTGCATAAGCTTTACGGCGCCGAACAACTGCAGCAGGCGATCGCCAACAACTGGCACTATAGCGTCGCCCAGTGGTTAGGGGTGAGCTTCAGCGCCGACGCCGGCTGGCTGAGCATGATGACCCTGGGGGCGGTCTTTTTCCTGCCGATCTATATCACCGTCTTTATCGTCGGCGGCTTCTGGGAAGTGCTGTTCGCTATCGTGCGCAAGCATGAAATCAACGAAGGCTTCTTTGTCACCTCGATTCTGTTCGCGCTGATCGTCCCGCCCACGCTGCCGCTGTGGCAGGCGGCGCTGGGGATCTCCTTCGGGGTGGTGATCGCTAAAGAGATTTTCGGCGGTACCGGGCGCAACTTCCTCAACCCGGCGCTGGCGGGGCGCGCGTTCCTGTTCTTCGCCTATCCGGCGCAAATCTCCGGCGACCTGGTGTGGACGGCGGCAGACGGTTTTTCCGGCGCTACGCCGCTCTCCCAGTGGGCCAGCGGCGGCGGTGAAGCGCTGGTTAACGTCGCTACCGGCATCCCGGTGAGCTGGATGGACGCCTTCCTCGGCAATATTCCGGGCTCGATTGGCGAAGTCTCCACGCTAATGATCCTGATCGGCGGCGCGATCATCCTCTTTGGCCGCGTCGCGTCCTGGCGCATCGTCGCCGGGGTGATGATCGGCATGGTTGCCACCGCTACCCTGTTTAACGTTATCGGCTCCGACACCAACCCGATGTTCGCTATGCCATGGTACTGGCATCTGGTACTCGGCGGCTTCGCCTTCGGCATGATGTTTATGGCGACGGACCCGGTATCCGCCTCGTTTACCGATAAAGGAAAATGGAGTTACGGCGTGCTGATCGGCGTGATGTGCGTGCTGATCCGCGTGGTGAACCCGGCTTATCCGGAAGGGATGATGCTGGCGATCCTCTTCGCCAACCTCTTCGCACCGCTGTTCGATTACCTGGTGGTGCAGGCCAATATTAAGCGGAGGAAGTCGCGTGGCTGAGAAGAAAAGTAACGATAGCATCGGCAAAACGCTGCTGGTGGTGCTGGTGCTTTGTCTGGTCTGCTCCATCGTGGTAGCGGGCTCGGCCGTGGGGCTGAAATCCCGCCAGCAGGCGCAGCGGGCGTTGGATAAGCAGCGTAATATCCTGGCGGTGTCCGGCCTGATGCAGCCCGGCATGGATGCTGATGCGGTCGCCGACACCTTCGCGGCGCGCATTTCGCCGCGACTGGTGAATCTGGCGACCGGCGAGCTGCTGGAGAAAGACCCGGCAAAATTCAATCAGGCCCAGGCGCTGAAGGATCCGCAGCAGAGTATGGCGCTGGATGCCAGCCAGGATCCGGCGGGGATTAAACGCCGCAGCAATCTGGCGGAAATCTACCTGGTGCGCGACGCGCAGCAGAAGATTGAGCAGGTGGTGTTGCCCATTTATGGCAATGGCCTGTGGTCGATGATGTACGCCTTCGTGGCGCTGGACGTCGATGGCCGCACGGTGAAAGGCATTACCTACTATGACCAGGGGGAGACCCCGGGACTGGGCGGCGAAGTGGAGAACCCGAACTGGCGCCAGCAGTTTGTCGGCAAGCAGGTGCTGGATGACAACGGCATGCCGGCGCTGAGAGTGGTCAAAGGCGGCGCGCGCGCTGGTGACCTGCATGCGGTTGATGGCTTATCGGGCGCCACGCTGACGTCAAATGGCGTACAGCACAGCTTTGATTTCTGGATGGGTGAACTGGGCTTTGGTCCGTTCCTGAAAAAGGTGCGTGAAGGAGGGCTGAACAATGGCTGAACAGAGCGAGATGAAAGAGGTGAAGCGCGTGCTGGTGGGGCCGCTCATCGCCAATAACCCCATCGCCCTGCAGGTGCTGGGCGTCTGCTCCGCGTTGGCGGTCACCACTAAGCTGGAAACCGCCTTCGTGATGACCATTGCGGTGACCCTGGTGACGGCGTTCTCCAGCATGTTTATCTCGATGATCCGCCACCACATTCCCAACAGCGTGCGCATCATCGTGCAGATGGCGATCATCGCCTCGCTGGTTATCGTGGTGGATCAGCTACTGCGGGCTTTCGCCTATGAGACTTCCAAGCAGCTGTCGGTATTCGTCGGGCTTATCATCACCAACTGCATCGTGATGGGCCGCGCCGAAGCTTACGCCATGAAGTCGCCGCCGCTGGCCAGCTTTATGGACGGTATCGGCAACGGTCTCGGCTACGGCGCGATCCTGATTATCGTCGGCTTCCTGCGCGAGCTTATCGGCAGCGGCAAGCTGTTCGGTATCACGGTGCTGGAGACGGTGCAGAACGGCGGCTGGTATCAGCCGAACGGCCTGTTCCTGCTGGCGCCGAGCGCGTTCTTCATTATCGGTTTACTGATTTGGGCCCTGCGTAGCTGGAAGCCTGAACAGCAGGAAAAGGAGTAATCGATGATGGCTCATTACATTAGCCTGTTTGTCCGCGCGGTGTTTGTTGAGAACATGGCGCTGGCCTTTTTCCTCGGGATGTGTACCTTCCTCGCGGTGTCGAAAAAGGTCTCCACCGCCTTCGGCCTCGGCGTTGCGGTGACGGTGGTGCTGGGTCTTGCCGTACCGATCAACAACCTGGTGTATAACCTGGTGCTGCGCGACGGCGCGCTGGTGGAGGGGGTAGACCTCAGCTTCCTGAACTTCATCACCTTTATCGGGGTGATCGCCGCGCTGGTGCAGATCCTCGAGATGATCCTCGATAAGTACTTCCCGGCGCTATACAACGCGCTGGGGATCTTCCTGCCGCTGATTGCGGTTAACTGCGCGATTTTCGGCGGTGTGTCGTTCATGGTGCAGCGTGATTACAACTTCCCGGAATCCATCGTTTACGGCTTCGGCTCCGGCATCGGCTGGATGCTGGCGATCGTGGCGATGGCGGGGATCCGCGAAAAGATGAAGTACGCCAACGTGCCTGCCGGTTTGCGCGGGTTAGGGATCACCTTTATCACTACCGGGTTGATGGCGCTGGGCTTTATGTCCTTCTCCGGCGTGCAGCTATAAGGGCGAATAAGTATGGAAATTATTCTTGGCGTCGTGATGTTCACGCTGATTGTGCTGGTGCTGTCGGGGCTTATCCTGGCAGCGCGCTCAAAGCTGGTGAACGCGGGCGACGTGGTTATTGAGATCAATAACGAAGCGGATAAGCAGATCCGTACCCCGGCGGGGGATAAGCTGCTGAACACGCTGTCCAGCAACGGGATTTTTGTCTCCTCCGCCTGCGGCGGCGGCGGCTCCTGCGGCCAGTGTCGGGTGACTATCAAAGAGGGTGGCGGCGATATCCTGCCGACCGAGCTTTCGCATATTACCAAACGCGAAGCCAAAGCCGGCTGCCGTCTGGCCTGCCAGGTCGCGGTGAAGCAAAACATGAAGATTGAGCTACCGGAAGAAATCTTCGGCGTCAAAAAATGGGAATGCGAAGTTATCTCCAATGATAACAAAGCCACTTTCATTAAAGAGCTCAAGCTGCGGATCCCCGAGGGGGAGGTGGTGCCGTTCCGCGCCGGGGGCTATATTCAGATCGAATGCCCACCGCATAAAGTGGCCTATGCTGACTTCGATGTCCCGGATGAATACCGCTCGGACTGGGACAAGTTCAACCTGTTCCGCTACGTCTCTGAGGTGAAAGAGCCGACCCTGCGCGCCTACTCGATGGCTAACTATCCGGAAGAGAAGGGCATCATTATGCTCAACGTGCGCATTGCGACGCCGCCGCCGAAGGTGCCGGATGCCCCGCCGGGGATCATGTCGTCCTATATCTGGTCGCTGAAGCCGGGCGATAAGGTGACGATTTCGGGGCCGTTCGGCGAGTTCTTTGCCAAAGAGACCGACGCCGAGATGGTGTTTATCGGCGGCGGCGCCGGGATGGCGCCGATGCGTTCGCATATTTTCGACCAGCTCAAGCGCCTGCACAGCACACGTAAAATCAGCTTCTGGTACGGAGCGCGCTCGCTGCGCGAGATGTTCTACGATGATGAGTTTGAACAGCTGGCGCGGGATAACCCGAACTTTACCTTCCACGTTGCGCTCTCCGATCCGCTGCCGGAAGATAACTGGACGGGGCATACCGGCTTTATCCATAACGTTCTGTACGAGAACTATCTGCGCGATCATCCGGCGCCGGAAGACTGCGAGTTCTACATGTGCGGGCCGCCGGTAATGAATGCCGCGGTGATTAAGATGCTGAAGGATCTGGGCGTCGAGGACGAGAATATTCTGCTCGACGACTTTGGAGGCTGACGATGCTGACGGTGTTTGTCGCAACCTTTGTGATTTTTGCGCTGGTGATCCTCGGGATGTCGCTGGGCTACCTGGTGAAGCGCAAGAGCATTCAGGGCAGCTGCGGCGGGATCTCCTCGCTGGGACTGGAAAAAGTCTGCGACTGTCCTGAGCCCTGCGACGCGCGTAAGAAACGTCTCGCCCGCGAGGCGCAGCGCCAGCAGCGGCGCATTTTGTAATCTGTGAGGTTTCCGGGCAGATTGCGCTCCCGATATTTCTTTTGCGTGATGCCACTCATGGCGCAGGGAGCGCACCGGGGGCGGCCAGTCGCCGCCACCCCCGGGCTCCGGCCAGCACCGGCAGTTTCAACTGCCCCAGGCCCGGCGGTGAGTTAACAGCCAGTCCTGGAAGGGTAGGCCGGGTAAGGCGTAGCCGCCACCCGGCAACAACATGCCAGCAACGTGAGGCCGCTTTCGCGGCCTTTTTTAGCCATTGACTCGCTTACTGCCAGCTTTTCGCCTGCGCCGGGGAATCGACCATCACGCCGTCAGCGCCCAGCTCTTTCGCCGTGCGGTAATCTTCCGCACTGTTGATGCCGAAGAAGATAATGTGCGCTTTACCCTGCGAGCGGAAGCAATCCATCGCCTCTTTATCCCAGGTGAGCGTCGCCGGGGAGACCCCTTCCCCAAGGGTGAATTTCTCCACCACCTCTACCTTGCGCTTCAGCTCCAGCCCATACCACTGCTCGCCTTCGCGCTGGCTGGCAGGCTGGCACTGATGGCTGAGCGAAATGCTGGCAAGTCTGGTGCGGGTTTCGCTGCGCGTGACGAAGCGGGGAATAGCCGGCGGCAGCGCGGCGATATAGCGGTCTTCGGTGGAATAGACCCGCACGCGATCGAGGCTGTGCGTAGCTTTTAACACCGCAAGCAGGCGCTCGCCCATCACGGTCGGGTCGGCATCCGGAGATTTAATGTCGATGTAGAAGAACGTGTGCGGCCATTGCTGCAAAACGGCTTGCAGCGTGGGAATGGTGGCCTGCCTGCCGCGCCAGGGGTGGCTGTCATCACCCCATTTCCAGCCGGCATCGACTTTCGCCAGCTCGGCGGCGGTCAAACTGGAAACGTTGCCCTCGCTATTGGTCAATGCGGAAAGATCGCTTGACCGGTAGAGCACCGGCACGCCGTCGTGGCTTAACTGTACCGTGACCCAGATGGCCTCGGCGTTATTCTCCAGCGCCAGCTTAATGGCCGGCAGGGTATTCTCTGGCGCATCGCCGGTGCCGCCGCGATGGGCAATCAGCTGCGGGGCGGCCCAGGCGCCGGCGGAGGCCAGCAGGCAAAGTGCGGTAAGTATTTTCTTCATGATTATATCTTCCAGATTTATCGGTTAACTTTATGAAAATAAACATAATTTATTGCAGTTTTATGTTTTAACCGCTTTTCCGGGCGATGAAATAAAAAAAGCATAAAATTCGCAGCGAGTTTTGCTATGCTGTATGGGTATACAGTGTTGAGTCTGACGATGCGTAAAATTATCCATGTCGATATGGACTGTTTCTTTGCGGCGGTGGAGATGCGCGACAACCCGGCGTTGCGCGATATACCTCTCGCGATAGGCGGCAGTCGGGTACAGCGTGGCGTGATTAGTACCGCGAACTATCCTGCGCGTAAGTTTGGCGTGCGTAGCGCCATGCCGACGGCGACGGCGCTCAAGCTGTGCCCGCATCTCACGCTGCTTCCCGGCCGCTTTGATGCCTACAAAGAAGCCTCGAACCATATCCGCGAAATTTTCTCCCGCTATACCTCGCGCATTGAGCCGCTGTCGCTGGATGAAGCCTATCTTGACGTCAGTGACAGCGTGCATTGTCACGGGTCGGCCACCCTGATCGCCCAGGAGATCCGCGAAACCATCGAACGGGAGCTGCGCCTCACCGCCTCGGCGGGGGTAGCGCCGGTAAAGTTTCTTGCCAAAATCGCCTCCGACATGAATAAACCCAACGGCCAGTTCGTTATCGCTCCCCATCAGGTGGCTGAGTTTGTACGGGCGCTGCCGCTGGCGAAAATACCCGGCGTCGGGAAGGTATCGGCGGCGAAGCTGGAAAATATGGGCCTGCGTACCTGTGGCGATGTGCAGAACAGCGATTTGGCCATGCTGCTTAAGCGCTTCGGTAAATTCGGCCGTATTTTGTGGGAGCGCAGCCACGGGATTGATGAGCGGGAAATCCATAACGACCGGCAGCGCAAGTCGGTGGGGGTGGAGCGGACGTTAGCGGAAGATATCCATGAATGGTCAGAGTGCGAAGCGATTATCGAAAATCTCTATCCCGAACTGGAGCGCCGGCTGGCGAAGGTCAAACCGGACCTGCTGATCGCCCGTCAGGGTATTAAACTGAAATTCAATGACTTCCAGCTGACCACCCAGGAGCACGTCTGGCCGCAGCTGAACAAAGCGGATCTGATTGCCACCGCGCACAAGGCCTGGGATGAGCGCCGCGGCGGACGTGGCGTGCGCCTGGTTGGGCTCCACGTGACGCTGCTCGATCCGCAGCTGGAAAGGCAGCTTTTATTAGGGATTTAACCATGCACATTCGTCCTTACCGCGACAACGATTTACCACTGCTCTGTCGGATATTCCTGCGCGCGGTGCGGGAAACGGCCTGCCGGGACTATACTCCGGCGCAGATCGCGGCCTGGGCGCAGGTGGATGAGACGCGCTGGCGGCAAACGCTGGCTGATGCAAACGGGCTGGTGGCGGAGATAGAGAATCAACCGGTTGGCTTTATCACCGCCATCGGGACGCATATCGATTTGCTCTTTGTCTCGCCGGATCACGGCCGGCAGGGTATCGGCGGCGCGCTTATCGAGGCGCTCTGCGCTCAGTATCCTGCGCAAATCCTGACGGTGGACGCCAGCATTACCGCGAGACCCTGTTTTACGGCCCATGGCTTTAAGGTGGTGGCTGAGCAGCGGGTGGCGGCGCGCGGGGAGTGGTTTATTAACTACCGGATGGAAAGCGCGGGACGCTAAGGTGAGGGGGAGAAACCGGCGGCGGGCTGCCGCCGGTGGTGATGCTTATTTAGCCGGAATGGCTTTCAGCAGCTCGGTCAGCAGCGTCCAGTACTGGCCGACGCTCTCGATATGGACCTGCTCATCCGGGGAGTGCGGACCGGTAATGGTTGGCCCGATGGAGACCATGTCCATCTCCGGATACGGTTTCTTGAACAGGCCGCATTCCAGACCGGCGTGGATGATCTGGATGTTCGGCGTCTTGTTGAACAGACGCTGGTAAGTCTCGCGCACCAGGTGCATCACCGGCGAGTTGGCGTCCGGCTGCCAGCCAGGGTAAGCGCCTTTGGCTTCGGTTTTCGCCCCCGCCAGTTTACCCAGAGATTCCAGCATGCTGACCACATAGTCTTTGCCGCTGTCGATCAGCGAGCGGATCAGGCAGTGGATCTGCACATTGTCATCGGTCATGGTGACGACGCCGACGTTCAGCGAGGTTTCTACTACGCCTTTCGCCACGTCAGAGTTGCGGATAACCCCGTTCGGCGTGGCGTTCAGGAGGCGGATGAAACCGTCGCGGGAGGCCTGAGTCAGCGCCGCTTTGTCGTTCTCTACCGCTTCCAGGAGCACCACCAGGTTCTTCTCTTTGGCCGCCAGCTCGTTTTGCAGCAGCGCCTGGTAAGTATTCACCAGCGCTTTCAGCGCATCGGCTTTATCCGCGGCGACGGCGACAGTAGCGTATGCTTCGCGCGGGATGGCGTTGCGCAACGTACCGCCGTTGAAATCGACCAGACGCAGATCCAGCTCATCGGCATGACCGGCAAGGAAGCGCGACAGCAGCTTGTTGGCGTTACCCAGACCGAGATGGATGTCACCGCCGGAGTGGCCGCCCTTCAGCCCTTTTAAGGTCACTTTAAAGCTCTGGAAACCGGCCGGAATCGCTTCGCGGGTCAGCGCCAGGTTAGAGGTGAAATCGATCCCGCCGGCGCAACCCATATAGATTTCGCCTTCTTCTTCGGAGTCGGTGTTGATCAGGATATCGGCCTGCAGCCAGTTGGCCTGCAGACCGAAGGCACCGTCCATACCGGCTTCTTCGGTCATGGTCAGCAGCACTTCCAGCGGGCCGTGAGCGACGCTGTCGTCGGCCAGTACCGCCAGTGCGGACGCCATCCCGATACCGTTGTCCGCGCCCAGCGTGGTGCCGCGCGCTTTCACCCATTCGCCGTCAATGTACGGCTGGATCGGATCTTTGGCGAAGTCGTGGACGGTGTCGTTATTTTTCTGCGGCACCATATCGAGGTGCGCCTGCAGCGCTACCGGCTTACGGTTTTCCATACCGGCAGTCGCGCCTTTACGAATCAGAATGTTGCCAACCTGGTCGCGTTCCGCGTGTAAGCCTTTTTCTTTTGCCCAACCCATAATGTGCTCGGCGAGCTGTTCTTCGTGATAGGACGGGTGCGGGATGGAGCAAATCTTGGCGAAAATATCCCAAAGCGGCTGCGGGGATAGTTGAGACAGTTCAGACACGGTAAGTCTCCTTACAGACTCCTGCATACAGCGGTTGCAGGACGAGGGTTAGCGTTAAAATACACAACAAGCCCGGGCTTGCGCGATGGGGGTGAGAATACCACTTTCCACCGCCGCAGGTAGTGTAAACAACGCAAAAAGCGTTGCGCAAACCGCTTAACACTGGTTTTTAGTGCGTCAGATCTCTATAATCTCGCGCAACCATTTTCCCCCTCGAACATTATTTAAGCCGTATTACACAGGCTGGGACACTTCACATGAGCGAAAAATACGTCGTCACCTGGGACATGTTGCAGATTCACGCCCGCAAACTGGCCAGCCGTCTGCTGCCGGTTGAGCAATGGAAAGGCATTATTGCCGTTAGCCGCGGTGGACTGGTACCGGGAGCCTTACTGGCGCGTGAACTGGGCATTCGTCATGTTGATACCGTATGCATCTCCAGCTACGACCATGATAACCAGCGCGAGCTGAAAGTGCTGAAACGTGCGGAAGGCGATGGCGAAGGCTTTATCGTTATCGACGATCTGGTGGATACCGGCGGGACCGCCGTGGCGATCCGCGAAATGTATCCCAAAGCGCACTTCGTCACCATTTTCGCCAAACCGGCAGGCCGTCCGCTGGTCGATGATTACGTGGTTGATATTCCGCAGGATACCTGGATTGAACAGCCGTGGGATATGGGCGTGGTGTTTGTACCGCCTATCGCAGGTCGTTAATTCTTCAGGACAGTGCTATTTACCGCGCCCGGCTTGCCGGGCGTGGTTTTTTTTATCCTATAGCAGGTTACAATATCCGGAGTGGCACTACGACGGAGACTGCACATGTCACAGGCTAACCTCAGCGAAACGCTGTTTAAACCTCGCTTCAAACATCCCGAAACCTCTACGCTGGTGCGCCGGTTTTCTGCCGGAAAACCCCAGGCGATGCAGTCAGCGCTGAGCGGCAATCACGTCGAACACTGGTACCGTCTGATCAATCGCTTAATGTGGATCTGGCGCGGCGTAACCCCGCAGGAGATCCTTGATGTGCAAGCGCGCATTGTGATGAGCGAGGCCGAACGAACGGATCCCGAGCTGTTCGATACCGTCATCGGCTATCGCGGCGGCAACTGGATCTTTGAGTGGGCGAAAGAGGCGATGCAGTGGCAGCAAAAGGCCGGGCAGGAAGCCGATCCTTTGCTGAGCGGCCGCCACTGGCTGCATGCTTCGAACCTGTACAGCATTGCCGCTTATCCGCATATTAAAGGCGATGAGCTGGCGGAACAGGCGCAGGCTCTAGCCAACCGGGCGTATGAAGAGGCCGCCCAGCGGCTGCCTGGCGCCCTGCGCGAGCTGGAGTTCACCATCCCTGGCGGTTCGCCGATCACCGGCTTTTTGCATATGCCGAAAGGCGAGGGGCCGTTTCCGACGGTGCTGATGTGTGGGGGGCTGGACTCGCTGCAGACGGATTATTACAACCTGTATGAGAACTACTTCTCACCGCTCGGCATTGCCATGCTGACCATTGATATGCCCTCCATCGGCTTCTCGTCAAAATGGACGCTGAATCAGGACACCAGCCTGCTGCATCAGCACGCGCTGCGCCATCTGGAAAATGTGCCATGGATTGACCATACCCGGGTCGCCGCCTTCGGCTTCCGTTTTGGCGCCAATATCGCGGTGCGTCTCGGTTACCTGGAGCCGCAGCGGCTGAAGGCCGTAGCCTGTCTGGGGCCGGTGGTCCACGGTCTGCTGGTGGATCCTCTGCATCAGGGGCGCGTGCCGGAGATGTACCTCGACGTGCTGGCCTCGCGGCTGGGCATGCATGACGCGTCCGATGAAGCGCTGCGCGTGGAGCTCAACCGCTACTCGTTAAAAACCCAGGGACTGCTGGGACGCCGTTGCCCGACGCCGATGCTCTCCGGCTTCTGGAAGGACGATCCGTTCAGCCCCGAAGAGGAGTCGCGGTTAATCACCTCGTCATCTGCCGATGGCAAACTGCTGGAGATCCCGTTTAACCCGGTGTATCGCAATTTTGATCACGCATTGCGACAGATCGCCCGCTGGATCAACCATAGATTTGGTTAATTTATTGCTAAATTCTATTGGTTTGGTAAAACAGTTGCATCACTAAAGGAGATCGCAATGACGTTACCGAGTGGACACCTGAAAAGTAAGTTGATCAAGAAATTCACGGCGCTAGGGCCTTACATTCGCGAAGAGCAGTGCCATGACAACCGTTTCTTTTTCGATTGCCTGGCAGTTTGCGTCAACGTTAAGCCCGCACCGGAGAAGCGTGAATTCTGGGGCTGGTGGATGGAAATGGAAGCACAAGAGTCACGTTTCACCTATAGCTACCAGTTTGGCCTGTTCAATAAAGAAGGGTCATGGCAGGCGGTCGACATTGACGACCCGGAAGTGAGCGACAGACTGGAAAAAACGCTGCGCGAGTTTCACGAGCGCGCCGCAGCGCTGCTGACCACCTTTAATCTGAAGCTGGAACCGGCCGACGATTTCAGCGAGCCGGTTCGCCTGCGCGCCTGATTGATCTACGGATACGATTTCTCCACGCCCGTGCGGCGTGGAGGAGCGTGACGAAGACTTTTCCGCCCCACCTGCGCTCTCCACCCCGCCACCTGACTCACACTGCCTGCGGCTGCAGCTTGCCGGCCATCGCCTGCTGAATAATCGGGATCGGCGTCAGTAAGTGCTCGCGCATCAGCGCGCTGGCCTGCTCGGCGTCGCGCGCCAGAATAGCGTCCACCAGGGTCTGATGCTGGACATGCTTATCTTCCAGCATCTCCACCGACAGGACGGTGGTGCGCAGCCAGATAAAACGGTAGCGGGCCGCCAGATCGAAGAGCCGCTCGCGCATTTGCAGCAGATACTGCGAACCGCAGCCGGCGACGATGGCGGTGTGAAACGCCTGGTGGCGCTGGTCCCACTCATCGAGTAAGCGCTCACTTGCCTCGCACGACTCCAGCTTGTTGAGCAGATGGGCGCGGGCCAGCAGCTCCGCCTCCCACTCATCGCCGCCGCGCTCGATGGCGAGGCGCACCAGCATGGCTTCCATATTGGCGCGCGCGTCGAAGATATCGAGAAGCTCCTGTTCCGACATGGGCGCCACCCGATAGCCTTTCTGATTGACCACCGTCACCAGCCGCTCGGCCACCAGCTGCGAAAGCGCCTCGCGCAGCGGACCGACCCCCAGGGCATAGCGCGAGGTCAACAGGCTCATCCGCAGCTTCTCATCGGGTTGGTAGACCCCGCGGATGATGTCGTTTTTTAACCAACGGTACCCGTCAATGGCCGTCGCCTGGGAAATGGCGGTCATGATCTTACTCCTGAATACTCTTCCCGGCGGGGGCCGGGAACAGGGTTAACGCGTATTTTGCAGCGGCAGTTTTTGCCACAATACCAGCTTTTTCCAGCGCGACATAATCGGTACCGTACAAATAATTCCCAATGCTAACAGGCCGGTAGAGATCACCTCCAGCTGCTGCGCCGGACGGAACAGCATCACCACCAGCACGAAGGTGATAAAGGCGATCACCAGCCAGGTCAGGTACGGATAGAGCCACATTCTGAGACGGATCTCCCCGCCTTGCGCCTGAAGGATTTTACGCATCCGCAGTTGCGAAACGGCGATCACCAGATAGACCAGCAGGGCGATGGCGCCGGAGCTGTCGATGAGGAATTTAAACACCTTGGCAGGCGCGTAGTAGTTCACCACCACGGTGAGGAACGCCGCGCCGGTGGAGAGCAGCACCGCCACGTACGGCGTTTTGCTGCGGTTGGTCCGCCCCATGAAGGCCGGCGCATCGCCGCGGCGGCTCAGGGAGTAGAGCATCCGCGAGGCGGTATACAGCGCCGAGTTCAGACAGCTGGTGACCGACAGGAGGATCACGCCGTCCATAATCAGCTTGGCATAGGGAATATGCAGCAGCTCGAGCACCGAGCGGTAGGAGCCAATGCTCTTCAGCCCCGGCATATTCCATGGGATGAGGGCGACGACGATAAAGATCGAGCACAGATAAAAAATAGAGATACGCCAGATCACCGAGTTGGTGGCGCGCACGATATGTTTATCCGGGGTATCCGATTCGGCGGCGGCAATAGTGACAATCTCCGCGCCCATAAACGAGAACATGGTGATCAGCATCGCGCTCAGCACCGCGCCGAAGCCGTTGGGCATAAAGCCGCCGTGATCCCACAGACGCGAAATGCCGCTCACCTCGGCATACGGATAAAAGCCGGTAATGGCGACCGCGCCCAGTACGATAAACGCCAGAATAGCGACCACTTTGCACAGCGCCAGCCAGAACTCGAATTCGCCGTAGTTTTTGACGCTCAGCAGGTTACTGCCGGTGAGGGCGAGGGTGATGACCAGAGAGAACAACCACACCGGGACGCCCGGCACCCATGAATGCAAAATAATCGCCGCGATATTGGCTTCCAGCGGAATAACCAATACCCAAAACCACCAGTACAGCCAGCCGATGGTATACCCCGCCCAACGGCCGATGGCTTTATCGGCGTAGGTGGAAAAGGAGCCGGTATCCGGCGTGGCGACCGCCATTTCGGCCAGCATACGCATAATCATCACCACCAGTAGCCCGGCAAACAGATAGGCCAGCAGCACCGCCGGGCCCGCCTCGGCAATGGCGACGCTGGATCCGACAAATAAACTCGCGCCGATCACCCCGGCGATAGATAACATCGTGACGTGGCGCGACTTCAGCCCCGCCCCTAAATCCTGTGATTGCGACAGTTGCCCCATCATTTACCCTCTCGAAGTGTGTCACCTGGGAGAGCGCCCCGACATTCCCGCGCCGGGGCACGCGTATTATTGTTGTTTTGCAGGTCTCGTCTTTATTCCCTTACTAACGTACTTCGTGTCCGCATGTCTGGTGTGCTATGCCTGTTTCGCCTCGGTAAAGCAGTCGGCGATGATCTTCAGCCCCTGCTCGATCTGCGCCTCTTCGATGGTCAGCGGCACCAGGATGCGCAGCACGTTGTAGTACGGCCCGCAGGAGAGCAGAATCAGACCTTTGTCGCGCGCCCGGGCGACAATATCCGCCGTCAGCCTGGCGTTCGGCCTGCTGTGGTCGCCCTCTTCAAACAGCTCAATGGCGATCATCGCTCCCAGACCGCGCACGTCGCCGATCTCCGGATGATCTTCAGCGATCGCCAGCAGGCCCTGGCGCAGGGTATCGCCGAGCTGGTTGGCTTTTTCCAGCAGATTCTCCTGCTCGAAAATCTGCAATACCGCCAGGGCGGCGGCGCAGGCGATGGGGTTGCCGGCGTAGGTGCCGCCCAGTCCGCCCGGGGCGATGGCGTCCATCACCTCCGCGCGGCCGGTGACGCCCGCCAGCGGGAAACCGCCGGCGATGGATTTGGCGAAGGTGGTGATATCCGCCGCGACGCCCATCTGCTCCATGGCGAACAGGGTACCGGTGCGGCCCGCGCCGCTCTGTACTTCATCGGCGATGAGCATAATGCCGTGCTCGTCGCACAGGGCGCTCAGGCGCTGCATAAAGGCCGGGGAGGCGGCATAGAATCCGCCTTCACCCTGCACCGGCTCGATAATGATGGCGGCGATATCTTCCGGCGCGGCATCGTTTTTGAAGATACGATGGATGCTGGCGATCGCCTCTTCATCGCTGACGCCGTGCAGCGCGCACGGATAGAGGGCGCGATAGACGTGACCCGGCATTAAGCCCATACCGGCGGAGTATGGATTCACTTTACCGGTCAGCGACAGGGTGTAGTGAGTGCGGCCGTGATAGGCGCCGGTGAAGGCGATCGCGCCGCTGCGCCCGGTTGCCGCGCGGGCGATCTTCACTGCGTTCTCCACCGCTTCCGACCCGGTGGTCACCAGCAGGGTTTTCTTGGCGAAATCACCAGGCACCTTCTGGTTCATCTTTTCGCACAGCGCCAGGTAGGGCTCGTAGGCCAGCACCTGGAAGCAGGTATGGGACAGCTTTTTCAGCTGGTCCTCCACGGCGGCGACAATCTGCGGATGCAGGTGGCCGGTATTGAGCACCGCGATACCGCCGGCAAAATCGAGATATTCCCGCCCTTCGACGTCCCACACCCGGCAGTTCTCCGCGCGCTCGGCGAAGACAGGATGGATTTGGCCGACGCCGCGCGGGACCGCGTCGTTGCGACGCGCCATCATTGCTTTATTGCTGTTCATCCGTCACTCCTGTTAAAGGCCAATACACATGTATTTGATTTCTAAGTAGTCTTCGATGCCGTACTTCGACCCTTCGCGGCCGAGGCCGGAGGCCTTAACGCCGCCGAACGGGGCGACTTCGGTGGAGATAATTCCGGTATTGATGCCGATGATGCCGTACTCCAGCGCTTCGCCGACGCGGAACACACGGCTCAGATCGCGGGCGTAGAAATAGGCGGCGAGACCGAACTCGGTATCGTTGGCCTGGGCAATGACGTCGGCTTCATCTTTAAAGCGGAACAGCGGGGCCAGCGGGCCGAAGGTCTCCTCTTTCGCCACTTTGGCGCTGTCGGGCACGTTGACCAGGATGGTGGGCTGGAAGAAGTTGCCGCCCAGGGCGTGCGGTTTGCCGCCGGTAACCACCTTTGCGCCTTTGGCGATGGCGTCGGCAATGTGTTCTTCAACTTTGGCGACGGCTTTCTCGTCGATCAGCGGGCCGGTCGTGACGCCCTCCTGCAGGCCGTCGCCAATGCGCAGTTTTTCCACCGCCTGCTGCAGCTTCTCGGCGAAACGGTCATACACCCCGTCCTGGACGTACAGGCGGTTGGCGCAAACGCAGGTCTGCCCGGCGTTGCGGAACTTCGAGGCCAGCGCCCCCTCGACGGCTTTATCGAGATCGGCATCGTCGAAGACGATAAACGGCGCGTTGCCGCCCAGCTCCAGGGAGACTTTTTTGATGTCTTTCGCGCACTGCTCCATCAGCTGGCGGCCAATCTCGGTCGAGCCGGTAAAGGAGAGCTTGCGCACCAGCGGGTTACTGGTCAGTTCGCCGCCGACCGCGCCGGCTGAGCCGGTGACCACGTTGAACACCCCGGCGGGGATCCCGGCGCGATTCGCCAGTTCGGCCAGCGCCAGCGCGGAAAACGGCGTCTGGCTGGCCGGTTTCAGGACCATGGTGCAGCCCGCAGCCAGCGCCGGGCCCGCTTTGCGGGTGATCATCGCCGCCGGGAAGTTCCACGGGGTGATGGCGGCGGTAACGCCGATAGGCTGCTTAATCACCAGCAGGCGCTTGTCGGCCTGGTGGCCCGGAATGGTGTCGCCATAAATGCGTTTACCTTCTTCGGCGAACCATTCAATAAAGGAGGCGGCGTAGCTGATTTCGCCTTTGGCTTCCGCCAGCGGTTTCCCCTGCTCGAGGGTCATCAGACGGGCGAGATCGTCCTGGTTCTCCAGCATGAGATCGAACCAGCGGCGCAGAATATTCGCCCGCTCTTTGGCGGTGAGGGCGCGCCAGGCGGGAAGGGCGCGGTTAGCGGCCTCGATCGCTTGTCGGGTTTCGTCTGCGCCCATTTTCGGCACGCTGCCGAGCTGCTCGCCGTTGGCGGGGTTGGTCACCGCAATCACGTCGCCGTTGGGCGCATCGCGCCACTGACCATCAATCAGCGCCTGCTGGCGAAACAGAGTCATATCGTTGAGTTGCATAATCGCTTCCTGTCTTCAGGGGGTTAACGGGTAAAAGCGGCGTGTAGTGTCTCCACGCTACGTGCCGCACGCAGCGTGCGTCCGGGATTGCTCTGGCTGGCCAGCAGGGTCTGCACCTTGCTGACGATATGCGCGCCGATCGGGATAGCCGACGTCGCCGCGGGTGACGGCGCGTTACAGGTGTGAATGGAACGCGCGGTGGTGACGAAGAGAAAATCGTCGATCAGTTTGCCCTGCGGCGATACCGCCTGCGCCCGCACGCCGGCCGGCCACGGGCGCAAATCGCGCAATGTCAGGCTCGGGCAGTATTTCTGCACCAGCCGCAGATAGCCGCTTCGGCACAGCGAATTTTTCATTTCGCCCAGCCCGGAGCGCAGGTTGTTTTGCAGTACCCGGCGAATGCCGGGCGAGGTGAGGATCTCCAGGGTATCGGCCAGCGAAATATCGCGTTTGCGATAGCCTTCGCGCTTCAGGGCCAGCACGGCGTTGGGGCCGACGGTGACGCTGCCGTCGATCATGCGGGTCAGGTGGACGCCGAGGAACGGCATCGCCGGATCGGGGATCGGATAGATCAGATGGTTGACGATCTGATTGTGCTGCGGGGCAAGCTGGAAATACTCCCCGCGGAACGGGCAGATGATAAACCCGGGATCGACGCCGAGCATTTTCACCAGTCGATCGGCCATCAGCCCGGAACAGGTAATCAGCGTCGAGGCCTCATACTCGCCGCCCTGGCGGGTGTGGACGACCACGCCGCTGGCGTGTTCTTTCAGGGCGCTGACTTCGGCGTTGTAGACGATGGCGCCGCCTTTCGATTCGAAGTTCTTCGCCATCGCCGCCGCCACGTCGCGGTAGCTGACGATGCCGCTGGAAGGGACGAAGATCCCGCCGAGTCCGCTGATGTTCGGTTCGCGCTCGCGCAGCTCCCCGGCGCTCAGCCATTCCCGCTGCAGGCCGTTGGCGGCGGTGCGATCCCACAGGGCGCGCATCCGCTCCATCTCCAGCGGCGAGGTGGCGACCAGCATCTTGCCGCAGACGTCGTAGCGGATGCCGTTCTGCTCGCAAAAGGCTTTGGTGGCGCGGTTGCCGGCGAGGCAAAACTGCGCCTTGAGGCTGCCGGGCGTGTAGTACACCCCGGCGTGGATCACGCCGCTGTTATGGCCGGTCTGATGGCAGGCCGGGCCGGCCTCTTTTTCCAGCAGCGCAATGCGGGCATCCGGGTAAATCTCAATTAACTGCATGGCGGTCGACATGCCGATGATGCCGCCGCCGATAATCACGAAATCATACATCCGCTCAATTCCTTCGCCTGAAAACCCTTATTGATGAGTCTGGTAATGATTCGTGGAATACGCAAAGTAGCCGCGCTGGCGCATCAGCTCGCGGCGCAGGTCCGGGTGCGGCGTAAAGCGGTCGCGGCCATGCAGCCAGAACAGGTTGTTTATCAACAGAAATTTGCCTACCGGAACCGGTACAGAAAGAATGTTTTTGCTGGTCTCCAGCGCGTCGGAGAGGCGGCTCAGCCAGGTGCCTTCTTCGAAATCTTTCGGCTGGACGAACTGGTCGATATAGCGCATCACCGGGCGACCCAGCTGGTCGACGTCGAATACCGGGTGGAAGACATCTTTGCTGACGTTTTTGCTCGGCGGCGCGGCCCAGCGCATCGGGCGGCGGGCGAGCGGGTCGCGGAAGAATTCGTCGAGGTGCTCCCAGTCGTCGAGATGCAGCAGCAGGGAATTGCCGCCCTGCATGTTCTGCTCGTCGATCTTCATCATCAGCACATAGTCGGTTTGCTCTTCGACGTAGGTGCCGTCGTTGTGCAGCTCCATCACCCGGTGCGGCTGGCGCAGATAGCTGTCGGAGTTATCGACGTTTTTCACCATGAAACGGGCGTAATACTGGCCGCTCATGGCGTCGAAATTGGAACGGCCAATCAGGTGCGCCACGGCGGTGGCCAGCTTGACCATCTCCTCGGACTGGCTGACGTTATCGATCCCTTCGCCGTTGATCAGCAGCGCGCCTTCCGCGCGGTCGAGCAGCGTTTTGATCAGCAGCGGCTGCAGCTGGTTGCCGCACAGATCGTCGAGGATCTTGCCCACCTGGAAGCGTAAGAAAGATTTGTACTCCAGCGCCTGCACCGGCCACTGCGCGACCTGCTGCAGAAACTGGGCGGTGGTGTCGGCGGAAAAGGTGAGCTCCAGCAGGCGCGGCGACTGGGCGGAAGGAGCGACGGTAAAGCCAGGGAATTGTTGAGCTAACGGCGCGGATGTCGGTTTTACTGCGGTCAGGGCGTTCATCAGGATCGTTCCTCGCAATGGAATGGAAGGTCAGGGTGATGTTCATTTCGTAGCCATAAATTAAAAATATCTACATTTTTATAAAATGCGTACGAAATGGCCTTTTTGTTTCTATTTTGTGATCTGCCAACATTTATTTAACAATGCGAGGGGGATAAGGCGGTGGTTAACGTTGAGGAACAAAGCGGGTGGCGGAAAAGGCAAAATGCCGGGGAGGGTGAGGGTAAATCATAACGCCGATCACAGTTTTTAATCTGTGCAATACCCTTACCAGATGAAGGTGTTAATATTCAGCCGGTAAATACCTTTCAATGCTCACCGAGGCTTCGATGCTGGAGAATGTCATTATCAGATAATCAGCTTCCCGACCTGCCCAGGCCGGACTGATTATCGCTGCGCTTAAACCTTACGCACACACCTGCGGGTGTAGGCATGTTTTCGCACATGATAATGAACAGGTTTCAGTATGAATTTATCCCGTCAGGAACAACGGACCTTACACGTACTCGCCAAAGGTGGCCGTATTGCGCACGTCCGCGATACCTCCGGCCGCATTACCGCCGTCGAATGCTACACCCGGGAAGGGCTGTTGCTGAGCGACTGCACCCTCGCGGTCTTCAAAAAGCTCAAAACCAAGAAGCTGATTAAGTCGGTGAATGGCCAGCCGTACCGGATCAACACCACCGGTTTGACCAACGTTCGCGCGCAGGCGGACAACCGCTGATACAGCGACCCGGGCAGGGTCGCTGCCCGGGCGTATGGCTCTCAAGGAGAAAAACCCATGATCGATATCCCTCGCATTTTTACTATCAGTGAAAGCGAACACCGTATTCATAACCCCTTTACCCCGGAAAAGTACGCCACGCTGGGGCGGGCGCTGCGAATGGCGCCGGGCGCCTCCATTCTTGACCTCGGCAGCGGCTCCGGAGAGATGCTCTGTAGCTGGGCGCGCGATCATCAGATCGTCGGCACCGGGGTGGACATGAGCCTGCTGTTCAGCCAGCAGGCGGCCGCCCGGGCAGAGGCGCTCGGGGTGAGCGACCGGGTGACCTTTGTGCACCAGGATGCCAGCGGGTATGTCGCCAGTCAGCCGTGCGATATTGCCGCCTGCGTGGGGGCAACGTGGATCGGCGGCGGCGTGGCAGGCACGATTGCGCTGCTGAAGCAGAGCCTTAACCCAGGCGGTATGCTGCTGATCGGCGAGCCATGGTGGCGCAAACGCCCCGCCACGGCGGAAGAGGCGGTTGCCTGCGGCGCGCACTCTCCCGACGACTTCCTGACGCTGCCGGCGCTGGTCGCCCACTTCGGCGAACTGGGCTATGACGTAGTGGAGATGGTGCTGGCGGACCAGGAGGGCTGGGATCGTTATGAAGCGGCGAAATGGCTGACGATGCGCCGCTGGCTGGAGGCCAATCCGCACGATGACTTCGCGCCGGAGGTTCGCCAGCAGTTGACCACCGCGCCGCTGCACCATGTCACCTGGACCCGGGAATATCTCGGCTGGGGCGTGTTTGTCCTGATGGCGCGTTAACCAGCGTGTCGGTAGCGTCGGGAGGCGCTACCGACCATCTTCAGACCTTCAGCTCGTCGTAGCTGACCATGACGTGTTGGCGAAAGGCGGGCCGTGCGGTTAGCCGTGCATAATAGGCCGCAAGATGGGGGAGGGGACGACGGGTGATATCGATTGCAAAGTAGCGGTACAGCACATGACCAAACTGGATGTCGGCCAGGGTGAGCGTATCGCCCACCAGATAGCGACTGCCGGCGAGACGTTCCTCGGCAATCGCCAGCTTTTGCTCCAGGGCCGTCACCGCCGCGGCGATGGCCTGCGGATCCCGCTCGGCGGCGGGCGTGCGCACCACGCGCCAGAACACCGGCGCCGTAAAGCCGAGGGCAATATTCTGCTTTGACCACTCGGTCCAGCGATCAACCTCAGTACGAGCCAGCAGGTCGCCCGGCCAGAAGGCGTCGTCGGCGTAGCGACTGGCTAAATAGCGAAGGATCGCGCCGGTTTCCCACAGCGGCGGATTATCGCCATCCTGCAGCACTGGCACCGTACGATTGGGATTGAGCTGATAAAACGCCTCGCTGTCGGTACCGCCATAGCGATGGCCCACGTCGAAGCGGAGATAGTCCAGCCCAAGCTCGCCAACACACCACATCAGCGCCTGCACGTTAGAGGAAGTTTTTCGGCCCCAGATAGTCAGCATCGGGATCTCCTGTGAACAGGGAAAGAAGGAGCATAGCAGGTAGGGTTGAAAACGGGAGGGGTCACAAAAGAAATGAGCCACCTCGCCGCGCAGGGGGCGGATGCGCTGGTCAGATGTTCAAACCAGGAGCGTCGTTGAGCCAGCTATTCAGCGCACAGAATGAGAGGAAGAAACAGAGGGCAACAGTTTGCCCTCTGTTTACTTAAGTGGTCTTGTACTAAGGTGTGGCGCTAAAAAACTCGCCAAATTTGACGGCCAGCCAGCCGACAGGCGTCGTGGCGCCGCCGACGATATTGGTGATCTCTGCCATCCCTTCCGGTACCGGAATATGTGAGTTCACCGCTGCCTGAGTATATTCTTGCGAAATGTCCGTCCCGACATACAGGATGCAGGTCACGATCAGGGTTCCGGTTATGAACATGCGGAACATATTTCGTTTACAGAACGGCGTGACCATTGCCAGCAGGAACATTAACGAAGCCAGATCGACAAAGGGCAGTACGCGGTTGCCGGGCAGAATGATAGACAGCACCACAGCCATAGGGATTAACAGCAGACCGGTCGCCAGTACCGAAGGTTCACCGATCAATAACGCCGTATCCATCCCGATGTAAAAATCGCGCCCCGGAAATTTAGCCTTCAGTTTTGCTTCAGCGGCATCACGAACAATCAACAATCCCTGCACCAGAATTTCAATCATTTTCGGCAGCAGCAGCATGGCGGCTGAAACCTTAATGGCCAGTGAAACGGCAGCGGAAATGTCATATCCAGCCAGGAAGGCCAACAGCAGTCCCAGCACAAACCCCAGGGTAAGAGGCTCGCCAAAAACGCCGAATTTTTTATTAATACTTTCCGGATCGAAATTGATTTTATTGATGAGCGGGATCTTATCAATGATGTAATTACAGGCAATGCCAAACGGCACGTAAGCTATACAGGTAAGATGTGGGAATGATATCCCTTTAAGATTATAGTTTTTTTGTAAATACGGCGCCGTTAAATCTGCGGCCAATAGCGTCAACACAAAAATAGCGAAAGTAATACCGACAGAAAGCCAGTAATTTCCCGTTCCGGCATAGACCACAGACCCCATGATCAGGAAAATCCAGTAATTAAAAATATCGATATTCACCGTTTTGGTTAATTTCAACAGAAGCATGGCCAGGTTGATGACGATAAAGCCCACCACGACGGGCAGCATCAGCGGCGAACCCCAGCCAATAGTCGATGCGGTAGGCCAACCGGTATCAACGACCGTTAACTGCAGGCCGATACGCTCAACCATCGCCTGCGATGCCGGGCCCAGGTTTGTCAGCAGCAGGCCAATCACCAGCCCCACCCCTTCAAAACCAATGCCGACCAGCATCCCTGCTTTAAATGCCGTACCGATTTTAACGCCAAAGCAAAGCGCGATAATAAAGAATATTACTGGCATCATTACTGATGCCCCCAGACTAATAATGCTGTTGATAATATCCATAATGATTCCTTAAAAGGCGGGCGAATTGGGCACGAGTTAACCCGTGCCCATTGGGCCCTGTTAATACCTTTAATGGTTCTTTTAGTATTTAACTGAGTTTCTTTAAAAGGATCTCAGCGAAGCGTTTGGGCGAATTACTGAATGCGTCAATGGTACTCCCGGCAATATGCGGCGTAATGGTCACGTTATTCAGGGTATAGAATGCACTGTCGTCAGGAAGCGGTTCGTCATCAAAGGTATCAAGCGCGGCGCCCATAATTTGCCCGGATCTGAGCGCATCAATCATCTCTTTTTCATTGATTAACCCGGAGCGTGCCGTGTTAACAATGATGGCACTGCGCTTCATCAGCGCGAAATGGTGTGCGTTAATCAGATTTTCGGTTTCCGGCGTCAGGCGAGCATGTAACGAGATAACGTCGGCGCGTTGTACCAGTTCGTCCAGTGAATCGACTTTCTCATAACATTCATGGCCTGCAACGTACTTATCGTAAAAGATAATCTCCGTGCCAAAGCCGCTGAGAAATCCCGCGACCAGTTGGGCAATATGGCCGAGGCCAACCAGCCCCACGACTTTTCCGCCAAGCTCCGGGATCGCCTGATGGTTCGGGCTGTCTTTACGCCAGTATTTGTCACGCAGGGCATCGTGTGACCGGGCGATATTGCGCATTTCCGCCAGGATCATGCCGACCGTGAATTCAGCGACGCTGCGAGCGTTACGCCCCGGGGTGTTCATCACCTCAACGCCCCGGGCGTTCGCCACCTCAAGATTCACGTTTTCCACGCCACCGCGGAGTACGCCTACATATTTCAGCGTGGGTATTTTATCGAACACCGCAGTATTGACGGGGGCAAACTGAGTGATCAGGATGTCAATATCACCCGCTCCCTGAAGCAGATCTTCCGGTAAGGCCACGGCTTCCGCGCCTTCCTGTTCAACCCGCAGATTATCTTCCTGAAGTTTCTCAATGGAGTCATGTGACCACTCGCGTACTTCGACTTCAATCCCGTTATCCCTGAGCGCTTTCAGTCCTGATTCCATCATTGCTGCATTGATAAACAGATCGGCAATTGCCAGACATTTCATAATGATTCTCCCTCGATTAACGCATCAACATACCGCCGGTAACGTCCAGAGTTGCTCCCGTCATATAGCTGGTCTTAGGAGAAACCATGAAGACACCGATGTCGGCAATTTCCTGAGGCTGAGCCACGCGGCCCACCGGAATACGACTGACGTAATAGTCAGGGTTTTGCTCAATGTTCTTACGGATCATCGCAGTATCCATGATCCCGACGGCGATATTGTTCACATTGATTTTTTGTTTGGCGACTTCCCGCGCCAGAGAAATAGCAAAGGCGACCAGACCGGCCTTACTTGCCGCGTAGTGCGCATGTCCCGTCGTGGAGCCGTGGAACGCGGCCTGCGAGGTAATATTCAGAATGCTGCCCATCCGGTCATGCTGTAGGCAGTGATTTACAAATAGCTGGCTGAGATGGAAGATGGCTTTCAGATTGACATTCATCACCAGATCCCAGTCCTGCGGGCTGATCTCGGTGACGTAGCCGCTCAGCCAGATCCCGGCGTTATTCACCAGAATGTCGGCTTTGCCCAGTCTGTCGATACAGGTGGCAAACAGATTTTCCCGGCTCTGTTCGTCAGAGAGATCGGTTTTAACCGCGATGATCTCTACGTTCGCGCTGGCCTTCACCGTTTCGATCAGCCGTTCGGGATGCTCTTCTTCCCGCATATAGGTAAAGCAGATATTGACGCCTTCTTTGGCGAGAGAAAGAACAAACTCTTTCCCCAGGCCGGTTGCGCCGCCTGTCACGATGGCCGTACGATTCGTTAAATTCAGATCCATTTTTTCCTCACTTAGTGCGCAATGTAGTTGCTGCAGCTTTTCCACGGCGACTGCATTTCTGATAACAGGTTTTTATAAAGCTGGTATTTGGTCTGGTAGACCCGGTGATTTTCCGGATTAGGGGAGACGGTGCGTGAGACATGGACCATTTCGTTTGAGGCAGCAAATACCTCTGCAAACCAGCCCACCATGACGGCTGCGGTCATCGCGGTACCCAGGGTCCCGTGCTCTTTGACGTCAACGATTTCCAGCGTGGCCTGGAAGATATCGGCGAATATCTGTAGCCAGACCGGGGAGTTCGTGACACCGCCGGCAATACGAATTGTGCGGCTTAACTTCGGGTTAATATTGCGTAAGCGCTCGGTGTGGTAGAGATGGCTAAAGGCCACGCCCTCATAAATCGCCCGCAGAAAATGGGCTTTTTTATGAAAGCTGTTTACACCGATAAAGCCGGCCGAGGCGTCGGGAATGGTGTTAGAGCCAAACACGAACGGAAAGAACAGCAGGTGGCTTTCATCCGGCGTCGTTGACGAAACCAGCTTATTGCACAGGTCATAGACCGACGATCCTTGCTCGGCGGAGGTTTTCCGATCGCTCTCCATAAAGTTGTTAATAAACCACTCCAGGTTGCTCGCGGAGGTGGGGCTGGCCTCGGTGATGAGCCATTTACCCTCAATGGGATAAATGGAGGTCATAAACAGATCTTTATCAATAACCGGGTGGTCGGTAACGTATTCGTTTATGCTCCAGGTGCCGGTGACGATCGCCATCTTATCGAGACTGTTGATCCCCGAGGCAATGGAAGAGGCCGAGATATCAAACACCCCGCCAGAAACCGGCGTACCTGCGCATAAACCGGTCAGACGGGCGACATCGTCAGTGATTTTTCCGCAGCATTCCGTTGAGCGTTTGATGGGGGGCAATTTATCCCGCAGTTCATCAAGTCCCCACCATGCCAGCAGTTCATCGTCATACTTGCAGTCACGTACGTTGATCAGGTTGGTGCCTGAGATATCGGTCAGCTCAAGAAAAGCCTCTCCGGTCAGGTAAAAACGGATCAGGTCCTTGACCATAAAAATATAACGCGCTTTTTGCAGCGTCTCGGGCTCGAAGTCCTTCAGCCATGCCAGCAAGGCGACAGGTTGTCCGGCCCAGATGGACTGCATTGTTTTTGGCAAAATGTCGGTAAGGAATTCTGGCGAGCGTTGCCATCTCTCAACGTACTCTTTTGCCCGGCTGTCGGTGGATATAATGCCGTTACGCACCGGATGACCTTCTTCGTCAACCAGATACAGACCGTTACCATGACCGGTGACGGCCACTCCTTTTATCTGGCTGGCATCAATACCTGATTGCTCAATCGCTTTTTTAATCACTTCGACATTCGCGGCCCACAGCTCATCGATACTGCGCTCTGTGTGGAATTCCCGGGGTGTCAGCATCTGCGTGGATTTTGAGGCGATCGCGAGCACCTGTCCTTTACGGTCATAGATGGCTGCCTTGGTGACGGTTCCACCATTGTCGATGCCCATGACGTATTCATCTTTCATTCGCGTGGACTCCTTATTGGTTACCATAAGCCGGGCTCGCTGGTGGTTATCCCTTTAAATCCGGCATGGAATATTTTATCTACAAGGTATTTGCGCTTAACAAAGCCTCCGGCGATGAATACCACATCAAAGCCTTTCAAATTTCGGCTAATCAACTCCAGACACTGGCAGGCATATTCAGCAGGTAAGATTTCAATTGCGTCCGGTGGACTGTGTTTAACAATATCGAGCGACTGATCAAGCGATCGCGAATCGATAAGTAAAACCCGATATACGGTCAGCAATCCCTCTTTTTTGGCGTAGCGTAGCGCGGAGAGATTGGAAGAAATAACACCATCAACCTTGTAATAATTTTTCAGTAGATTGATCCCCGCCTGATCCGGTTTGAAACCACCCAGTAATTCAAGGTGAACGAGGACTTTCTTACCGCTTTGATGGCATTTGCCAATTAGCGACTGCAGATTGCCGATATTCGCTTCGGATAGCAGCACATATTCTGACTGGCAGGATAATGCTTTCTCAAAGTATTTATACTTCCTGATGGAAGGGATGATGGTGTTATTTAAAATCATATTAATTTCCGATGTTATTTAGCCATGTAGAGGCTGTATGCATCTTCCGCTGTTGCGTTTTCATGGATGATGGCATTCAGACCTGCTACCACTTTCGCCGGCTGCGGATCCTGGGTAATGTTTCGTCCCACAGCCACGCCTTTCGCACCCATCTGCATACAGTGCTGAACAAATTTGAAGTAACCATCGATGCCGGTTTTTGGCCCCCCTAAGGCAAGCACCGGCACGCCAGCAGCTTCAACGATCAGTCGGTCCTCTGGTGAACCGGTAAAACGCGTTTTGATGACGTCCGCGCCCAGCTCCACCGCTGCGCGGGCCGATGCAGCGATGATCGCCGGATTGTTAGAGTCATCGCTGGTGACGGGATAACCATACGGGAGCGATTCGACAATCAGCGGTACGTTCCAGCGATCCGCTGCCTGCGCGAGCTGCATCGCCATAATGTGGGTTTTTTCTTCATTGAAGGCGCCGGGGAAGGTCATGCAGACCACTCCCTCGGCAGCGACTTTAAGCGCATCTTCGACGGAAAAAACGGGGGTAGTATCGGGAACGGTATTGTCAAAGATACTGACCGTGCTGTCGACGCGTAACACAACGGGAACGCTGTTCAGCGCTTCACGATAATTCTTCAACATGCCGTACGTGACGAGCGCGCAATCCAGGCCGTGTTCCACCAGAGCAGGGAGCTGATTTATCGTATTATCAATACCATTTGTTTTCGTGGAAAAATAGTAGCCATCCAGCGCTAAGGTCACGGATTTACCATCTTTTGCGAATATTCTTGAGAGACGACGTTCTTTAGACATTTATTTACTCCTGAGATAAAAAACAAAAAAAAGCCCTCAGAGACTCGCGTCTCTGAGGGCTTTCTGTTCACATACCCTTTTGATAATGGTTCGGGAATCCAAAGCATTATCAATGCAATTTTTTAGCAAAGTGAGAAAGGTTTAACTTTTGTTTAAATTAAATCTGTTCTCTTGCGTGATTAAATAACTAACACACGCGATAACTTACTGTCCAGTTGGTGTCGTTGAAATGAGAGATTCATCACATCAATATGTTGTATAACGTGAAAAGTGCCGGGTTAAATACAGAAACCGAACCCTTAAAAAACCAGGCAATAACGCATCCGGACAAGGGGGAGAACGCCAGGCGTTTATTTCATCCGCATGAAGAACCCATGCATGCTCCTGCCTGCAGGTCGTCATCCACAAACGCGCATTTATTCCCGTCCGGATGGCGTACAAAAACGTTATAGCATCGTTGTCGGCATGGCGGTCTGTCCCCCGGAATGATTTCTTCCCGCCGCCCGGGCAAATTACTCGTCCGCTTTGTGCGCCCAGGCAGGCATCGCCGTCAGGTAACGTTTTGCCCGTTTCCGTGATTCCGCTACGCCCACCTTTTGCCAGGAGTCGAGAAAAGCCGCCAGACCGGATACGGCCTCTTCCCAGGATTTCAGATTACCGTCGCTGTCGCTGCAATACGCGCAATATTTATCGCTGGCCCCTTGCGCATCGGGTGCGGACATCGGCATTCCGCAGGCCTGGCAAAACCGTTCGTGCTGTGTCATAGAGCGCTCCTCCTGTCGTTGAGTTGTCTACTAAACATACAGAATTTACGCCTGGCGTTTAGCGTTTCAGATCAATAGATCCTGCCGTAACCGTTCTGGTGGAGCTTCTGCCGGGGCGTGCGGGAGGGATAACGGGCAACGTACTCCGTATCGCGCAGCTATCGCCTCCCTTATTTCTTATTGATGCAATGGTTGATCGCAGGCCGCGAGGATGGATTCATGCATCGCTTCGGAAAGTGTTGGATGCGCGAAGATCATCGACAGGAGACTTTCATCTGTGGCCTCCAGGTGACGGGCGATGCCAAACCCCTGGATCAGTTCCGTGACCTGTGCGCCAACCATATGCGCGCCCAGCAACTCGCCGGTTTCAGCATCGAAAATCGTCTTCACAAAACCCTCTGTCTCGCCGCTGGCCAGCGCCTTACCATTATTCTGCCAGGAGAACTTACCGATCCTGACGGGCCGTCCCCTGGCCAGGGCCGTCGATTCCGTCAGGCCCAGACTGGCAACCTGGGGCCGGGCATACGTGCAACCGGGCACATAGTCGCGATCAAGCGGGCGGGCGCCTTCGACACCAGCCAGTGTCTCAACGCAGATCACGCCTTCGTGGCTGGCCTTGTGCGCCAGGCACGGCGGGCCGGCTACATCGCCGATGGCATACAGCCCGAATACGTTAGTGCGACAAGCGGTGTCTGTCTTGATAAAACCGCGGTCTAACTCGACGCCCAGCGTTTCCAGCCCCAGATCTTCAATATTCGGCTGTACGCCAACCGCCAGCAGCACGCGTTCGACGTCCTGAGAATATTCGGCGCCGGTGTTTTTCATGGTGCAGCGCACCCCGCTCCCGGTGAGCTGTACTTGCGTCACCAGGGTCTGGGTATGGACCTGAATACCGCGTTTTTCGATCGACTTACGCACTGCTGCAGACACCTCGGCATCTTCCACTGGCAAAATCTGCGACGCCAGCTCGACCAGCGTCACTTTACAGCCCAGATCGTTATAAAGGCTGGCGAACTCGACGCCAATCGCCCCTGAACCGATGATTAATAGCGACCTGGGCAATAGCTTAGGCCGCAGCGCCTCGAAATAGGTCCAGATATATTCGCCATCTGGCGCGATGCCTGGTAATGCGCGTGGTCGGGCGCCCGTGGCCAGGATCACGTGATCGGCCCGGTAATCGCGCATCTCTCCTCGGGCATCCTCGACCGTTATTTGTCCCTTGCCGCGCAACCGCGCGGTGCCATCAATGACCTGCACGCCATTTTTCTTCAACAGGTACGCCACCCCGCCGGTGAGCTGTTGCGATACGTTACGGCTAAACTGCACCAGTTTTTGCAGATCGACGTTCACCTCGCCCACGCTGATGCCCAGCTGACTGGCATGGGTGATAGTGTGCGCAACCTCAGCGCCATGCAGCAGCGCCTTGGTTGGAATGCATCCCCAGTTCAGGCAGATGCCGCCCAGATGCTGTTTTTCCACTAATGCGGTACGAAGCCCTAGCTGACCGGCACGGATGGCGGCCACATATCCCCCAGGACCACCGCCGATGATCAGCACATCGTATTTATCGTGCATAGCTCGTCTCCTGGATAAACATCAAGGTTGGGGTTTCCGTCAGTCGCCTGAGTTCCCGGAGAAAAGCCGCACCTGCCGCGCCATCGATAACCCGGTGATCGCAGGATAGCGATACCGTCATTTGCTGGCGCGCGACGATTTGCCCGTCGCGTACTACCGCCCGCATTTCGCCGGCGCCAATGGCGAGGATTGCGCTTTGCGGTGGATTGATGATGGCGTCAAACTGCCGGACGCCGAGCATCCCCAGATTTGACACGCTAAAGGTCCCCCCCTGGAACTCTTCCGGCTTCAGCGTGCCCGCTTTGGCCCTGGTCACCAGCGAGTGAATTTCGTTCGATATGTCGCTAATCGATTTCCGGTTCGCTGAGCGAACAATAGGGGTAATTAGCCCGGCAGGCAGCGCAACGGCCACTGAAATGTCGGCATCCGCAAAGCGGCGGATACTTTGTGTCGCTTCATCAAACTGAATGTTCACGTCAGGCACGGCCACCAGCGCCAGGGCGCAGGCCTTCACCAGCAGGTCATTAACCGAAATCTTGACGCCGGGTACTTCGCGGTTAATTTCCTGACGTAGCGCTAACAGTCGTTCCAGATCGAGATCGACGCTCAAACGGAAATGGGGAGACTGTTGCTTGGACGTTTGCAGGCGAGAGGCGATAGCCCGCCGCATACCGGACATGGGGATGCTCTCAAAGGGTTCCGGGCTACTCTCCTGTACCGGGCTGGTCTGCGGGTGCTCGTCGAGTAACAACGCCGCGGCCAGCACATCATCGCGACTCACCCGGCCGCGTGAACCGCTGCTTCGGCAGTCATGCAAGTTGATACCCAGTTTGCCGGCCAGACGGCGCGCCAGCGGGGTGGCCGATACCTGGCTGTCATCGGCATGCGAGCGGGGCGCTTTGCTGCGACGAACGGGGGGCGTCGGAGAGGCCAGGCGACCGCCGGCGGCAAGGATCGCGCTTTCCAGATCAGAAACAGAGATACGAGCCCCGCGCCCGCTGCCGCGGACTTTTTTCAGGTCGACACCCCAGCGGGCAGAGAGTCGTAAAGCATGGGGCGTGGCATTAACCTGAGTCACATCGGTCACGCCTTGCAGACTGACGGGGATGTCGGTTTGCCCAACGGGGGGCTCGGGGCTGTTGGATGGCGGCGAAACAACGGAAGGTGGCTTAGCGCCTGCCTGTGCCGCTACGTCCGGCGCGGCAGCCACCGTGCCAGGGGCAGCGGGTTTCGCCGTAGCCAGAGTGGCAGCGAATTCGTCCAGGTCAGCATCGCTGACCGAAGCGTCAGCCGCCAGGGCCAGCACGGCGCCTACCTGAAGCGTCTCACCCTCTCGGGCGAGTATCCGACGTAACGTACCGGCAAAGGGGGCCTCCAGCACATTGACGATTTTACTGGTTTCAATCTCACAGATTTCCTGCCCTGGGGTGAAGCTGTCACCCTCCTGGATTGCCCACCGAGCGAGCAAGCCTTCCTCCATGGAAAGCCCCCACTTTGGCATTTCAAGCGTCTTGATTTCGCTCATAGGTTAATCCTCCAGCACTTGACGGACGGCGGCTTCGATACGTTCTACGCCAGGGATCCAGAGTTTTTCGAGAGCAGGGGAGAACGGGACCGGCGTGTGTGGCGGCGTCACCAGCAGAACGGGCGCTTTGAGGAAATGGAATGCCTGGGACGCGATCAGCGCCGCGACATCATGCGCAAAACCGAAACGTGCCGCGGATTCGTCGACAATCACTACCCGCCCCGTGGACGCCACCGATTCCAGAATCCCTTCCTCATCCAGCGGCGAAATGGTCCGCGGGTCGACCACCTCGACCGAGATCCCCTCTCTGGCCAGTTTGTCCGCCACCTGATTGGCTTTATGCACCATTGCCGACAACGCAATGATGGTGACGTCTTCTCCTTCGCGGGTATAGTTGGCTACACCTAGCGGGATGGTATAGCTCTCGTCCGGTACCTCGCCCTTGAGGTCGTACAGCATTTTATGCTCGCAGAAAACCACCGGGTCGTCGTCGCGAATTGACTGGATTAACAGACCTTTGACGTCATAAGGCGTCGAGGGCACCACCACCTTCAGCCCTGGCGTGGTGGCAAAGATATTATAGGGTGACTGTGAATGCTGGGCCGCGGCGGAAAACCCCGCGCCGATCATCCCTCGCATCACCAGCGGGGCTCTGGCTTTGCCACCAAACATGTAGCGGAACTTAGCCGCCTGGTTGTACAGCGCATCGTGACTCACGCCAAAAAAATCCATGAACATCAATTCCGCGACCGGCCGCAGACCCGTCGCTGCGGCGCCCGCCGCCATACCGATGATGGCCGACTCGGTAATGGGCGTGTCGATCACCCGATCGGAGCCGAACTGCGTCCACAGCCCTTTAGTGACGCCGAGCACACCGCCAAAGGCTTCTATCTTCGCCTCTTCGGGCGCATTTCCGCCATGACCGCCACGCAAATCTTCACCGATGAGCACCACGCGTTCATCGCGTTCCATTTCCTGAGCCAGGGCTTCCTTGACCGCTTCACGATAGGTTTTAATCGCCATAGTTATCACCCTCAGTATGAGACATAAACGTCTGTCAGCAGGTCTTCCGGAGCCGGATAGGCAGCGGCGCGGGCCTTCAATACCGCATCGTTGACAAGGGCTTCTACTTCCTCGTCAATCGCCGCCAGTTCTTCCTGGGTGATATGCTGTTTGACCTTAGCGGTGAAAATCTTCAGCGGATCATGTTGTTCACGCAGGCGTTGCACTTCACCTTCCGCGCGGTATAGCGCGGGATCCCCCTCAAAATGACCGTGCCAGCGGAAGGCTTTGGCCTCAATGACGCTTGGGCCACCGCCTTCTCGCGCACGTTTGACCGCCTCTGAAGTGGCCTCATAAACGGCAAAGAAATCGGTGCCATCAACGGTCACTGCCGGCAGGCCGAAGCCAGCGGCGCGTCGGGCGATATCACGCCCACCCACGGCGTAGTCATGACCGGTCCCTTCGCCGTAACCGTTGTTCTCGAAAATAAAGACCGCTGGAAGCTGGAGCACGACGGCCATATTGATGGCTTCAAAGACCAGGCCCTGATTAGAACCCCCATCGCCCGTAAAAGAGACACCGACGTTGCCGGTTTTTAGCGTCTTTGCCGTTAGCGCGGCGCCGATGGCCAGGGGAGGGGCTCCCCCAACGATAGCGTTCGCTCCCAGCATTCCTTTCGACAGATCGGCAATATGCATCGACCCACCCTTACCGCGACATAACCCGCTGTCCTTGCCGAATATTTCGGCCATCATGCCGTGAATGTCGCACCCTTTAGCAATACAGTGGCCATGTCCACGGTGTGTTGAACCAATAAAATCTGCGCTCGTTAAATTTTCGCAGACCCCCACCGCGATGGCCTCCTCACCGGTGTAAAGGTGAATGAAGCCGGGAATATCACCGCTGGTATTTTCCTGATGCAACCGCTCTTCAAAGGTCCTGATCTCCCGCATCTTGCGGTAAGCCTGCAATAACGCCTGTTTGCTGAGCATGATTTAATTCTCCTCAATAAAGGTCACCCAGGCGGGGCCAACAGACAGGGCGGATAACCCTGGCCACACCCATGCAATGAATCTACGAGCGGTTAAAGGGAGTGCGAAGCCACCTTCATGGGGGGGTAGGTGGGGGTTTTCATGCTTGAGGTCAAACTTTCTAAATTTTGTGTAGCTATAAAGTTTGGCGGCCCCATGTCATCCCGGGGGCTGGCGTACAATTGAAAAAAAACAAAGCGAGTAGATAACCACGGATGAAGCCATCGGATTTAGAAAGTCGCCAATCACCATCACTGGTCTCCGGGCCATTGCGGCTGACGCGAGGCTTGCCGCTAATCCTGACCAAATTCGTCCCGCCTCGCTCCTCGATACAATTGCTGGAGCGCCCCCGGCTTCTTCAGCTTCTCAATCCCGTTCAGCAGTGCCGGCTGGGCGTCGTTTGCGCCGGCGCTGGATTTGGCAAAACCACGCTGTTGGCGCAATGGCATCAGCAGATGGTCGCCCAGGGGGAACGTATCGCCTGGCTGAGCCTCGATGAGGATGATGATGACGTATGGCAGTTTATTCCTTACCTGCTGCAAGCATTGCGTCCACTCTATGCTGACTGGGACGCCGATTTCTGGCGTGATATGGAAGAACAAAAGCTCTCCAGCTCCGAGCAGCTGCTGGCCGGGCTCATTAATCAGCTACATTACTGCCCGCATGACATATACCTGATTATCGACGACTTCCACGTGATTAACGATCGTGGGGTCTATGAAGCGCTGGGGTATTTACTCAAGCATGCGCCTGCCGCCTTGCATCTGATCATTGGCAGCCGTTTCCACCCCAATCTTGCGCTGAGCCAGCTGCAGGCCCAGGACCAACTGGTGGAGATCTATGATCGAGACCTGCAATTCACGCTCGAAGAAACAAAACACTATTTTAGCCGCACGGTTGCGCTACCCCTCAGCAACCACCATGCACAGCGGCTGCAGTCCGTGACTGAGGGCTGGATCGCAGGGATGAAGATCGCTTCTTTGTCCGCAGAATTACAGCATGATCCCGAGCATCTGTTGCGCAATATGCATGGAGGAACACGGTCCATTGCCCGCTATCTTAAAGAGGTGGTCCTGGACCCGCTGCCGGAAGAGGTGCTTGATTTCCTGGTGAAAACGTCCTTCCTCAGTCGGTTAAATGCCGAACTATGCAATGTAGTGACAGGACGAGATGACAGTCAAGCAATGCTGGCATGGATTGAGCGACACAACCTTTTTTTGTCAGCCCTTGACGAACAAGGCTACTGGTTCCGCTACCATCCTCTGTTGCAGGAAAATCTTCGGACCATGCTGCAGCAGAACAACGATATTGATCGCAAACAGCTACATGAATTAGCCAGTCATTGGTTCGTCGAACAGAAGCTGTGGTCTGAGGCGGTACGCCATGCGCTCAGCGCAGGCAAGCCGGTGCATAGCCCCGGGCAGGACGGCGCAAGCGCTCAGTCACTGGCGGAAGAAGGGGATATCGATACCCTGATCTCATGGATGCATCATTTACCGCCCAGCACCGATCCTGCGCGCATTGACCTGCAAATTAACCTGGCCTGGGCACTGGCGCATTATTTCCACTTTGATGAGTCGAGGCAGCTGCTTGATAACCTCGATCAGATGGTGCTTCATCACCGTGATGATTTAACCCGCAGCACCTGGTGTAAATTGCGCGTTGTGCGGGCAATTTGCGAAGCCTTTGCTGAAAACATCCCGGAGAGTCTGGCTATTGTTCAGCCATTGCTGGCCGAAGTGCCCTGCGGCGACACCTGGGTTGATGGTCTGATATGCAATATTCTCAGCTATAGCCATGTTGTTAACCAGTGCTATCACGACGCGCTGGAGGTTCAACAGCATATGCCCTCTCCGGAAAGTCCTTTAGATAATCTGTTTGTCTCGGTTTATCGCGCGTTTATCATTGCCCAGTGTCATCTTTGTCAGGGTGATCTGGGAAAAGCCGGGTGGTACGCAGAGAAAACGTTGCGCCAGGCTGAATGTTATACCGGCACCCAGTCGACCAGTGGCGCGACGCTGGCGCCGCTGCTGGCGGAGATAGCATATGAATGTCAGAGGGGTGACTCGCCCGAGCATCTGTTAGCCGACCGGCTCGAATTCATCGACCGGTTCAGTCCACCCGACGCGCTGAGTCGTTGCTATACCTATCTCGCGCGTCAGGCCTTAGATAGCGATATGCCCTATGAGGCCGAGCGATTGCTGGAGCATGCGCAGCGCCTTGCGGTGTCTCGCGGCTGGCAACGGCTCCAGGCCATGTTGTTAGCCGAGCAGGTGAGGGTGCGCCTGCAGCGCGGCAATTTCACCGGCGCAGAGCAACTGCAACGGCAGCTTGAACAAATGGCCGCCAGCTTCAGAATGGATGCCGAACATCCCTGCCAACGCGCCATCGTTATGTCTGCATCCCTTAGCCGCAGCCGGCTTCTTCTCGCCAGAGGCCAGGCGCCGCAAGCCTGCATTTTACTGGCTGAGATGGTCTCCGATCAGGAAAGCCGGGGGGACAGGTTAACCGCAGCGCGTCTGCGTACGCTCTGGTCATTAGCCTTGTGGAACAGCGGCAAAACAGCCGCTGCGCGCACGACATTTCAACCAGTGCTGCAGCTGGCTGAACACCAGCATCTCAAGGGCCTCTTTCTTGACGCTGGCGATACCTTGCAACCTTTGCTTATCGGTATGAATGAATCTTCTTCGGCTTGTACAGAGGAAGGGGGAGTGCAAGGTCCCTGGGCAGGCAAGCGCGCGCCTGCAGACAGTGCACCGTTTAATAGTGGAAGCCCCGATATTCATGGGGAACTCAGCGAGCGAGAATTTCAGATATTACAGCTGATCGCTGAAGGTCAGATGAACAAAGAAATCGCCCGCTCCCTCGCTATTTCTGCCGAGACGGTCAAATGGCACATCAAAAACATCTACGCGAAGCTTAAAGTGAATAGCCGCACTCAAGCGATGAGCCGGGCGCTGGAGATGAAATTACTGGATTAACGGATTGAACAGGGGGGGCTGGATAGAAAATCTTATTAAGACGATCCACTTTCTTAACGGGGCTATGAGCCAAGGATAATCGAGGTACTTGTAAGTCCATGGGGGCAGTCCATAGCGTAATAGTCATAGCTATGATTCACATATCTTAATAACCAGGGGTAATTTTGTGGCTTCTTCCAGGCTAACCCTAAGGAATTTAAGATTAAAACCGGCAAACAGGTTGTCGAAGTTGGCCATTTTGTTTCCAGTGTTGCAACACGTCTCGGTATCACTACCCACAGTCTTTATGTAGTGGTCAGTAAAATTTGGCCACGAGTTTAGAGTTTTTCCAGAACGATCGTTCTGATTCATTCGGCGGCAAGTCATTATTACATTGATGGAATTTGAGTTGGCTGTAATATTCCGTGATGTTGTTCGCTATTGCTGCGCTAAAACTAGCGTATCCATTATCTGGCCCCTCTGTTTTGAGTGGCTTGATATAGAGTAAAGGAACAAAATACTTAAAAATGGCAATAAAAAGTATAAATCACTTCACTGATTCTGGAGGCTATTTGAGCAATGCACTCAAAGGTAAAAGTGAGTTTTAAGATGAAAAAACTGAAATATATTAAAATGTAATCTAGATTAGAGGATGATAATCATGGCTAAGACATCGGCGGTATCGCCAGAACAGGCTAAACAAATCGAGGCGGCATTGCGTCAGCGTAGCGCGGTTGCAGCAGATGCCTGGAAGCTAAACCTACAACTGGCGTTACCAATCAGTGACCTACTGTCGGTTAGATACGATGATGTACAAGGGAAGTTCCTAAGACTCAAAGAGGGGAAAACAGACAAGCAGCGTGAGTTAGTTTTGAACACTGAGGCGCTAAAGGTGCTCAAACGTCGCCGGAAACAGAATCCAGAAGATGCCTTTGTATTCCAGTCAAAATCCAATCGAGTGAAAGGCCTGGAGCCTAAACCAGTATCAAGGGTATTCGTAGCTCAAGCCATAAAAGAGGCATCACAAGGGATTGTAGAGACGGGGATTAGCGTTGCCACCCACTCAGCCAGAAAAACCCGTGCTCGTGCTCTGTTGAAAGCAGGAACGCTTATTGAGGTCATCTCTCGGATGCTTAACCACAGTAGCCCAGCAGTTACTATGACCTACTTGGATATCACACAAGACGAAGTGAATCAGACCTATCAGATGGTGATCTAAGTTCCTCACAGATAATGCTAGCCAATTGTTAACTATATGTTGCATACCTCTGCCAAACAGGACTGAGGTCAGCCCCTGCGCTTATGGTGATTGCGCGGCATGAAGCCGCTTAATTAGTACAACCGATGAAGAAATCAGCATTCGATCAAATTTACATATTTTTTTCAATCTTGTTGAAATCTTCTCCAGGCCTTATGCGACGTGGACTTGCGGGTTATTACCCTTCCGCAACCTCAATTTAACGTCAAAATCAACCCTTGTACTCAAAAGATTCCTTAATAAAATATAGCTTATGTAGTAGGTAGTCATGATCATGCCACTACATGTAGTGCCCTTGCCTAAATTGCAGGCATAAAAAACCGGGTTCATTTACACAAACCCGGTCCTGAAGCATAACCACCATGAGTTTGCAGACTCATAACGATTGTTAGCCCCATCATCATTCCTGACGGCTTGATTGTGCCAGGCTTGGTTGGTTGTGTAAACCATAAGTTTTTACGCAAAAGGAATTACCATGCTTATTCAGAAAAAACGTATTAGAAATATCGATAACTACATTACCACATTTGATGGTAGGGATGTTTTTATCGCACATGCATTACCTAGCCAGCAGAAGGGAGAATCGATTGGGTTTACTGCAAATCAATCTCTAGGTGAAGAAGTTCTCCCTCACATCGTTGGAGCTGTAACTCGTTTCAATGCGAATGGTAAATCAGTGCCGGACAAAACTTTGCCTAAGGAAACTGCTTACCGCCAAGTTTCATGGACATGGAAAAAATGGGTTGGCAGGGGCCAAACTGAAGAAGTCACTGAAACGAGGGAAATCGAGTATCAGCGTTACCAGAGAGTTTTCACTCCACCTCCTGGCGTCGAATTGAAAATTGTTGAGAATCTAAACGGGGAAAAGTTAGTAATATCTCCTAAATTGACTTTGACAGATGAAAAAAAGGATCTTGTAACACATTGCGTTAACTTGTTTTTAGAGTTATTTGGTCTTTGCGAAGTGGTTGACGAGGAACTCAATACTATTGTCACCACTCAGTCTATAAAGCTGAACTGGAGCCTCCTTCCTCAAGGGCAATATCCTTGGAGTACAATAGGCCCTCAGATAATGTCAGCAATCAAACCTCGAGGAAAAGGAAATTCTGCTGTAGTCGAGGGTAGACTTCAACTCATTAACAGCAAACAACCTGATTTTGTCGCTGTAGGAAAGGCTGGCTTTCAAGGTTACGTGATTTTTGGATTCCCCAACCACAATACCTATGTATTAGAAAGTTCACAGTGTAACAATGCAACCTACATTTTTGACAATGATTGGCAACATTTATCGCAATTAACTAAAGCTGAGATTTTAGATGGAAATTTGCATCATGCCAGAGTAATTCACCGTAGAAACTGGACTGCCGAAATTCTCAGATACTTACCTTAACTCTTTTATCGCGGGAGGTATACCTCCCGCATAAGACCAATTGCAATAAAATGTGGAACGCCAAAGAGGAGAAAGACCTTGCTAGCGGTATAAAGACATATCGCATACGCAGAAGTCCCAAAAGGGTACCACTGCCCGAGTGTGAAGACGTTTATTGATGGCTAAAGTAGAACTTTAAAGGACTCTGCAATCAAACTTTATATTCGTAATTCCTGCTCTTTGAATTGCAGCATAAGCAACATCAGTTAAATTGTTTCTTTCTCCACCCCTTTCTCTCGCAGGAATGAGCCAAGAGATATTTTCTAATGAAGAGATGCCGTAGTAAATATCAAGAATATGAAACTCGCTATCTAACTCAAATGAGTTGCTTTTAGTTTCACCATTAAGATCGTAACTATAATGTACTTTTATTGTCATCCTTCTTATCTCCTAGCTGTATGAGTAGTCAAAGGTAGCGTAGCGCAGATTTTGGACAATACAAGCCATAAAGCCCCGTTGGTGATACAGCAACAAGCGGAGCGTAGCGACGTCATCAGATTGTCAGAGGGATCACACCTTATCAGGATGCTCGTGTACCTTTCGGAGCGTGAGCGAGACGCTGATAGAGCTTGCATGTGGTGTGCAAGTACCAATATCACCATAAACCTGTTTATCCCTCAGTGAGGGGCATCGGGCTTAAATGCGTGTGATCAATCTGTTTCGGGATGGTTTAGAGACGTTGGCAGCGTCATTAGCTTCGAGTTGATAGCGGTTCGTGTAGACTGTTCACGCTTTGTACCTGTTCGAGCTTTACAACTACAGGCCGCTACGTGCTAACATCCCTGAATAGCCACTGTTAACCATAGCGGCAACTGTTGGTCATAGAATCCCTTAAAAGAAGATCGTAACTTGAGAGAGAAACACTCTTTAATTGGTTGTTTTTAATGGATTTTGTTGTGTGAGTGCCGATAATAGGAGTCGAACCTACGACCTTCGCATTACGAATGCGCTGCTCTACCAACTGAGCTATATCGGCCCTGCAAGAGGTGTTCACGAGCGTGAATCACGAGGCAAAAGGTTAGAACTTAGCGGGCGATGCGTCAATAGTCAGTAGAATCAACTGCCTATTTTTGCATCGCCCGTTCTCATTTACGCACGAATGGTATCGTCGCCGAAACCGATCCACTTATAGGTGGTTAACGCTTCCAGTCCCATCGGGCCGCGGGCGTGCAGCTTCTGGGTGCTAACTGCCACCTCCGCACCGAGGCCGAACTGGCCGCCGTCGGTGAAGCGCGTGGAGGCGTTCACGTAGACCGCGGAAGAGTCCACTTCATTGATAAAGCGGTTGGCGTTACGCAGGGTGCGGGTCAGGATGGCGTCGGAGTGCTGGGTGCCATGCTCGCGGATATGGGCGATAGCCTCATCCATATCGGCCACGACTTTCACGTTCAGATCCAGCGACAGATACTCGTCGTCATACTGCTCCGCTTTCACCGGCTCGACCTTCGCCGGGCCGTTTTGCAGCGCGGGCAGGGCGGAGGGGGCGGCGTGCAGGGTGACGCCGCTCTCGGCCATCTGCTTGCTTAACGCCGGCAGGAAGGTGTCGGCGATGTTGTGGTGTACCAGCAGCGTTTCCACGGTATTGCAGGTGCTCGGCCGCTGGGTCTTGGCGTTGACAATGATCTTCAGCGCAGGGGCGATCTCGGCGGTTTCATCAACGAAGATATGGCACACGCCAATCCCGCCGGTGATCACCGGGATCGTTGACTGCTCGCGGCACAGCTTGTGCAGGCCCGCGCCGCCGCGGGGGATCAGCATATCGATGTATTTATCCATCTTCAGCATTTCCCCCACCAGCGCGCGATCCGGGCTCTCAATGGCCTGCACCGCGGCGGCCGGCAGACCGCACTCCTGAAGCGCCTGCTGGATCACCTTCACCGTGGCGGCGTTGGTGCGCCAGGTTTCTTTCCCGCCGCGCAGGATCGCCGCGTTACCGGTTTTCAGGCACAGGGAGGCGACGTCGACCGTCACGTTGGGACGCGCTTCATAAATCACGCCAATCACCCCCAGCGGGACGCGGCGACGTTCAATACGCAGGCCGCTGTCCAGCAGCCCGCCGTCGATCACCTGGCCGACCGGGTCGGCCAGATTGCACACCTGGCGCACATCGCTGGCGATGCCGCTCAGACGCGCCGGGGTCAGCGCAAGGCGATCGAGCATCGCTTCACTCAGACCATTGGCGCGAGCTTCCGCTAAATCTTCCGCGTTGGCGCGCAGAATATCGTCGGTCTGCGCTTCCAGATAATCGGCGATCTTTTCCAGTACCTGGTTCTTTTCCCGGCTGGAGAGTAACGCCAGCTGCCAGGAGGCCGCTTTGGCGGCAATGCCCATTTGTTCCAGCATTTTCAGCTCCTTAACGGATGATCATATCATCGCGGTGGACGGCCACCGGGCCGTATTCGTAGCCCAGAATGGCATCGATTTGCTGCGAGTGCTGGCCGGCGATAAGGCGCAGCGCGTCGCTGTTGTAGCGGCTGACGCCGTGCGCGATATCGCGTCCTTCGCTATTGCGGATGCGGATCACTTCGCCGCGGGAGAAGTTGCCGCTGACGATTTTGATGCCTTTTGGCAGCAGCGAGCTGCCTCGTTCGAGGATCGCCTGGGTCGCGCCCGCATCGACGGTCAGTTCACCGGCCGGCGGGGCGCCGAAGATCCAGCGCTTACGGTTCTCCAGCGGAGACTCCTGAGCGTGGAAGCAGGTGCCTACCGGCAGGCCTTCCATCGCGTGGCCGATGACGTCCGGGCGGTTGCCGGCGGCGATAATAGTATCAATCCCCGCGCGGCAGGCGACGTCCGCGGCCTGCAGCTTGGTGCCCATGCCGCCGGTGCCAAGACCGGAGACGCTGTCGCCGGCGATGGCGCGCAGCGCGTCGTCGATGCCGTAGACGTCTTTAATCAGCTCCGCCTGCGGGTTGCTGCGCGGGTCGGCGGTGAACAGGCCAGGCTGGTCGGTTAACAGCAGCAGCTTATCCGCCCCGGCGAGGATCGCGGCCAGCGCGGAGAGATTGTCGTTATCGCCCACTTTGATTTCCGCGGTGGCGACGGCGTCATTTTCGTTAATGACCGGGACGATGCTGTTATCCAGCAGGGCGCGCAGGGTGTCGCGGGCGTTGAGGAACCGTTCTCTGTCTTCCATGTCGGCGCGGGTCAGCAGCATCTGGCCAACGTGAATGCCATAGATAGAAAACAGCTGTTCCCACAGCTGGATCAGACGGCTTTGTCCCACCGCCGCCAGCAGCTGCTTGGAGGCGATGGTGGCGGGCAGTTCCGGGTAACCAAGGTGCTCGCGCCCGGCGGCAATGGCCCCGGAGGTCACGATGACAATACGGTGTCCCATGGCGTGCAGCTGTGCGCACTGGCGCACGAGCTCGACGATATGGGCGCGGTTCAGGCGGCGGGACCCGCCTGTTAAAACACTGGTGCCCAGTTTTACCACCAGCGTCTGGCTTTCACTCATGATTCTCTGCCGTTCAAAAGGAATATCGATATCGAGCTGATGTTGTAGCAGGAGTCGGCCCGCTTGCCAACACCCGGGGCGGCGGGCGCGCCATTTTATTGCGCGGGATCGGGCATTCTGGAGAGGGAGTATGACAAAAATATGTCAGATACATTTAAATACGCTTTTTTATAAAAAGTTCCACCTTGTCATAAATATTTAATCTCCCGGCGTTAAAAAACCTCCTGTTTTTGATGGGCGAGCGCCCGCAATTGAATAGCGCGTATAAATAAATCACCAGGACTGAATAATGAAAAAGAGTACTCTGGCATTAATGATGATGGGCTTTGTGGCTTCAACGGCGACGCAGGCAGCGGAAGTTTATAACAAGAACGCGAACAAGCTGGATGTGTACGGCAAGATTAAAGCCATGCATTATTTCAGCGATTATGACAGCAAAGATGGCGATCAAACTTACGTGCGTTTCGGTATTAAAGGCGAAACGCAGATTAACGAAGACCTGACCGGCTATGGCCGTTGGGAATCTGAATTCTCCGGCAACAAAACCGAGAGCGACTCCAGCCAGAAGACTCGTCTGGCGTTCGCCGGCGTGAAGCTGAAAAATTACGGTTCTTTCGATTACGGTCGTAACCTTGGCGCCCTGTACGATGTGGAAGCCTGGACCGATATGTTCCCGGAATTCGGCGGCGATTCCTCTGCCCAGACCGATAACTTTATGACCAAGCGCGCCAGCGGCCTGGCGACCTACCGCAACACCGACTTCTTCGGTCTGGTGGATGGCCTGGATCTGACCCTGCAGTACCAGGGTAAAAACGAAGGCCGTGAAGCGAAGAAACAGAACGGCGACGGCGTTGGCACCTCGTTAAGCTATGACTTCGGCGGCAGCGACTTCGCCGTCAGCGCGGCCTACACCAGCTCCGACCGTACCAACGATCAGAACCTGCTGGCTCGTGGCCAGGGTTCGAAAGCGGAAGCCTGGGCGACCGGCCTGAAATATGACGCCAACAATATCTACCTGGCGACCATGTACTCTGAAACCCGCAAAATGACCCCGATCAGCGGCGGTTTTGCCAACAAGGCGCAGAACTTTGAAGCGGTGGCGCAGTATCAGTTCGACTTCGGTCTGCGTCCGTCCCTCGGCTATGTGCTGTCGAAAGGGAAGGATATCGAAGGGGTGGGGAGCGAAGATCTGGTTAACTACATTGACGTGGGCCTGACCTACTACTTCAACAAAAACATGAACGCCTTCGTGGATTACAAAATCAACCAGCTGAAAAGCGATAACAAACTCGGCATCAACGATGACGACATCGTCGCGCTGGGCATGACCTACCAGTTCTGATCAACTTCAGAACCACCCGCCGCAGCCCAGGCTGCGGCTTTTTTTTAGCGGCGGTTCTTCGCCAGATGCAGGGTGTCGCTGTTCATGGTGATCTGCGCGTTATACTCCTTCGGCAGACGTCGCGCCTGATAGAACGCCGATTCCCAGTAAGGGTTGTCCAGCGAAGAGCGCATCACGCCCTGGCTGCTCGAGGCGTGAAGGAAATTATGATCGGTATCGTAAAAGCCAACGTGCATCCCGGCCCGGGTGCGGAAGAAAACCAGATCGCCGGGACGTAAATCGCGCTTATTGACCCGCACGCCCATGTGCAACAGCTCACGGGTGGTGATCCGCTCCATCGGCAGGTTAAAGCGATCCTTCAGCGTGCGCCAGACGAAACCCGAGCAGTCGACGCCGCTTTGTTCAGTCCCGCCCCATTCATAGGGGGTTCCCTGCCAGGTGTGCATCTGATCATGCAGGGCCGCCACCACCGGGATCAGATCGTCCGATCCGCTATCAATGGTCATATCCGCATGAGATTTTGTGTGTTTTGCCTGTTTCGGTGAGGAGGAGCATCCTGCCAACAACAAAAAAGGAATTAACAAGAGAGCATGCTTCAGTTTTGGCTTCATATCGTTATTTTCGAAGTAGCAAGCAGACTGCTTTGTTTTATAGCCGATTAAAAAGAACGGCTAAATAAGCTGATGCCGCCTTTACGTTTATTTACGATTAAAAATAAACAACGATGGGATGGATCAGCCATAAAGGGCAGTTGTCACTTCGCAACAGTCTGTGCCAGGATTCTGTCATCAACATCTCACGAGGCATTCCATGACGCATAACGCCATCGCCGCCGAGACTTTACCCGACGCCGCTTTCGACGCGGGGTGGATGACGTCTGCGCCTCATCATTGCTTCGCCACGCTCTGCCCACCGCCTCCCCCTCCAGACCGGGTTGTTTTCGGCGCTTAACGCCGTCTTTCCAGGCGCTTACCTGCCGGTATGACGCTTGATACCTTGTGTTTGACGTTCGGGAGCATGCTATGCACGTTCGCTATTCTCTGCTCGCCTCGCAGGCGACAACGGCCACCTTTGTGCTGCTGTGGGGCAGCGCGGCCATTTTTACCCGCTGGGGACTGGACAACGCCTCGCCGATGGCGCTGCTGGTCTTTCGTTTTCTGGTTGCCCTGGTCGCGCTGGCGCCGCTGGTCATCGCCCGTCGACGCTGGCTGCCCGCGCCGGGCACTCGCCTGCAGACAGCGGCCACCGGCCTGATGCTGATTGGCGGCTATTCGGTCTGTTACTTCGAGGCGATGGCCAACGGCGTGACGCCGGGGCTTATCGCCACCATCATGGGGATCCAGCCCATCCTTACGCTCTGCGTGGTGGAGCGCCGCCTGCAGGGGCGGCGGCTGTTGGGGCTGCTGATTGCCCTGGCGGGGCTGGTGCTGCTGGTGTGGCGCAGCCTGGCGATGTCGCCGATGGCGATGACAGGGATCCTGTTTGCGCTGGCGGCTCTGCTGCTGATGACCTTTGGCGCGCTGTGGCAAAAGCGCAGCCGCCAGTCGCCGGCGGATGTCCTGCCGCTGCAGTATGCCGTTAGTCTGGGGCTGTGCCTGTTGATCGCCCCGGTCAGCGGCTTCCGGTTTACCGTTAACGCCGGGTTGATTATTCCGGTGCTGTTTCTCGGGCTGCTGATTTCGGTGGTCGCCCAGCTGCTGCTGTACCGTCTGCTGAGCGCGGGGAATATCGTCAATGTCACCAGCCTCTTTTATCTGGTGCCAGCGATCACGGCGCTGCTGGATTATCTGCTGCTGGGCAATCGGCTGCCGGCGGCGGCGATGGTCGGTATGGTGGCGATCGTCGGCGGGATCGTGCTGGTGTTCCGCACCGGCAAGGTCCGCGCCGGCTGACGGCGAGCCGGGCGCGGTGGCGTCCGGTTCATTTTCCTGTCATCTTTTTTACGCATGCTCCCGGCAGCTTATTTTGACCAGTAAGGGAAGGTACCATGGGCAACACGCTGACGATTTTCGATCTCGATAACACCCTGATACAGGGCGATAGCAGTACGATCTGGAGCCAGTTTATGGTTCGCGAAGGGCTGGCGACGCAGAAGGGGTATCTTGCCCGCGAGGCGCGGCTGATGGCGGATTATGACCGGGGAGAGATGAATATCGCCGATTATGTGGCCCTGATCCAGGCCCCGCTGGCCGGAATACCGAAATCGGACGTAGACGCGCTGGTGGCCCGCTGCGTGCGTGAGGCGATCCTGCCCCGGGTCTATCCGCAGGCGTGGGAACTCATTCGTCGTCTGCGGGCCGAGGGGGAGCAGATGCTGATTATCTCCGCCTCGGTTAGCCTGCTGGTGCAGTCGGTGGCCGCCGCGCTGGAGATTGAGCAGGCGCTGGGCATTGACGTGGCGATGGTCGACGGCGGCTACAGCGGGGAGATTGCCGGGATCCCCAGCTATCAGCAGGGAAAGGTGGCGCGTCTGGCGCAGTGGCGCGAGGCGCATCCGCAGTATGACGGCGAGGTGACTTTTTACACCGATTCCATTAACGATCTGCCGCTGTGCCTGCATGCGGATCGCGTGCGGCTGGTCAATCCCTGTCCGCAGCTGCAGGCGGCCGGTGCCGGATATGGCTGGCCGGTGCTGAGCTGGCGGCTGGAATAGCGGAGCGGATAAATGTTTCTGCGGGTTCAGTCGTTGTCGGCCGGGCAAGGCGTGAGCCGCTATCCGGCATAAAGGCGGCTTCGTGCCGGCGGTCGTTGCCCGGCGGCGCTGCGCTTGCGCGGGTCTACGGGGGGTGAGCCTGTGAGAGGAACTTGTAGGCCGGGTAAGGCGCAGCCGCCACCCGGCAACATCACGGGTACCGCGCCTGACGTCTCGCCCGGCGGCGCTGCGCTTGCACGGGCCTACGGGGTGTGAGCCTGTGAGAGGATCCTCCAGGCCGGGTAAGGCGCAGCCGCCACCCGGCACAAAGGCGCGCTAGCGTTCCTTCTGATACAGCGGCACTACGGCGCCGCCGATATAGCGACGGCGCAGCCAGGCGGAGAGGGTGTCCATGATCATCACCACCGCCACCAGCAGCAGCGTGATAAACATCACCACATCCCAGTTCCACAGGCGCATATTCTCGGCATAGATAAGCCCGATACCGCCGGCGCCGACGAAGCCCAGCACCGCCGCGGAGCGGGTGTTGGATTCAATCTGGTACAGGCTCAGCGCGAGGAAGGTCGGGAACGACTGGGTAAAAATACCAAAACGATGCTTTTGCAGGCCGTTCGCGCCCACGGCGGTCAGCCCGCGCCCGGGGGAGCGGTCCACGGCTTCGTGTCCTTCCGCGTACAGCCGTCCCAGCAGACCGGTGTCCTGCATGATGATCGCCAGCACCCCGGCCAGCGGCCCGAGGCCTACCGCGCGCACGAAAATCAGCCCCCAGATAGCCATGTCGATCCCGCGCAGCACATCAAACAGGCGGCGCATCAGCAGGGCGAGGGTCCCCAGCACCACGCCGCGCATGATGTTGCGGGCGGCGAAGAAGGAGAGCAGCAGCGCCAGCACCGTGGCGGTGAGCGTCCCGGCGAAGACGATAGCCAGGGTAATGCCGATTTGCGTGAAGTAATAGCCGAACGGCCAGTTCCAGAAGTCGTGCCAGACGAACATCCGCGCCAGATAGCGGCCAATCTGCTGCAGGCCGGTGGTCAGCTGTTCGCCGCTGATGCCGAACTGCAGAAAAAACCAGACGTAATAGAGCACGCAGGCCAGCGCCACCAGCCCGACGTAGCGCAGGTAGCGCCCCTGGACCTGATAGAGCTGTTTATGCTGCCGACGGCTGGCGGCGATATCCGGTTGCATGTGCCAGACGCTCATTTCTTACCCTCCAGTACCCACAGGCGCAGACGACCGGACAGCATGTCCAGCGCCGACACCACCAGAATGATCAGCAGCAGGGTGATGCTCACCTGATCGTAGCGGTCGAGCTTGATGTTGGTCATCAGCTCCTGGCCGATGCCGCCCGCGCCTACCAGCCCGAGAATGGTCGACGAGCGGAAGTTGATTTCAAGCCGCATAAAGCCGTAGGAGAGAAACAGCGGTTTCACCTGCGGCCACAGGGCGAAGCGAATTTTCTGCAGCGGCGATGCGCCGCAGGCCGCCAGGCCGCGTACCGGTTTGTTTTGCGCGCTTTCCACCGCCTCGTAGAACAGTTTGGTCAGACTGCCGACGGTATGCAGCATGAGCGCCAGAAAGCCCGGGATCGCGCCGATGCCGAACGCCATCACAAAGATCACCGCCCACGCCAGCTCGGGCATGGTGCGCAAAAACGCTACCAGCACGCGAATGGCAAAGCGCACCGGCGCCGGGGACCAGGCGTTATTGGCGGCGAGAAACGCGAAAACCGTGGCAATGGCGACCGCCACCAGGGTTGAGGCCAGCGCCAGCTGCAGGGTTTCCCAGATCAGCGGCAGCTGGATCGGCAGGCGATAGCCCCACCAGGCCAGCGACCCTTTGGTCTGCACGTCGGCGAACAGGTTGCCGGCGCTCAGGGGCGGAATAGTCTCTGCCATATAGTCCAGGAAGTGGGGCAGCGAGTGCCAGATAGTCAGCAGATTAAATTCCGCGGCGCTGCCGGCGGCAAAATAGAGCGCCAGCAACAGCAGCGACCAGCAGACGGCATCGCGTTTTTGCCGCGAGCGTATCTGCTGGTAATAGCGTTCAAATTCGATGTGGGTCGTCTTCATGCGTCGGGGATCTTCAACGTAGCGCCGCCGCTCACCTCGGGGCAAGCCGGCGGCGTTGAGGCAGGATTAACGCGCGCTCACCAGCTCGCGTTTCATATCGATAATCTGCTGGAAATCAGCCACGCTGCCCGGGCCGATGTGCTGCGTACCGCCCATCGCTTTGATAAAGCAGGCGTGATCCTCAGTATCCAGTTTTTTCACCGCCGCCACGACCTTCGCCTTAAAGTCCGCCGGCAGCGCATTGCTCACCAGGATCGGGCCGTTCGGGATCAGCGGCGATTGCCAGATAATGCGGATCTGCTTCATCAGATCCGGATGATCCATGCGAATCAGGCGGTTGAACGCGCCGGTGGTGTAGCCGGTGTTGTAATCGCCAACCATCGAGGCCCAGGTCACCGCTCCCGCGAACTGGCCATTCAGCACGCCGAGGATGTCCTGCTCGTGGCCACCGGAGAAGGTGACGCTGGAGAAGGTGTTGTTGTATTTGTTGTCGGCGTTGCCGCCAAATTTTTCTTTAAACGCATGGTTAGGGATCAGATACCCGGAAGTGGAATCCGGGTCGGCGAAGCCAAAGGCTTTGCCTTTTAAATCGTCCAGCGTTTTATATGGGGAGTCGGCTTTGACAATCACCACCGAGTGATAGCCGCGAGACTGATCTTTGTCGTCCACGGCGATGCCGACGATATCCACCGCTTTCGGGTTATTGAGATAAACCGAGGCGTAAGAGGAGGGGGACATGCTCAGCACCACGTCGACTTTACCCCCCAGCAGACCCTGAATCACCCCGGAATAGTCGGAAGAGTTACGCAGTTTGGTATCCACGTTCAGCTCTTTATCGAGGAAGGTCTTCACGCACTGGTTGTCGCCGATTTGCTGGGTGGCGTTCTGGCCGCCGAGAATGCCCAGATTCAGCTCTTTCGGCTGCGCCGCCGCTGCCTGCCATGCCATCATCATGCCCGCGACCATTGCGGATAAACGAACTGCGCCAGTCATATATTTTTTCATTATGTTGCCCGTGTGAGTGAAATTAATGCAATTGGCTAACGTCATCGCCGTACAGCTGCTGCAGTACATCCTGCGTCAGCCGGGAGGGGTGATCGTCAAAAATAAGCTGTCCGTTGGCGACGCCGATAACCCGGGTGCAGTAGGACCTGACCAGCTCCACCGAATGCAGGTTGACCATCACGCTGATGCCCTGCTCGCTAATCTCGCGCAGCACATCCATGATGCGCTGAGTGTTTTTCGGATCCAGCGAGGCGACAGGCTCGTCGGCCAGCAAGATCCCGGGGTTTTGCATCAGCGCCCGGCAGATCGCCACCCGCTGCATCTGTCCGCCGGAGAGGTTCTCCGCCCGCTGCAGCGCGTGCGGCAGCATGTTCATCCATTCAAGCAGCGCAATGGCGCGCGCCCGGTCGGCTGCGGGAAAGATTTTAAACAGCGATTTCAGGGTTGAAGTCTGGCTGAGGCGGCCCAGCAGAACGTTGGTGAGCACGTCGAGGCGCGGCACCAGGCAGAAGTCCTGAAAGATCATCCCGCAGTGGCTGCGCCAGGCGTTGAGCGCGCGGCCTTTCAGCCGGGAGACATCGTGCGGGGTACCGACTTCCGGGTAGCTAAGAATTTCGCCGCCGCTGGCGCTGTGGGTGCCATTGAGAACATGCAGGAGCGTCGATTTACCGGCGCCGGAACGGCCAATAACCCCGACCATTTCACCGGCGTGCAGGTCAAAGCTGATGCCGTCCAGCACCTTGTGCTGAGCCTCGTAGGCTTTACTCAGGTTGCGCACGCTTAAGACCTTCCGCTGCCGGCCGGCATTGAGATCGGTGAACGGCTGGAAATCAGTTTCGGCCACCGCGGCAAGAGAGCTGTTCATAAGAGTGTCCAGGTTCGTCATTAACTGGCCACTATTAATAGGTCTTTATGTGAAATTTCGATGACGGTATTGCGAACAAACCGTGAACAGGCGGGAAAGGGCGGCGGTGAGCGGTCCACCCGCGCGCGCGGCACGCTGGCAACGTTGCCGATCACGGCACCCTCGGCCCCCGGTCCACCCGCGCGCGCGTGGCGCGCTGGCGAAGCGCCGAAAAGCGGCTATGCTTTCGGGGACGCGGAGACAGGCGCCCCTTGACGGCCAGAATCCTCGTCAATCTTCGTTTAATCTTGCTGATAAGAACTGTTATATCGAATAGATAATGCGTCTGCCTTTGTTTAGCATTCAACATTCCGCAGGTATTAACATATACATAACTATTTTGTGCGGCAGGTTAATCTATTCATGAGTCTTATGTGTTGGTGAATCATCCTGGTTATTGCTAGTTTTTGGATTTATATTCTTTATTTTTTAATAAACTTGGTCTATTCGACAGCTTCACTCTACCCTCCATTAAGAATATTCCTAACATAATAGGGTGAAGATCCTGGGTAATATAAAATTCAGCTAAGAGTCGACGGTAATATTGCCAATAACCTTATGAAAATAAATGTCTTTTTTCTTCCCTCAAAAAAACGATATTTTCAGTTTTTGTAAATATTGACCTGGGCGCGAAATTCATTGCCTTTCCGCATGTTGACACTCTATAGGAAAAAACTTAAATTCAACGCCAAGCAGAAAATAATTATAGCTCAACCCCGCTTATCCAATATTGATAGGTAATGCGTGTCTTATTTAATGGCGATTTATTAAAGGAATGGAATACGCCAGTTAACTTAATAGGCCTGGCAAGCAGTGACGTTGTAAAAATGATTACTTCAAGGACTATGAGGTTAAAAACTATATGGAATATAAAAGCTGTTCCGATAAGTATATTTGGTCTGCCCATGACTCCTACTTCTATAAAGGATTATCCGAACTGATTGTTGATATCGACGAGTTAATTTATCTGTCGCTAGAGAAAATCAGAAGAGATTTCGTGTTTATCAATCTCAATACGGCTTCGTTAAACGAGTTTATCAGGCGCGACAGCGAATGGCTATCCGCGGTAAAGGGGAAACAGGTCGTATTAATTGCGGCCAGAAAGTCAGAGGCCTTAGCGAATTACTGGTATTACAATAGCGATATTCGCGGCGTGGTATATGTTGGCCTGAGTCGCGATATTCGAAAAGAGCTGGCCTATGTGATTAATGGCAGGTTTCTCCGTAAAGATATTAAGAAAGATAAAATCACAGACCGGGAAATGAAAATTATCCGCATGACCGCCCAGGGCATGCAGCCGAAATCGATCGCCAGAATTGAAAATTGTAGCGTGAAGACAGTGTATACCCATCGGCGCAATGCTGAGGCCAAGCTGTATTCCAAAATATATAAGTTAGTTCAGTAACACCCAGGCAATTTAATTTTTGAATGGTTCACCGGGACATCATGTCCTTAATTCAACTCAGGAAGAAAAAGCGATGAAAAAAAAGGTTCTGGCAATAGCTCTGGTAACGGCGTTTACCGGTATGGGTGTGGCGCAGGCTGCTGACGTAACGGCTCAGGCTGTAGCGACCTGGTCTGCGACCGCCAAAAAAGACACCACCAGCAAACTGGTCGTCACCCCGCTCGGCAGCCTGGCGTTCCAGTATGCCGAAGGCGTGAAAGGTTTTAACTCACAGAAAGGTCTGTTTGACGTGGCAATTGAGGGTGACGCAACGGCGACCGCCTTTAAGCTGACCTCGCGTCTTATCACCAACACCTTAACCCAGCTGGATACCTCCGGCTCCACGCTGAGCGTGGGCGTGGATTATAACGGCGCAGCGGTGGAAAAAACCGGTGATACCGTGATGATCGATACCGCCAACAACATTCTGGGCGGCAACCTCAGCGCGCTGGCTAATGGCTACAACGCCAGCGGCCGCACCACCGCGCAGGATGGTTTCACCTTCTCTATCATCAGCGGCACCACTGACGGCACCACCGCCGTGACCGATTACAGCACCTTGCCGGAAGGGATCTGGAGCGGCGACGTTAGCGTCCAGTTCGACGCCACCTGGACCAGCTGATCCTTCTGATGCACCAGCAGGGGGGGCTCCCCCTGCTTTTTTCACGGACGGAATTGTTATGAAAAAGCACCTTCTGGCCCTCGGACTGCTGCTTGCCGGAGTATCGCCGGCGCAGGCGCTGGATGTCGGCGATATCTCATCTTTTATGAACAGCGGCAGCAGCACGCTGAGCAAAACGATCAAGAACAGCACTGACAGCGGCCGGCTGATTAATATCCATCTCGAACGGCTCTCTTCCCCGCTGGATGACGGACAGGTTATCCCGATGGATAAACCGGATGAGGTGCTGCTCACTCCCGCCAGCCTGCTGCTACCCGCCCAGGCCAGCGATGTAATCCGCTTCTTCTACAAAGGCCCGGCGGATGACAAAGAGCGCTACTACCGCATTGTCTGGTTCGACCAGGCGCTCAGCGATGCCCAGCGCGATAACGCCACCCGCAGCGCGGTGGCCACCGCTTCCGCCCGCATCGGCACCATCCTGGTGGTGGCGCCCCGGCAGGTGAACTACCGCTTTCAGTACGCCAACGGCTCCCTGACCAACACCGGGAACGCGACGCTGCGGATCCTCGCCTACGGCCCTTGCCTGAAGGCCGCCGAGGGTAAGGAGTGTAAGGAGAACTACTACCTGATGCCGGGTAAATCACGCCGTTTTACGCGCGTGGACACGGCGGATAAAAAAGGGCGGGTTGCGCTTTGGCAGGGTGAGCAGTTTGTTCCCGTGAAATAGACAGCTGTGCAGATGGATAACGACGATGCCTCTACAACGGATTTCCCCAGGACTGAAAACACGACTTGCCTTCGGCATGTTTTTTTTGTTCGTTCAGCCCGACGCCAGCGCGGCTGCCCCAGGGGCGCAGCAGATTGGCGGGGTGATTATTCCGCAGGCCTTCAGCCAGGCGCTGCAGGACGGCATGAGCGTTCCGCTCTATATTCATCTTGCCGGCAGCCAGGACACCCGGGACGATCAGCGGATCGGCAGCGCCTTTATCTGGCTGGACGGCGGCCAGCTGCGCGTTCGGCAGATCCGGCTGGAGGACAATGAGGGTAACGCCAGCGTCAGCGAACAGACCCGCCAGCAGCTGACTGGCCTCGCCAACGCCCCGTTCAGCGAGGCGCTCACCATCACGCTGACCGACAGCGCGCAGCTGGATCTCAGCCTGCGCCAGCTGCTGCTGCAGCTGGTGGTCAAGCGCGAGGCGCTGGGCACCGTGCTGCGCTCGCGCAGCGAAGACATCGGCCAGTCGAGCGTCAACGCCCTCAGCAGCAACCTGAGCTATAACCTCGGCGTCTATAACAACCAGATGCGCAACGGCGGGAGCAACACCTCCAGCTATCTGTCGCTGAACAACGTCACGGCGCTGCGTGAGCATCATGTGGTGCTCGACGGCTCGCTGTACGGGATCGGCAGCGGTCAGCAGGACAGTGAATTATATAAGGCCATGTATGAACGCGATTTCGCCGGCCACCGCTTTGCCGGCGGGATGCTTGACACCTGGAACCTGCAGTCCCTGGGGCCGATGACCGCTATTTCGGCGGGCAAGATTTACGGCCTTTCCTGGGGGAACCAGGCCAGCTCCACCGTCTTCGACAACAGCCAGTCCGCCACGCCGGTGATCGCCTTTCTGCCGGCGGCGGGCGAGGTGCATCTCACTCGTGACGGCCGGTTGCTGAGCGTCCAGAACTTCGCCATGGGGAACCATGAAGTGGATACCCGCGGCCTGCCGTACGGTATTTACGACGTGGAGGTGGAGGTGATCGTCAACGGGCGGGTGGTCAGCAAACGCACCCAGCGGGTCAATAAGCTGTTCAGCCGGGGACGCGGCGCCGGCGCGCCGCTGGCGTGGCAGGTGTGGGGCGGCAGTTTTCATATGGATCGCTGGTCGGAGAGCGGGAAAAAGACCCGGCCGGCGAAAGAGAGCTGGCTGGCGGGCCTCTCGGCCTCCGGGTCGCTCAGCACCCTAAGCTGGGCGGCAACGGGCTATGGCTACGACAACCAGGCGGTGGGAGAAACCCGCCTGACGCTGCCGCTGGGCGAGTCGATCAACGTTAACCTGCAAAATATGCTGGCCAGCGACAGCTCGTGGAGCAGCGTCGGCAGCATCAGCGCCACGCTGCCGGGGGGCTTTAGTTCAGTGTGGGTCAACCAGGAGAGAACCCGCATTGGCGATCAGTTGCGACGCAGCGATGCCGACAACCGGGCGATCGGCGGCACCCTCAACCTCAACGCGCTGTGGTCGAAGCTGGGGACATTCAGCGTCAGCTACAACGATGACCGTCGCTACAACAGTCATTACTACACCGCGGATTACTATCAGACGGTCTACAGCGGCGCTTTTGGATCGCTCGGCCTGCGGGCGGGGATCCAGCGCTATAACAATGGCGACAGCAGCGCCAACACCGGGAAATATATCGCCCTCGATCTGTCGCTGCCGCTGGGCAACTGGTTCAGCGCCGGGATGACCCATCAGAACGGCTACACCATGGCTAACCTCTCAGCGCGCAAGCAGTTTGATGAAGGCACCATTCGCACCATCGGCGCCAATCTGTCGCGGGCCATCTCCGGCGATACCGGGGATGACAAAACCCTCAGCGGCGGGGCGTATGCCCAGTTCGACGCCCGCTACGCCAGCGGCACGCTGAACGTCAACAGCGCGGCGGACGGCTACGTCAACACCAACCTCACCGCCAGCGGCAGCGTCGGCTGGCAGGGCAAAAATATCGCCGCCAGCGGACGAACCGACGGCAACGCCGGGGTGATCTTCAACACCGGACTGGAGGATGACGGTCAGATCAGCGCCAGGGTCAACGGGCGGATCTTCCCGCTCAGCGGCAAGCGTAACTATCTGCCGCTCTCTCCCTATGGCCGCTATGAGGTGGAGCTGCAAAACAGCAAAAACTCGCTCGACAGTTACGACATCGTCAGCGGGCGCAAGAGTCATCTGACCCTCTATCCCGGCAACGTGGCGGTGATTGAGCCTGAGGTGAAGCAGATGGTCACCGTCTCCGGTCGTATTCGGGCGGAAGACGGCACGCTGCTGGCGAATGCGCGGATTAACAACCATATCGGCCGTACCCGCACCGATGAAAATGGCGAGTTTGTCATGGATGTGGATAAGAAATACCCCACGATCGATTTCAGCTACGGCGGCAATAAAACCTGCGAAGTGGCGCTGGAGCTCAGCCAGGCGCGCGGCGCCGTCTGGGTGGGGGATGTGGTTTGCAGCGGCCTCTCGTCGTGGGCGGCGGCGCAGCAGACAGGAGAAGAGAATGAAAGTTAACCCCTTAATCGCCCTGGCGATCCTCGCGCTGCTCTGGCCGGCGGCCGCGCTCAGGGCGGCGGTGTCGAAGACCACCTGGTCGGATGCGCCGGCGCGCGAGTTTGTGTTTGTGGAAAACAACGCCGACGACAACTTTTTCGTCACCCCCGGCGGGGCGCTGGATCCGCGCATGACCGGCGCCAACCGCTGGACCGGCTTAAAATACACCGGCTCCGGGACCATCTATCAGCAGAGTCTCGGCTATATCGATAACGGCTACAACACCGGGCTCAATGCCAACTGGAAGTTTGATATGTGGCTGGAAAACTCGCCGGTTTCGCACCCTTTAACCGGCCTGCGCTGCATCAACTGGTACGCCGGGTGCGATATGGCCACCAGTCTGATCCTGCCGCAAACCACCGACGCCAGCGGGTTCTATGGCGCGACGGTGACCAGCGGCGGCGCGAAGTGGATGCACGGTATGATGTCGGACGCCTTCTATCAGTATCTGCAGCAGATGCCGGTCGGCGGCAGCTTCACGATGACCATCAATGCCTGCCAGACCTCGGTGAACTACGACGCCAGCAGCGGCGCGCGCTGTAAGGATCAAGCCTCCGGCAACTGGTATGTGCGCAATGTCACCCACACCAAAGCCGCGAGCCTGCGGTTGATAAACACCCACTCGCTGGCGGAGGTGTTTATCAACAGCGATGGCGTGCCGACCCTCGGGGAAGGGAACGCCGACTGCCGGACGCAGACCATCGGCAGCCGCTCAGGGTTAAGCTGTAAGATGGTCAACTATACGTTGCAGACCAATGGGTTAAGCAACACCTCGATCCATATTTTCCCGGCGATCGCCAACTCGTCGCTGGCCTCGGCCGTCGGGGCGTACGATATGCAGTTCAGCCTCAACGGCAGCTCATGGAAGCCGGTGAGCAATACCGCCTATTACTACACCTTCAACGAGATGAAGAGCTCAGACGCAATCTATGTATTCTTCTCCAGCAACTTCTTTAAGCAGATGGTGAATCTCGGGATCAGCGATATCAATACCAAGGATCTGTTCAACTTTCGCTTCCAGAACACCACCTCGCCGGAGTCAGGCTGGTATGAGTTTTCCACCTCCAATACGCTGATTATCAAGCCCCGTGATTTCAGCATCAGCATTATCTCCGACGAATATACCTCGGCGCCGTCGCGGGAGGGGTATGTCGGCAGCGGCGAACCGGCGCTCGATTTCGGCTACATCGTCACCACCAGCGGTAAAACGGCCGCCGACGAAGTGCTGATCAAAGTGACCGGACCGGCGCAGGTGATTGGCGGGCGCTCCTACTGTCTCTTTAGCTCCGATGACGGTACGGCGAAAGTGCCGTTCCCGGCGACGCTCTCTTTTATCACCCGCAGCGGCGCGACACAGACCTACGACGCCGGGTGCGATGACAGCTGGCGGGATATGACCGATGCGCTGTGGCTGACCACGCCGTGGACCGATATCTCCGGCGAAGTGGGGCAGATGGATAAGACCACGGTGAAATTCTCGATTCCGATGGATAACGCCATTTCGCTGCGGACGGTAGACGATAACGGCTGGTTTGGCGAAGTCAGCGCTTCAGGAGAGATTCATGTCCAGGCGACGTGGCGCAACATTAACTAAGGCCCTGCTGACGGTGGGCTGCCTGCTGGTGGCTCCGCTGGCGCAGGCTATCTCGGTCGGCAACCTGACCTTTTCCCTGCCGGCTGAAGCGGATTTCGCCAGCAAACGGGTGGTCAACAACAATAAAAGCGCGCGGCTGTACCGCATCACCGTCAGCGCCATCGATCGCCCGGGCGGCAGCGAAGTGCGCTCCCGGCCGGTGGATGGCGAGCTGCTGTTCGCCCCCCGTCAGCTGGCGCTGCAGGCCGGGGAGAGCGAATACTTCAAATTTTACTATCATGGCCCGCGAGACAACCGCGAGCGCTATTATCGGGTCTCGTTTCGCGAAATCCCCACCCGCAACCTGACGAGGCGCGGCCCGACCGGCGGCGAGGTCAGCATGGAGCCGGTGGTGGTGATGGATACCATTCTGGTGGTGCGCCCGCGCGAGGTGCAGTTTAAATGGTCTTTCGATAAGGTGGCCGGGACGGTGAGCAACACCGGCAATACCTGGTTTAAGCTGCTGATTAAGCCAGGATGCGATTCGACCGAAGAGGAGGGGGACGCGTGGTATCTGCGTCCCGGGGACGTGGTTCGCCAGCCGGCGCTGCGCAAGCCGGGGAACCACTATCTGGTCTATAACGACAAATTTATTAAGATCAGCGATACCTGCCCGCTGAAGCCCCGCCCCGCGGAGTGAACCTTACCCGGCGGTCGCACGGCGGGTAAAGCGCCGGCTGGCCAGCAGGCTCAGACCGCAGCACAGCAGGTAGTACACCGCGCCGGTGAAGACGAAGATCGCCAGGGGATAGATCTGCACCCGGTTGTTGACCTGGCCGGCCACGGTGGTCAGCTCCGGGACGTTGACGATAAACGCCAGCGAAGTGTCCTTCAGCAGGCCGATAAAGATCCCCACCAGCGACGGCTGAACGTTGCGCAGCGCCTGCGGGAGCAGCACCAGGCGCAGCGTTTGCCCGGGGGCGAAGCCCTGAGTCAGCGCCGCCTCATACTGACCTTTCGGCAGCGACTGCAGCCCGGCCAGCACCGAGTGCATCACCGAGGCGGCGGTAAACCACGCCAGCGCCAGGGTCACGGTCACCGCGCCGGGCAGATCGCCGCCGGTCAGCATCGGCAGCAGATACCACAGCCAGAAGATGACAAATATCAGCGGGATGCCGCGGATAATTTCCGCCCACAGAAACAGCAGACGCCGCGTCAGTCCGCCGTAGCGCCAGGCCAGGCCCGCCAGCGCAATGCCTCCCGGCAGCGCCAGCAGCGTGGCGCCGATAGCCATCAGCAGGGTCAGGGCCACGCCGCCGGGCTGGCCCTCCGCCAGCCGGCCCCACAGCAGGTAATCAAGGTTATCGGCGATCACCGCCAGATTAGCGTTCATGTTGGGCGCTCCGTTGCAGTTTTCTTCCCGGGCCGAGACGCGTTAGCGCCACGCCCATCGCCACCCCCAGCGCCAGGTACAGCGCGGTGCCGACGGCAAAAGCCTCCAGGGCGTGCGCGTTATAGCTCTCAATCTGCCGCACCTGATAGGTCAGTTCCGCAAAGCCGATGCCGCTGGCCAGCGATGAGAGTTTCATCAGGTTGAGATACTGGCCGACAATCGGCTGCCAGGCGTTGGCCAGCCCCTGCGGCAGAAGGATAAAGCGCAGCTCCTGCCACGGCGTAAAGCCCTGCGACAGCGCGGCTTCCCGCTGCCCGTGGCTGACGGCGCGCAGTCCGGAGGCGATCTCTTCCACCAGAAAGGCGGAGGTAAAAACCCCCAGCCCCCACATTGAGCAGAGGAACTCCGGCGTCAGCCACCAGACGTTGCCCGGCAGAATGGACCAGGCGTGCTCGTCGTTCACCACGTTCTTCACCGCCAGCGGCAGCAGGTTCCAGGCGGCAAAGTACCAGAACAGCAGCTGGACCAGCAGCGGGGTATTGCGAAACAGCGAGACCCACGCGGCCACCAGCCCGCGCCCCGCGCGGCCGCCGCCGAGACGCAGGGCCAGCAGCAGGACCGCCAGCAGAGTGGCGAGCAGGATCCCGGCGACGCTGACCCAGACGGTGGTGAGAAAACCAGAGATAATCCATTGCAACGGCTGTCCGCTCAGGACGCCGTGCCAGTCAAGCATCGGCGTCACTCGAGGCTCTCCTGGTGCAGCGGATCCAGCACCTTCTGCAGAAAACGCCGCGCGCGGGCATGCTGCGGATGGGCGAAAAACTCAGCCGGCGGGGCGACCTCGAGAATGTCGCCGCCGTCGATAAACACCACCCGGTCGGCAATTTCGCGGGCAAACTGCATCTCGTGGGTCACCACCAGCATGGTGATCCCGCTGTGGGCGAGGTTTTTCATCACCTGCAAAACTTCGCCGATCATCTCCGGGTCGAGGGCCGAAGTGGGCTCATCGAACAGGATAATCTGCGGCGAGGAGGCCAGGGCGCGGGCGATCGCCACCCGCTGCTGCTGGCCGCCGGAGAGCTGCGCCGGCATCTGCTGCGCTTTCTCCTCCAGCCCAACCTGACGCAGCAGCGCCAGCGCTCGCTCCTGTGCCGCGCTTTTTCCCCAGCCGTGGACGCGCTCCAGCGCCAGCGTGATGTTCTCCTGCGCCGTCAGGTGGGCGTAAAGGTTGAACTGCTGGAAGACAAAGCCGACGCGGCTGCGCAGCTGGCGCAAGGCGCTGCCGCTCAGCCGGCTGGTGGGTTTGCCGTCGATCAGGATCTCGCCGCCGCTTAAGGATTCGAGCTGGTTGATCAGGCGGATCAGCGTCGATTTTCCCGATCCGGAAGGGCCGAGGATCGCCACCACTTCGCCGGGATCGACCTGCAGGTTGATGGCGTTAAGCACCTGATGATCGCCGTAGCGCTTGGCCACCTCACGAAAGGTAATGCTGGCGCGCTGTAGACGTGAAAAATCCGCGGCCGGGGCCGCGGAGTGGGAGAATAAACCCGAGAACATATTATTTCGCTTCTATGGTAAAGGCGCGCGGCTGCGGCGTTTTAGTGGCAGGGCCAAACCAGACATCGTAAATTTTCGCAGCTTCGCCGGTTTTCTCCAGCTTCACCAGCTCATCGTTGACGGCCTTCAGCAGGGCTGGTTCGCCTTTCTTCACCCCCACGCCAATCTCTTCTTTGCTGAGCAGGTCGGGCAGAATTTTAAACTTGGCTTTATCCGGCGCTTCCGCCAGCAGACCGGCAAGGATGGTGCTGTCCTGGGTGATGGCCTGGACGTTGCCGTTGCGCAGGGCGGTCAGGGCCAGCGGAATATCGTCATAGGAGAGGACGCGAGCCTGCGGGAAACGCTGGTGCAGCGCCTGTTCGCCGGTGGTGCCTTTCACCGCGCCGATGCGCGCTTTGCTGTACTCATCAAGCTTATCCGGAGAGCCGGCCGGCACGAGGAACTGCTGGCCGGTGACGAAATACGGCGTTGAGAAATCAATAACCTGGGCCCGCTCCGGGGTGATGGTAATGTCGGCGACGATCAGGTCGGCTTTGCCGGACTGCAGCAGCGGAATACGGTTGGCCGGGTTAGTGGCCACCAGTTCGAGTTTGACGCCGAGCGCTTTCGCCAGCGCCTGGGCAAAGTCGACGTCGTAGCCGACGATATGGTGGGTTTTGGCGTCCACGGAGCCGAACGGCGGGTTGGCGTCAAAGGTGGCGACTTTCACGACGCCGGCGGCTTTGATGTCAGCCAGCTGGTCGGCCTGCGCCTGCGAGGCGAGCAGCAGCATACCCAGCGCCAGTGCGATTTTTGTGGTTTTGTTGCGCATATTTTTTCCCCTGAATCCCTGTTTTGTTTTGTGGACATCACGCTCCCACACATTCCCCGTCGGCGGCAAAGAAGAAAAAATTCTTATCTATAACGAAAAAGAACTTAACAAACCTGTGGGTATTCTTTATGCGCAGGTAGCGTTTTACCGGCGCAGTCACGACTGCCGGGCGGTCCTCTTTCCCTCCGGAGAGAGGGTGAGGGATAGGGGTAATTTTCCGTTCACTTTGCGTTTGCGAGAAAATGGTGGTTCTTTGCCGGTGAACGGGTAAAGGGGGAGAAAACCGTCTCCCCTTTACAATCCCCCCGGTCCCGCAGAGAAATCGGTGCTGCGCACTACGCTCACCTCCCGGTCATCAGCCTGCGGTCGGCTCAACTCGATACTACTCGTCCCATCCCTGGGACTCGCCCCTGCGGGGCCAGCGCAAGCGCTGTTCAAAATTGCTCCCGGCAATTTTGTCGTGTCTCGAATCGCCTCTGGCCGCCCTCCATGGCGGCCAGCCCTTGTCTGCCGACCTCCGGTTCGCCGATTTCAGCGGGAATCGGGCCCGCTGCACGCCCGTAGGTTTCAGGAGCCATTTCATAGCTATCAGAACATATCCGTTAAAAATGGTATGTGCCTTTCCCTGTGGCCCCGCGGTGTATACCGGTGCGGCAACGACAGCCGAACGGCCCTCTTTCCCTCCGGAGAGAGGGTGAGGGTGACAGGACCGGGCGTAATATGCGCCAGCCAGGATTGCAAATTCGGAATTAATATTTCCCGCGCCCGGCCAACTGTGGTTGAAATAGACCCAGGCGATTCGCTTCCCGACAGAGGAGAAAACGAAAGTGGCATTGTGGCAACGGTTAACGGGCTGGCTGGCTTTTTTGTCCAACGGTGAAGCCGGACAGCAAGATACCCAACGCGTCATGGAGGCGATCCTGCCGGTGGCCAGCCTCTACGGCGTGGACATTGGCAACGTGGAAACCCGGTGGTTCCGTCATGATAAGACATACTGAGCGACGCAGGACGCGAGAAGCCTACTGGAACGAGGTGTGCTTTGTGTAGCAAGAGACTGCCTGAGGTTGCGGCATCGCAGGAGGCGCCGCCGCAGCCCAGGCAGTTTTAACCACCCTTATCCCCCCAGATACATCCGCTTAATTTCCGGGTTAGTCAGCATCTCCCGCGCCGCGCCTGACAAGGTGATCCGGCCATTCTCCAGGACATACGCCCGATCGGCGATCGCCAGCGCGGCCGTCGCATTCTGCTCCACCAGCAGCACCGTCATATTCTCTTCGCGCAGTTGCTTAATGATGCCGAACAGCTCGCCGACAATTTTCGGCGCCAGCCCGAGGCTTGGTTCATCCAGCATCAATAACACCGGCTCGCTCATCAGCGCCCGGGCGATGGCCAGCATCTGCTGCTCGCCGCCGCTCATGGTGCCCGCCATCTGATGACGCCGCTCCTTGAGCCGTGGAAAGAGGGCGTACATACGATCGCGCAGGCGGGTGTAGCCGGCGAGATTATTGTAAGCGCCCATGCGCAGGTTCTCTTCGATGGTCAGGTTGGTAAAGACCCGGCGTCCCTCCGGCACCAGCGCCAGCCCGCGACGTACGATCTGGTGGGTCTGGCTGCGCGAGATATCGTCGTTGAGGAAGCTGACGCGCCCGCTGGAGCGCACCAGGTTGACGATCCCATTGAGGGTGGAGGTTTTACCGGCGCCATTGCTGCCGATCAGGGTGACGATCTCACGGTCATAAACATCGATATCGACGCCTTTCAGTCCCTGGATCACGCCGTAAAAGACCTTCAGTTCCCTGGCGTTAAGCATAATTGGCTTCTCCCAGATAAGCGGAAATGACGTCCGGATGCTGGATCGCCTCGGCCATCAGGCCGCTGAACAATGGCTTACCATACTCCAGGACCATCACCCGTTCGCACAGGCGGTTGACGAAGGGCATATCGTGCTCGATTAACAGGACGCTGAGCTGATAGTCATGGCGCATGCGGAAGATCAGCTCCGCCAGATCCTCGGTCTCCTTCGGGTTCATCCCGGCGGCCGGCTCATCGAGCAGCAGCAGCTTCGGCGAGGTGGCCAGCGCGCGGGCGATCTCCACTTTGCGCTGGTTGCCATAGCTCAGGTTCGTGGCCTGCATATGGGCGAAGTGGGCGATGCCGATGTCTTCCAGAATGGCCATCGCTTTGGCCTTCGCCGCCCGCTCGGCCGGAAAGTAGCGGCCAATGTGCAGGGCCGCCTCCAGCAACGAATAGCGGCTGGCGCGGTCAAGCCCGACCATCACGTTCTCCAGCACCGTCATCGAGTTAAACAGACGGATATTCTGGAAGGTGCGGGCGATCCCGGCGTTGACCACCTGGTTGGGCTTTAGCCCCTTCAGCGAGGTGCCCGCGAGGGTGACGCTGCCGCTGGTGGGCTTATAGTTGGCGGTGATGACGTTAAACAGGGTCGTTTTGCCCGCGCCGTTCGGGCCGATAAGGCCAAAGATCTCCGCTTCGTCAACATGGAAGCTAACGTTGTCGATGGCCCGCAGGCCGCCAAACTGCATGGTGACGTCCTGCACCTGCAGGATGATTTTATTTTCCGCCATAGCTGCTGTTCCTTCTTCCCATCTGCCAAATCTCTTTTTTCCCCAGCAGCCCTTCGCGGGCGAAAAGCATGATGATCAGCAGCAGCAGGGAGAAGACCACCATTCGCAGGCCCGGATAGGCGCCGAGATCGTGACCGAAGAACTGCAGCGGCTGGTCGAGAAAGCGCAGCCACTCGCCGCTGCCGACCACCAGCACGGTGCCGAGCAGGGCGCCGGTGGTGCTGCCGAGTCCGCCGAGGACGATAATAATCAGCAGCTGGAAGGTGAGCATAAAGTCGAACAGCCCCGGGGAAATGGTGGTCAGCAGGGAAGCCAGCAGACCGCCGCCGATCCCTTCGAAGAAGGCGCTGGTGGCGAAGGCGCAGGTTTTAATGCGGAAGGTGTTGACCCCCATGGCGATCGCCGCATCTTCGTCGTCGCGAATGGCTTTCATCATCCGGCCATACTTCGACCACACCAGCTGGAGGATCATGCCGGTAGCCAGCAGGGCGAACAGGCCGCACCAGAACAGGAGATGCGGCTGTTGGGGAATATCGTTCAGCCCGATGGCGCCGTTGGTGATTTGCGGGTTGTTAATGGCGAGGATCTTGATGATAAACCCGAAGCCGAGGGTGACGATGGCCAGGTAGTCGCCGCGCACCCGGAAGACCGGTACGGCGAGGCACACCGCCAGCGCCGCCGCGCACAGGCCGCTTATCAGCAGGGCGGGGAGGAAGCCCGCGTGCAGGCTGAGGATCCACGGGCTGGGGGCGGCCATTTCAAACATATCTATTTTGCTGTCGCTGGAGAGGATCAGCAGGGCGGTGACGTAGGCGCCTACCGCCACGAAGCCGTTCGGCTCCAGCGACAGCTGGCCGGTCACGCCGTTGATCAGGTTGTAGCTGACCGCGAGGATCATAAAGATAAAAATGGTGCTGATGACGCGAACAATGTAGTCATTGAAAACCACGTTGATTCCGGCCAGCAGCGCGATACAGATGACAATAATGGCCAGGTTGCGCAGCTGCGCCCCGGCGGTGGTCGTCGCGTTGAGCATCAGAAACGGCTCCTTTCCAGACGTTCGTCGCCCATAATGCCGACCGGGCGGAACAAGAGGACCAGAATCAAGAACAGGAAGGCGAAAGCGTCTTTATAGCCGCCCAGTTCGGGGAAGATCGCCACCGCGACCACCTCGGTAAAACCGAGGATAAAGCCGCCCAGCACCGCGCCGGTGACGCTGCCGATCCCGCCCAGCACGGCGGCGGCGAAGGCCTTCAGGCCGATAAGCACGCCCATCAGGGGATCGATCGTCGGGTAGCTGATGGAGTAGAACACGCCGCCGAGCGCCGCGAGGCTGCTGCCGAGGGCGAAGACCAGGGAGATGATCCGGTTGGCGTCAATGCCCATCAGACGCACGGTGTTGACGTCAAAGGCTACCGCGCGGATCGCCATTCCATAGCGGGTGCGGTACAGCAGCCAGAGGATCGCCAGCAGCAGCAGGACGGTGATCAGCGGCACAATCCACGCCACGTTGGTAATGATGACGCTGCCGAAGGCCCGGGTCTGGTTGAAAAAGTCAGGGGCGGAGAAGAAGCGCGAGCTGCCGCCAAACAGCACGTTAAACAGGTTTTCGAGGAAGAAGCTGACGCCGATGGCGGTGATCAGCATGGAAATTTTCGAGGCCTGGCGCAGCGGACGATAGGCGACCCGGTCAATCAGCATGCCAAACAGGCCGCACAGCCCGAGAGTCAGGAAAACGGCTACCCCGAAGGGTAGCCCAACCGAAGAAAATAAAAACAGCGTACTAAACGCGCCGACCATCATCACGTCCGCATGGGCGAAGTTGATCAGCCTTAGCACGCCATAAACCATCGTATAACCGATGGCAATCAGGGCGTACATGCCCCCAAGACTCATTCCATTGACCACTTGCTGGAGAAAAATGGCGCCGTCCATTTTGTAGCCTCGTCACAACTTAAGGGTTAACCACGGTACGAAACGCCAGCTTGCCATCTTTCACTTCGTTGATGACCGCGCTGCGAATGGCGTCGCCGTTCTGTAACGTCAGCGTGCCGGTCACGCCCTGGAAATCTTTGGTGGCGCGGATTTTTTCATTCACGCAGACCCGATCGTGGGGATCGCTGCACTGGTTCATGGCGTTGACGATAACGTTATAGGCGTCCGCCGCCATTGCGCCCCAGGTATGGGTCGGCTGCTGGTATTTGGCTTCCCAGGCTTTGATGAAGGTTTCCCCGGCCGGGGTCTGCTCTTTGGCGTTCGGCGAGTAGTAATCGGTGGTCATATAGCCGTTGACCGCGTCTTTACCCACATCGAAGAAGACCTGATCTGCGGCCAGACCGTCGCCGCCCACCACCGGTTTGTTGAGCCCCAGCTGTTTTGACTGCACGGCAATCAGCGCCCCTTCGGTGTAGTAGATCGGCATATAAATCATGTCGACATTCTTCGCCTTGACGCTCGCCAGCTGGGCTTTAAAGTCCTTGCTGCCTCCCGGGGCCTGTACCTCGATGGGAATGGTGCCGCCGTTTTTCAGGAATTGGGTGCGGAACGCTTTCGCCAGGCCGACGGAGTAATCGTTGCTACTGTCAAACACGATGGCGGCGGTTTTGGCTTTCAGATCGCGGGAGGCCAGATTGGCCCCGACCACCCCCTGGAAGCTGTCCGAGAAGCAGACCCGGCTGACGTACGGATGGTTGCGGGTGACGCGGTCGTTGGTGGCGGTGGAGGAGACCAGCGGCGTTTTGCTGTCGTCGGCGATCTTGGTCATCGCCAGGGTGTTGGAGGAGGTAACTTCCCCGATCACGGCATCCACTTTATCGCTGGAGACCAGCCGCTGCATGGCGTTGGCCGCTTCGACTTTGTCGCTTTTATCATCGATAACGATAAGCTTGATGGTATCGCCATTTTTTAACGTCGGGGTGATGGTCTGAATAATGTCCAGCCCTTTCTGCGACGGCTGACCATAGCCGCTGAGGGCGCCGCTCAGGGGTAATACCACCCCGATTTTAATTTCCGCTGCCTGCGCGCTGCTCGCGCCGGCCAGCGCGGCTACCAGCGTGGCCATTAAAGACGCTTTCCCGGAAAACGATTTCATTGGTATTTCTCCGTCGGTCGATTATTTATCTTTAACCATCAATGACTGCATAACATTGAGGAATAATTCGCCAGCGTATCTGGCGAATTATTGGCTGTTATGTTGAATAGATAACGAGATATATACCCTAAATAATTCGAGTCGCATGAAGGCGGCATGTGAGCGAGTCCCCAGGCGCTTGCAGAAGTCAGTGACTGGGGGGAGAGAACGCAGCCAACGCACATGCAACTTAAAGTATGACGGGTATTTTTTAAGGCGCTGAATTACCTTACAACGTCCGTTTCGTTTTTACTCATGCAATATTCTTATTACCTGCAGGCAAGGGCATAAGGCTGGTGACAACACGGCTTTTGATACGCTGAACGTATTTTTCCGGGTAGCGACTGGCGACTTATCCGGCCTGGAAAATACGCACTATAAACCGGTTGAACGGTTTCCACAGGCTCGCGCCAGCGAAGCGCCGCCGGGCGATTTCAGCGCGCACCCGAATATAATATTCAGGTGCGCCAGGTAATATTAAAAATCTATTCTTCGGCTCGCGTGACTTATTATTTTAAAGGGGTCAATGGTTTTATTTTTCCATGCAGCGCCGGATTATCGCTTTCATCTTTCAGGCGCACGCCGGTAAGCCGTCGTAAAAAAGCCTGCTCCAGCAGCCAGGCCAGTTTAAAGGCGGCGGCGTCATGGCTCAGCCCTTCCGGGCGAATATTGGAGATACAGTTGCGCTCCGACTCCAGCCGCTGCCGATGGGGCTGCCAGGTGAGGTAGACGCCGAGGCTGTCCGGCGAGGAGAGGCCCGGTCGTTCGCCAATCAGGATCGCCACCGCGCGGGCTTTCAGGGTTTCGCCAATATCATCCCCCAGCGCCACCCGCGACTGATGGGCCAGCACCACCGGCGCCAGGCCGATCCCCAGCGTCTGCAGCCAGGGCAGCAGGGCGCGGATCAACGGCACCGCCTGGCGCTCTACCGCCCAGGAAGAGAGGCCGTCGCCGATCACCAGCAGCAGGTCGGCGGGGCGGACGCCGCTGGCGGCGAGGTCGGCGCGACTCTCGTCGGCGAGCTGCCGCCCGAGATCCGGGCGCCGCAGATAGGTATGACGGTCCGGCGCGGCGCTGTGCACCGTCAGGGTGTCGAGGCCGAGCGCCGCCAGCGGCGCCACCAGCTGCTGGCTGGCGAACGGCTGATGAATGGCGTCCCGCGCTCTGGCGTGGGCCAGACCAAAGTTAAGTACTTCGCGGGTCGGCAGGCTGGCGCCGCTGCGGCCCAGGGCGATCCGCGCATCGGTAAATTCACGCAGCGGGTTCCAGGCGTCGGGACGGTTCATACGGGGGCTCCTTGCGGCAGAACGGACAGCAGCGGATGGCGGGCATCGGTGAGCCGCAGCGCGCCGTGCGGATCGATAATTTGCATCTTCGCCAGCCAGTCGGCGAACTCCGGGGCATGCTTTAAGCCCAGCAGACGACGGGCGTAGAGCGCGTCATGGAACGAGGTGCTCTGGTAATTAAGCATGATATCGTCCGCCCCTGGCACGCCGATCAGGAAGGTGAGCCCGGCGGCGCACAGCAGGGTCAGCAGGGTGTCCATATCATCCTGATCCGCTTCCGCGTGGTTGGTATAGCAGACGTCGCAGCCGATCGGCAGACCCATCAGCTTGCCGCAGAAGTGATCCTCCAGCCCGGCGCGAATAATCTGCTTACCGTCGTAGAGATACTCCGGACCGATAAAGCCGACCACCGTATTGACCAGCAGCGGTTCAAAGTGGCGGGCGACGGCGTAGGCCCGCGCCTCGCAGGTCTGCTGGTCGACGCCGTGGTGGGCGTTGGCCGACAGGCAGCTCCCCTGGCCGGTCTCAAAATACATTACATTGTTGCCGAGGGTGCCGCGACCGAGGCTGAGGGCCGCCTCGCGGGCCTCCTGCAGCATGGCAAGGTTGATGCCGAAGCCGCTGTTGGCCGCTTCGGTTCCCGCCACCGACTGAAACACCAGATCCACCGGCGCGCCGCGCTCAATCAGCTGCAGCGTATTGGTGACGTGGGTCAGAATGCAGGACTGGGTGGGAATGGCGAAGCGCTGGATAATATCGTCCAGCATCACGTTCAGCTGCGCCAGCACCGGTAAGCTGTCGCTGGCCGGGTTGATGCCGATCACCGCATCCCCGGCGCCGTACAGCAGTCCGTCGAGCATACTGGCGGCGATGCCTTTCAGGTCATCGGTGGGATGATTGGGCTGCAGGCGCACGCTGAGGTGGCCGGGCAGGCCGATGGTGTTGCGAAAGCGCGTCACCACCTGACATTTGCTGGCGGCGAGGATCAGATCCTGATTGCGCATCAGCTTGCTTACCGCCGCCGCCATCTCCGGGGTGATAGCGCGGGCGACCCGCTGCAGCGTGGCGGTATCGGTGGCATCGTCCAGCAGCCAGTCGCGGAAATCGCCGACCGTCAGGTGACGCAGGGCGGCAAAGCCCTGCGCATCATGGGTGTCGAGGATCAGGCGGGTCACTTCGTCCTGCTCGTAGGGGATAAGCGGGTTGTCGAGAATGTCGGTCAGCGGCACCTCGGCGAGGGTCATTTTCGCCGCCATCCGCTCTTCGGCCGAGTGGGCGATAACGCCCGCCAGGGCGTCGCCGGAGCGGGCCGGCGACGCTTTCGCCATCAGCGTTTTCAGACTATCAAAGCGCCATACCTGGCCCGATAGCGTGGTTTTATACATGCCGCCTCCTCAGGAGACCGTGCGCAGTTGAGGATCCACTGGCGCCCGTTCACGGGCCGCTGCGGTTTTGCGGAACCACAGGTAGCCGCCGAGCATCATCGCCGCGAAAATCAGCGCCAGCAGCAGGTTATACCAGACCATCGCCACCAGGCAGATCACCGCCATGCCGAGGGCAAAGGCCGGCGCCAGCGGGTAGAGCGGCGCGCGGAACGGACGGATCAGCTTCGGCTCGCTACGGCGCAGTTTGAACAGCGCCGCCATGGAAGTGATATACATAACAATAGCCCCAAATACCGACATGGTGACGATGCAGGCGGTCAACGGCATGCCGCTGATGGTGATCAGCGAGTCGGAGAAGATCGCGGCGATACCCACCACGCCGCCGGCGAGGATCGCCAGATGCGGGGTGCGGGTGCGGCGGTTGAGGGAGGCCAGCCCGGCGGGCAGATAGCCGGCGCGGGCGAGGGAGTAGATCTGCCGCGAGTAGCCCATAATGATGCCGTGGAAGGAGGCGACGAGGCCAAACAGCCCCAGCCACACCAGCATATGCAGCCAGCCGCTGCCGTTGCCCACTACCGTCTTCATCGCCTGAGGCAGCGGGTCGTTGATATTGGACAGCGCGCGCCAGTCGCCGACGCCGCCGGCGAATACCATCACGCCGATCGCCAGCACCGTCAGCGTCAGAATGCCTCCGCCCAGGGCGCGCGGAATGGTGCGCTGCGGATCTTTGGCCTCTTCGGCGGCCATGGAAGCCCCCTCAATGGCGAGAAAAAACCAGATAGCGAACGGAATGGCGGCGAACATCCCCGGCAGCGCCAGGCCGCTAAAGCTTTCCGCGCCCGCCCAGCCGTTGGCGGTGAAGTGGCTCCAGGAGAAGCCGGGGGCGACCACGCCCATAAACACCAGCAGCTCGAAGATGGCCAGCAGGGTGACGATCAGCTCGAAGGTGGCGGCGATGCCGACGCCGAGGATATTGAGCGTCATAAAGATCACGTAAGCGCCGCAGGCGACCCACTTCGGATCCAGCGCCGGAAACTGCACGTTGAGGTAGGCGCCGATGGCCATGGCGATGGCCGGCGGGGCGAAGACGAATTCAATCAGGGTGGCAAAACCGGCGATAAAGCCGCCGGTGGGCCCGAAGGCGCGGTAGGCGTAGGCGAAAGGGCCGCCAGCGTGCGGGATGGCGGTGGTCAGCTCGGTAAAGCTGAAAATAAAGGCGCAGTACATGGCGGCGACCGCCAGGGCGACGACCATAAACCCCATCGTGCCCGCCTGCGACCAGCCGTAGCTCCAGCCGAAGTACTCCCCGGATATCACCAGTCCGACGGCGATCCCCCATAAACGAAAACTGCCGAGCGTTCTTTTTAAGGTGGTGGTTTGCTCTGTCATACGTGTTGCCTCGCCAGATAGAAAGGTTCTGAACGACAGGCTGCAAAGAGAGTGCCAGAACGTTGTCCGCCGCGATGAGGCGCCAGCCCGTGGCGCGCTCACCGGCGCTGCGCAAAAATGGGGCAGGCTGCACGCTGTCGGCGCGCGACCTGGTGCAGCGGCTTTGCTTTTTCCGCGGTGGCACGGTATAACACTTCTTCTTTTGGATGTTTAGATGTCTATACGTTTATACGCATCATGGCCCGGGCAAGCGGGCTGGCGTGAGAAAATAAAATGCAAAGCACAACACAACAACAAGGTGGGCAACTGAAGCGCACCATGAAAACGCGCCATCTGATCATGCTGTCGCTCGGCGGCGTGATTGGCACCGGCCTGTTCTTTAATACCGGCTATATCATCTCCACCACCGGCGCGGCCGGAACGCTGCTGGCGTATCTGATTGGCGCCCTGGTGGTCTGGCTGGTGATGCAGTGCCTCGGCGAACTGTCGGTGGCGATGCCGGAGACCGGCGCCTTCCATGTTTACGCGGCGCGCTACCTTGGCCCGGCGACGGGCTATACCGTGGCGTGGCTCTACTGGCTGACGTGGACGGTGGCGCTGGGTTCGAGCTTCACCGCCGCCGGCTTCTGTATGCAGTACTGGTTCCCGCAGGTGCCGGTCTGGATCTGGTGCGTGGTGTTCTGCGCGGTGATTTTCGGTCTTAACATCATTTCGACCCGCTTCTTCGCCGAAGGCGAGTTCTGGTTCTCGCTGGTGAAAGTGATCACCATCATCGCGTTTATTATTCTCGGCGGCGCGGCCATTTTCGGCATCATTCCGATGCAGGATGGCTCCCCGGCGCCGGGCCTGCGCAATCTCACCGCCGAAGGCTGGTTCCCGCACGGCGGCCTGCCGATCCTGATGACCATGGTGGCGGTGAACTTCGCCTTCTCCGGGACGGAGCTTATCGGCATTGCCGCCGGAGAGACGGAAAACCCGCATAAGGTCATTCCGGTCGCCATCCGCACCACCATCGCCCGGCTGATTATTTTCTTTATCGGCACCGTGTTTGTGCTGGCGGCGCTGATCCCGATGCAACAGGCCGGGGTGGAGAAAAGCCCCTTCGTGCTGGTGTTTGAAAAGGTGGGCATCCCTTACGCGGCGGATATTTTCAACTTCGTGATCCTGACGGCGATCCTCTCGGCGGCCAACTCCGGCCTGTACGCTTCCGGGCGGATGCTCTGGTCGCTGTCGAACGAGAAGACGCTGCCGGCCTGCTTTGCCAAAGTCAATAAACGGGGCGTGCCGGTGACCGCGCTGTCGGTGAGTATGCTGGGCGGCGTGCTGGCGCTGTTCTCCAGCGTGGTGGCGCCCGATACGGTGTTTGTGGCGCTGTCGGCGATCTCCGGCTTTGCGGTGGTGGCGGTGTGGTTGAGCATCTGCGCCTCGCACTTTATGTTCCGCCGCCGCCATCTGCAGCAGGGTAAGGCGCTGAGCGATCTGCAGTATCGCGCCCCCTGGTATCCGGTGGTGCCGATTCTGGGCTTTGTGCTGTGCCTGGTGGCCTGCGTGGGCCTCGCTTTTGACCCGAGCCAGAGAATTGCGCTGTGGTGCGGGATCCCCTTTGTGGCCCTGTGCTATGGTGCCTGGTATCTTACTCGTTCACGGAAAATGACTCAGGAGCCACAACATGTCGCAGACTAATCCGTTTACCGCCCTGCTTGCCGCCCAGCCTTTTGTGCTGCTGGACGGCGCCATGGCCACCGAGCTGGAGGCCCGCGGCTGCGATCTGGCTGACAGCCTGTGGTCGGCGAAAGTGCTGCTGGAGAACCCGCAGCTGATCCGCGATGTGCATCTCGACTACTTTCGCGCCGGGGCGCAGGTGGCGATCACCGCCAGCTATCAGGCCACTCCCGCCGGCTTTGCCGCGCGCGGCCTGGATGATGCGCAGTCCCGGGCGCTGATCGGCAAAAGCGTTGAGCTGGCGCGCAAAGCGCGCGAGGCGTACCTCGCTGAGAATCCGCAGGCCGGCACGCTGCTGGTCGCCGGTTCGGTGGGGCCGTATGGCGCCTTTCTCGCCGACGGCTCGGAGTATCGCGGCGATTATCAGCGCAGCGCGGCAGAGTTCCAGGCCTTCCACCGCCCGCGCGTCGAAGCGCTGCTGGATGCGGGCGCTGACCTGCTGGCCTGTGAAACCCTGCCGTCATTCGCCGAGATCCTGGCCCTGACAGCCCTGCTGCAGGAGTATCCCCGCGCCCGCGCCTGGTACTCCTTCACGCTGCGCGACGCCGAACATCTCAGCGATGGCACGCCGCTGCGCGAGGTGATGGCCGCTCTGGCGGATAACCCACAGGTGGTGGCGGTGGGGATCAACTGTATCGCGCTGGAAAATACGCCCGCGGCGCTGGCGCATTTGCACAGCCTGACGGCGCTGCCGCTGGTGGTCTATCCTAACTCCGGCGAGCATTATGATGCGGTGAGCAAGACCTGGCACCATCATGGCGAAGCCTGCGCCAGCCTGGCGGATTATCTGCCGCAGTGGCTGGCGGCCGGGGCGAAGCTGATCGGCGGCTGCTGCCGCACCACGCCGCAGGATATTGCTGAGCTTAACGCGAAGCGCTGAGTTTTTTGCCGGGTGGCGCTGCGCTTACCCGGCCTACACCTTGCGCGATCCGTAGGGCGGACAAGGCGCAGCCGCCACCCGGCGCCAACCCTCTGCCACCAACCAACCGCTCAAAATCAACTATCCTTTCCCGCTTTTGTTCTAAAAACGATTCGCTATTAGCCAGAATTTTTAATTACTTCATCTCCATCCTGATGCCGGAAATACTGCACCTATAACAACTCAGGGGAAGCAGACATTATGGCATTCACATCGCGAATTACTCTTCTGGCGGCGCTGGCCGTCGCCGCCTTCCAGGCGCAGGCGGTCAATGTGACCGTGGCGTATCAAACCTCCGCTGAGCCGGCGAAAGTCGCCCAGGCGGACAACACCTTCGCCAAAACCAGCGGGGCGACCGTCGACTGGCGGAAATTTGACAGCGGCGCCAGCGTGGTGCGCGCCCTGGCCTCCGGCGATGTGCAGATCGGCAATATCGGCTCCAGCCCGCTGGCGGTGGCCGCCAGCCAGCAGGTGCCGATTGAAGTGTTCCTGCTCGCCTCAAAGCTCGGCAACTCCGAAGCGCTGGTGGTGAAGAAAAGCATCACCAAACCGGAAGATCTGATCGGCAAGCGCATTGCCGTGCCGTTTATCTCCACCACCCACTACAGCCTGCTGTCGGCGCTCAAACACTGGGGCATCAAGCCGGGCCAGGTGCAGATTATTAACCTGCAGCCGCCGGCGATTATCGCCGCCTGGCAGCGCGGGGATATCGACGGGGCTTACGTCTGGGCGCCAGCGGTTAACGAACTGGAAAAAGAGGGCAAGGTGCTGACCGATTCCGCGCAGGTCGGGGAGTGGGGCGCACCGACCCTCGACGTCTGGGTGGTCCGTAAGGACTTCGCCGAGCAGCATCCGGAGATCGTCAAAGCGTTTGCTAAAAGCGCCATCGACGCCCAGCAGCCCTACATCGCCAACCCGGAGGCATGGCTGAAACAGCCGGACCACATCAGCAAGCTGGCGCGCCTGAGCGGCGTGCCGGAAGCCGATGTCCCCGGGCTGGTGAAGGGGAACACCTACCTGACCGCCGCTGAGCAGGCGCAGGCGCTGAATGGGCCGGTCAATCAGGCCATCGTCGATACCGCGCGCTTTCTGAAAGAGCAGGGCAAAGTGCCTGCGGCGGGAACCGATTATCGTCAGTACGTTACTGACCGTTTCGTGAAGTAAAGGAGGCGGCGATGCTGCAAATCTCGCATCTTTCCGCCGACTACGGCGGTAAACCGGCGCTGGCGGATATCAACCTGACGCTGGAGAGTGGGGAGCTGCTGGTGGTGCTGGGGCCTTCGGGCTGCGGTAAAACTACCCTGCTGAACCTGATTGCCGGATTCGTGCCCTATCAGCACGGCAGCATCACCCTCGAAGGTCAGCGGGTGACCGGGCCGGGCGCAGAGCGCGGCGTGGTCTTCCAGAACGAAGGCCTGCTGCCATGGCGCAATGTGCAGGATAACGTGGCGCTGGGGCTGCAGCTGGCGGGCGTGGATAAAGCGCAGCGGCGGCAAGCGGCGGCGCAGATGCTGAAAAAGGTTGGCCTCGAAGGGGCGGAAAAGCGCTTTATCTGGCAGCTGTCCGGCGGTCAACGCCAGCGGGTGGGCATCGCCCGGGCGCTGGCGGCGAATCCGCAGCTGTTGCTGCTGGATGAGCCCTTCGGCGCGCTTGACGCCTTTACCCGCGAGCAGATGCAAACGCTGCTGCTGACGCTCTGGCATGAGACCGGCAAACAGGTGCTGCTCATCACCCATGACATTGAAGAGGCCATCTTTATGGCGACCGAGCTGGTGCTGCTGTCGCCGGGGCCGGGGCGGGTGGTGGAGCGGCTGCCGTTGGATTTCAGCCGCCGCTTTGTCGCGGGCGAACCCTGCCGCAGCATCAAATCCGACCCGCGGTTTATTGAACAGCGGGAATACATTCTGAGCCGGGTGTTTGACCAACGGGAGGCTTTCTCATGAGCGTGGTACTGAACGACAAACCGCGTCAACTGACGCTGAAGTGGCGCTGGCCGCTCTCCCGTCAGCTCACCCTCAGCGCGGCGACCCTGGCGGTGTTACTGGCCGTCTGGTGGGCGGTCGCGGCGCTGCAGCTGATTAGCCCGCTATTTCTGCCGCCGCCGGGCCAGGTGCTGCAGAAGCTTATCACTATCGCCGGGCCGCAGGGCTTTATGGATGCGACGCTCTGGCAGCACCTGGCGGCGAGCCTGACGCGGATCGTTATCGCTCTGCTGGCGGCGGTGCTGATCGGCGTGCCGGTGGGGATCGCCATGGGGCTCAACTCAACGGTGCGCGGGATCCTCGATCCGCTGATCGAGCTTTATCGTCCGGTGCCGCCGCTGGCCTACTTACCGCTGATGGTGATCTGGTTTGGCATCGGTGAAACGTCGAAGATCCTGCTGATCTACCTGGCGATTTTCGCCCCGGTAGCGATGTCGGCGCTGGCGGGGGTAAAAAGCGCGCAGCAGGTGCGGATTCGCGCCGCCCGTTCGCTGGGCGCCAGCCGGGCGCAGGTGCTGTGGCTGGTGATCCTGCCCGGCGCGCTGCCGGAGATCCTCACCGGGCTGCGCATTGGTCTTGGCGTCGGTTGGTCAACGCTGGTGGCCGCTGAGCTGATCGCCGCCACCCGCGGGTTAGGGTTTATGGTGCAGTCCGCCGGCGAGTTTCTCGCCACCGATGTGGTGCTGGCGGGGATCGCGGTGATTGCCATTATCGCCTTTTTACTGGAACTGGGTCTGCGCGCGCTGCAGCGGCGCCTGACGCCCTGGCATGGAGAAGTACAATGAGTGAACGTCTGAGCATTACCCCGCTGGGGCCGTATATTGGCGCGCAGGTGACCGGGGCGGATTTAACCCGTCCGCTGAGCGACAACCAGTTTGAACAGCTGTATCACGCTGTGCTGCGTCATCAGGTGGTATTCCTGCGCGAGCAAAATATCACCCCGGCGCAACAGCGCGACCTGGCGCTGCGGTTTGGCGACCTGCATATCCATCCGGTCTACCCTCACGCCCCAGGCGTGGAGGAGATTATCGTCCTCGATACCCATAACGATAATCCGCCGGATAATGACAACTGGCATACCGATGTCACCTTTATCGACACGCCGCCCGCCGGCGCTATTCTGGCGGCGAAAGAGTTGCCGACGACCGGCGGGGACACCCTGTGGACCAGCGGTATCGCCGCCTGGGAGGCGCTGTCAGAGCCCTTCCGGCAGCTGCTGAGCGGCCTGCATGCGGAACATGATTTCCGTAAATCATTCCAGGAGTATAAGTACAACCACACGGAAGCCGAGCATCGGCGCTGGCAGGAGGCGGTGGCGAAGCATCCGCCGCTGCTGCACCCGGTGGTGCGTACCCACCCGGTGACCGGCAAGCAGGCGCTGTTCGTTAACGAAGGCTTTACCACGCGGATTGTCGACGTGACCGAGAAAGAGAGCGCGGCGCTGCTGAGCTTCCTGTTTGCCCATATCACCAAACCGGAGTTTCAGGTGCGCTGGCGCTGGCAGCCGAACGATGTCGCTATCTGGGATAACCGGGTAACCCAGCATTACGCCAACGCCGACTATCTGCCGCAGCGGCGGATCATGCACCGGGCGACGATCCTTGGCGATAAGCCGTATTACCGGGCGGGGTAAGGCTTGTATCAGCCGCGAGCCGCGGGGAAAAGCGGATGCTGCATTGCCCGCTGCTTCCCGGAGGCGGCGCCTGACGCGGCTTTTCCGGGCTACCGAACCGTCGGAAACGGTGAACCGTAGCCCGGCTAAGGCGCAACGCGCCGCAAGCCGGGAAAAAGCGTTTATGCCGATTTTTGCGCACCCAGATGCGCGCCAATATAGCGCTGATAGCGATTCGCCTTCAGGTAGGTGAGATCCACCAGCACCAGACCATCCACGCAGTTATTGAAATCCGGATCGCTGCCGAAATCGATAAACTGCACTCCGCCCGGCTCGCACACTTCCGAGTACTGCTTATACAGCGGCGGGATCGCGCAGCCGAGATTGCCCAGCAGGGACTTCAGCCGGGCCAGGTCGTCGTTGTAATCCTCCCCGCCAAACTGCGCCAGCACGTCGGGTAGCGACGCCGGATAAGGGCGACGCGACTCCGCCAGCGGATGCGTCGCCGGGAACCACAGCCGGTAGAACGCCACCAGCAGATCGCGAGCGGCGGGCGGCAGCCCGCCAGAAATCGACACCGGGCCAAACAGATAGCGATAGTGCGGATAGCGCGCCAGATAAGCGCCGATGCCGGACCACAGATAGTCCAGCCCGCGTCGACCCCAGTAGCGCGGCTGGATAAAGCTGCGCCCCAGCTCAATGCCGTGCTGCAGGATGTCGTCCATCCGCCCGTCGTAGTGGAAGAGACTGGAGCTGTAGATCCCCTCCAGGCCGCGCTTTGCCAGCTGTATGGCCGTCGGCATAAAGCGGTATGCGCCGACGATTTCCAGATCTTCTTCATCCCACAGGATCAGATGCAGATAGTCGTCGTCATACCGGTCGATATCCCGCCGTTTGCCGCTGCCTTCCCCGACCGCGCGGAAGGCGATTTCCCGCAGGCGTCCCAGCTCGCGCAGCAGCGGCGCCTCCTCCTGGCCGTTGCGCTGCCAGAGGTAAATCACTTTGCCGTCGGCGGTGCGGCCCAGGCATTCGGCCTTGTGCAGTTCGCGTTTAAGCCGCGCCCGGTCTTCCGGACGGGCGATGGCGCTTTCGGTTTTAAACCGCCCCGGCAGCCCTTTGCGCAGCTGGTCAAGGTGCTGATAGCAGCGGCCGGTAAGCTCGCGAGCGCTGGACTGGGCATCGAACCAGCTCGACCAGGGGATCTGCTGGCCGATACGCACCGGCAGGCTGCTGTTGCGCCGGCGAAACATCTGTTGCATCAGCAGGAGCAGCGGCAGGTTGTCGGAGACCAGGGTGCTGGCGTAAAACAGGGCGCTGTTGTGGGCGTTAATCCATGCCGGCAGCAGCGGGGCGCGATATTTTGCCGCCAGCTTAATAAAGCCCGAGTGCCATTTTTTATCGCGGATGCCGCGACGGGTGAGGCGGGAGACTTCCCCCGCCGGGAAGAAGATCAGCACCCCGCCGGCCTGCAGCTGCTGGTCCATCTGCTGCAGCGCCGTTTTAGCGGTGCGGCCATGAATATTATCCACCGGGATAAACAGCGAGCTCAGGGGCTCAAGATGGGTGAGCATGCGGTTGGTGACCACTTTGACATCGCGGCGCACGCGGGATACCGCATACAGGAGCGCCAGGCCGTCGAGGGTGCCGGTGGGGTGGTTGGCGATAATGACCAGCGGGCCATATTCGGGGATTTGTTCGAGATCGTGCGCCGGGATAGCGCAGCGGATATTGAGGTATTCCAGCACCTGTTCGACCGTATCAAGCCCCTTCAGGTGGCGGTGACGGTCGGCAAATTGTTGAAACTCTTCCTCATAAAATAGCTTTTTTAACAGTTTCTTTTGCCAGGGGGCGGGCCTCGCCTGAGGCCACAGGTCATCGAGTACGTTGTCGAGACTAAACATAGTGGCTCCTCCTCCGTCCTGCCCAGACAGTAGAAGGTAGAGATGTCGTTCAGATTACAGTTGGGTGAAGTTTCGCTCGCAGCGGGGGAGGTTTCCCGGATAGCGGCTAACGCCTCATCCGGGCTACGGTTGGCGCCGATTTGTAGCCCCGGTAAGCGTCAGCGCCACCGGGGAGAGGCTATCGGCGTTCACCGCAGCTAAGATCAAAGCTATCGCCAGCCCAATTTGGGGGATATAGCCCGCGCTGGACATCGCGATGAAAGGTTGAAAATGGCCAATCGATCACCCGGGTGACCCAGCCATGCTTAAGTGGATTGATATGGATGTAATCAACGTGTCGGCGGTAATCATCTTCATCGCGTATGGCATGCTCCCAGAAGCGCGGTTGCCAGAGGGGTTGTCGTTTTAACGTTCTGGTAAAACAGCCTTTGATATCTCTCCAGCGTGAAGAAAAATCGTCATCATTATGAGGTAGTGTCCAGATGCAATGCAGATGTTCAGGCAACACCACCCAGGCATCAATAATAAAGGGGCGATGTTGTTTAACAACAGCGACAGAGTAGCGCAATAATTCTATGTTTTCAGTTAGGTGCATGCTTCTACGGTCTTTAAGGTTAACAGTGAAGAACCAGGTTCCCCCCTTAATGTAATAACGTCGATAAGCCACCACAGGATCTCCTGGAATTCGGTATTTATGATGTGGTTTAACACGTTAGAAGGCGAAATCCGGTACGCCAAGGAGAAGGCGCAGAAGGTGGAAAGCGGCGCGCAAAGTTTTAGCTACAGATATTGGTTAGCGCCTGTCCCCGGATAGCGGCGCAAGCGCCTTATCCGGGCTACGGTGTGGTGGTCGCGATAAATACAGCGCACCGGGGATGAGGTTTGGTAGCCCCGGTAAGCGTAGCGCCACCGGGGAGAGGGAGGCTTAACGGAGGATTTTTTTCTCGGCCAGGTCGAGGGCGAAATAGCTGAAGATCAGGTCGGCGCCCGCGCGTTTGATCGCGCCAAGGCTTTCCAGAACCACTTTCTCTTCATCGATAGCGCCCGCCTGGGCGGCGAATTTGATCATCGCGTACTCCCCGCTGACCTGATACGCGCCGAGCGGCAGATCGCTGCGCTCGCGGATATCGCGCAGAATATCCAGGTAGGCGCCAGCCGGTTTCACCATCAGGCAGTCGGCGCCCTGGGCTTCATCGAGCAGCGACTCGCGAATGGCTTCCCGGCGGTTCATCGGGCTCATCTGATAGGTTTTACGATCGCCCTTCAGCGCGGTACCGGCCGCTTCGCGGAACGGGCCGTAGAAGGAAGACGCGAACTTGGTCGAGTAGGACATGATCGCCGTATTGGTGAATCCGGCAGCGTCCAGTGAGCGGCGAATTGCCTGCACCTGACCATCCATCGCGGCGGAAGGGGCGATGAAGTCCGCGCCGGCGGCGGCGGCGACAACGGCCTGTTTGCCGAGATTTTCCAGGGTCGCGTCGTTGTCCACCCCGTGGTCGCACAGCACGCCACAGTGGCCGTGGGAGGTGTATTCGCAGAAGCAGGTATCGGACATGACGATCATCTCCGGCACCGTGGACTTACAGATCCGCGACATACGCGCCACCAGACCATTTTCATTCCAGGTATCGCTGCCGGTGGCGTCGGTGTGATGAGAAATACCAAAGGTCATCACCGAGCGAATGCCGGCATTGGCGATGCGTTCGATCTCGCGCGCCAGATATTTTTCCGGAATACGCATCACGCCGGGCATAGCCTCGATCGCTTTGTAATCATCAATTTCTTCTTCAACAAAGATCGGCAACACCAGGTCGTTCAAACTCAGTGTTGTCTCTTCAAACAGGGCGCGCAGTGCAGCGGATTGACGCAGGCGGCGGGGGCGAGTGATTAAATCTGTCATGGTTTGCCTGATTTTGTGAAATGAAAGACGATAGTGTAACTGAAATGGCAGCGGGATGTTTCGCCAAAACGATCGTTATGTCGCATCGGCGAAACCTCCTCCGGGCTTACTGGCTGGCCGTCTGCATGTTGGGCTGCGCGCCGCTCAGTTCGCTGACCAGGTCGTTGATGCCATCGCTCATATTGTTGAAGCGGGTTAACGGCGAGCGGGTCACCACCACAAAAGCGCCGACGTTAGCCTGCGGATTCATCGCCATATAGGTGATAAATCCGCCGCCGCCGCCGGTTTTCTGAATAATCCCCGGATGGCCATTCTTCGGCTTCATATATACCCAGCCAAGCCCCAGCGCGTCGGCGCGGCCCGGCACGTCCATACCGATCACCCGGGTCAGCTGGTTACGCTGATAAATCAGCGTCTGCATCCGGTCGGCCTGCTGGCCGCGGGTATAGAAATCGGATGACAGGAACTGCTGCATCCAGCGCATCATATCCCCCGGCGTCGAGTAGACTCCGCCGCTGCCGATCGCCGCCAGGGTGTTGTTGCACGGGCTGGCGCCTTTTTCCGGGATCATCAGCCGCTGGCACTGGTCCGGCGACGGGGTAAAGGTGGTGTCCTTCATCCCCAGCGGTCGGGTGATCTGCTCTTCAAATAGCTGCGGATAAGGTTTGCCGGCGGCGGTGGAGAGCGCGTCCGCCAGCAAATCGAAGGCCAGGTTGGAGTAGGCCGCCTGCGAGCCCGGCGCGGTCTTCAGGGTCGCGGTAGAGAGCCAGCTCCAGCGCTGCTGGCGGGTCGGCCAGACAAACACCGGGCGATGGGCGGCGCCGCCAGGCTGTTCGCGCGGCAGGGCGCTGGTATGGGTCGCGAGATTCACCAGGGTGATCGGTTTTCCCTGCCAGTCAGGCACCCGGGCGCCCGGCGGGGCGTATTTGCTCAGCGGATCGTCGAGTTTCACCACCCCCTGGTCGAGCAGCTTCACCAGCATCTCGCTGGTCATCAGTTTGCTAAGGGAGGCGATACGGATCACCGAGTCGAGCTGCGGGTGCTGATTATTCCCGGGGCGGGTTTCGCCAAAGCTGCGAAACACACGCTGATTGCCATCGATCACCACCAGCGCCATGCCGGTGGCGCCGCTGCCGTAGTAGATATGATTGGCGTAACGATCGACCACATCCGAGGCGAAAACCGGGTCAACGGTGGGCTGTGCGGCCTGCGCCGAGGTCCACGACGCCGCGCACAGCGCAGCAAAAATGAGCAAACTACGTTTCAACGGAAATCATCCATTAAATAAATAAAAAAGAAGAGGGTATTTATACTACGAAGTGGCGCAGAACAAAGCGGGATTCACGACATTCCTGCAGGAAAAAGGTAACGGTGCGTAAAAAAGACTTTTTTACGCTTTCGGATATCGGCTTTTTTCGCCGGCGCGTATGATGACCGTTTGGCTGAAGGTTTGCGGGAGAAAACAATGGCGGCTCAACGGGTAGTGATGGTCGTGGATATGCAAAACGGCGTGTTCGCCACGCCGCGTCTGGCGCGCGAGCGCTGCGTCGCGCAAATTAATCGTCTGGTGCGCGCGGCGGATAAGGTTATTTTTATTCAACATGATGAGGCCGGCGGCCTCGAAGCCGGCAGCGAAGGCTTCGCCCTGCTCCCTGAGCTGGAGCAGCCGGCCGGCGCGCTCTATGTCACTAAAACCGCCTGCGACGCCTTCTATCACACCTCGCTGGAGCAGGTGCTGCGGGAACACGACATTCAGCAGTTTGTCATCTGCGGTTGCGCCACCGACTACTGCCTCGACACCACCATCAAAAACGGCGCCAGCCGCGGATACGGCATTGTTATCGCGGAAGATGCCCACACCACCGCCAACCGCCCCGCCGCGCAGGCCGCGACGCTCATCGCCCACTACAATGAGGTGTGGCGTACGCTGACCGTTCCTGGCAATCCTTTACAGGTGAAACCCACAGAAACAATTCTGCACGCCTGGCAGCAGAACTAAGCTGTTGATATCCGGTCTTATCATCCGTCTGCCCCGCGAGAACGCTTTCACGCGGCGGCCGACGTATGCGTCGTATACAGCAATAGCAGAACGATAAGAAGTTAGCAGGAGACAATGATGTTTAAATCTTTTTTCCCCAAACCGGGGCCGTTTTTTATTTCTGCCTTTATCTGGTCGCTGCTGGCGGTGATCTTTTGGCAGGCGGGCGGCGGCGACTGGCTGCTGCGGGTCACCGGGGCATCGCAGGATGTGGCGATCAGCGCGGCGCGCTTCTGGTCGCTCAACTATCTGGTGTTCTACGCTTACTATCTGTTTTGCGTCGGCGTGTTTGCGCTGTTCTGGTTTGTCTACTGCCCGCATCGCTGGCAGTACTGGTCGATTCTCGGCACGTCGCTCATCATCTTCGTCACCTGGTTTCTGGTGGAAGTGGGGGTGGCGATCAACGCCTGGTATGCGCCGTTCTATGACCTGATCCAGAGCGCGCTGGCCACCCCGCATAAGGTCAGCATCAACCAGTTTTATCATGAGATCGGCATCTTTCTCGGCATCGCGCTCATCGCGGTGATCATCGGCGTGATGAACAACTTTTTCGTCAGCCACTACGTCTTCCGCTGGCGCACGGCGATGAACGAACACTACATGGCCCACTGGCAGCATCTGCGCCATATCGAAGGCGCCGCGCAGCGTGTGCAGGAAGACACCATGCGCTTTGCCTCCACCCTGGAGGATATGGGCGTGAGCTTTATCAACGCGGTGATGACCCTGATCGCCTTCCTGCCGGTGCTGGTGACGCTCTCGCAACACGTTCCCGACCTGCCCATCGTCGGTCACTTGCCGTATGGCCTGGTGATTGCCGCGATCGTCTGGTCGCTGATGGGGACCGGCCTGCTGGCGGTGGTGGGGATTAAGCTGCCGGGTCTGGAGTTTAAAAACCAGCGCGTGGAAGCGGCCTATCGTAAAGAGCTGGTCTACGGCGAGGACGATGAAACCCGCGCCACGCCGCCGACGGTGCGCGAGCTGTTCAGCGCGGTGCGTCGCAACTATTTCCGTCTCTATTTCCACTATATGTATTTCAATATCGCCCGCATTCTCTATCTGCAGGTGGATAACGTTTTCGGCCTTTTCCTGCTGTTTCCGTCGATCGTTGCCGGTACGATTACCCTCGGGCTGATGACGCAAATTACCAACGTTTTCGGCCAGGTGCGCGGTTCGTTCCAGTACCTGATCAGCTCGTGGACGACGCTGGTGGAACTGATGTCCATCTACAAACGTCTGCGCAGCTTTGAGCGCGAACTGGACGGCAAGCCGCTGCAGGAAGCGATCCCGACATTACGTTAATCAAGACAAGGAAGCAGGATGGCCGCACGTTTATCGCGCATTATACCCGGTTCATTGACGCTGCTGGCGGCCGTGGTGCTAAGCGCCTGTACCAGCCAACAGGCGCCGGTGTTGAAAGAGGGCGAGAAGCCCGTTGACGTGGCGTCGGTGGTGCGGCAGAAAATGCCCGCCAGCGTCAAGGATCGGGAGGCCTGGGCGCAAGCCATCGCCACCGCCTTTGACAGCCAGAAGCTGGCGCCGACGGAAGAGAACGTCTGCTCGGTGCTGGCGGTCGCGCAGCAGGAGTCCAATTATCAGTCCGACCCGGTGGTGCCGGGGCTGAATAAAATCGCCTGGCAGGAGATTGACCGCCGGGCGGAAAAAATGCACATTCCGCTGTTTCTGGTCCATACCGCGCTGAAGATCACCTCGCCAAACGGCAAAAGCTACAGCGACCGTCTGGACAACGTGAAGACGGAAAAGCAGCTGAGCGCTATTTTTGATGACTTTATCGGGATGGTGCCGATGGGGCAGAAGTTGTTCGGCTCCCTGAACCCGGTGCACACCGGCGGCCCAATGCAGGTCAGCATCGCCTTTGCCGAGCAGCACACCTCCGGCTACCCGTGGGAAATGAACGGTACGGTGCGCCAGGAGGTCTTCAGCCTGCGCGGCGGCCTGTGGTTTGGCACCTATCATCTGCTGAACTACCCGGCCAGCTACAGCGTGCCGCTGTACCGTTTTGCCGACTTTAACGCCGGCTGGTATGCCAGCCGTAACGCCGCCTTCCAGAACGCGGTGGTGAAAGCCAGCGGGGTGAAACTGGCGCTCGACGGCGACCTTATCCGCTATGACAGCGATGAGCCGGGCAGCACCGAGCTGGCGGTGCGCCGCCTGGCGGGCCAGCTGGGGATGAGCGACAGCGAGATCCATAGCCAGCTGAAAAAGGGCGACAGCCTGGCGTTTGAGAAGACTGACCTCTATCAACAGGTTTTCCGCCTCGCGGATAAAAAAGCGGGCAAAACCCTGCCGCGGGAGATGTTGCCGGGGATCCAGCTTGAGAGTCCGAAAATCACCCGTAATCTGACGACGGCGTGGTTTGCGAAACGGGTCGATGAGCGGCGGGCAAGCTGTATGGCGCGGCGTTAACGGCGCCGACGCCAGCGCACAATGAGCGCCAGCAGCCCGATGAACGAGCAGCCGATCAGAAAAGGGATCAGGCCAAAGAGGGTGCCAACGGCGAGGCTGATATCGACCTGCGGACGGCTGGCGTCCTGGGCCTGCATCAGGCGCTCAAAAACTCCCGGGGCGTGGATCAGCATGCTGAGCATCTGCGCGCCGGCCCAGCAGCAGATCAGGACGAACAGTCCGTAAGCGACATGGCTGCCGGTCAGCGCCCCTCTTTTTTTATTTCCCAAAAGCGATTTTGAAAAACTGAATTCAGCCATAGGCCCTCCCACCTCTGTACTGCTGGTTTTTTCTCCAGCTCTATGGCAGGTATTCTGGCAGTGCGACGCCGTCGCCAGTATCAGATTGCTGGTAATTGCCCTCCAGGAATAATCCTGTTTTCGCCGTTGTGTTAACCGCGCCACAGGAAGGGAAAAGGGAGACCGGCGTCGCAATCCAGCAACATTCTCCATATCGCTACAGACCGCCGCGGGCGGCTATGCGAAGATGCGTTTTTTGCTGTTGGAGGCCGCATGAAGCTCACTGATAAAATTCGCCGCGACTGGCACTACTACGCGGTGGCGCTGGGGTTAATTTTTATTCTAAATGGCGTGGTGGGGCTGCTGGGGTTTGAGACGCAGGGCTGGCAATCTTACGCCGTCGGTCTGGTCACCTGGGTGATAAGCTTCTGGATCGCGGGCTTTGTGATCCGCCGCCGCCCGGCAGAAGAGGCCTGAGGCCGCCGCTGCCAGACGGGGTAAACGCGTTTTAGTTCATGGAGGTTTTCAGCGCCCGGTCCGCGGCATGGCGCTCCAGCGCCAGCTCAATCAGGCGAGTGATCAGACTGGTGTAATCGAGGCCGCTGGCCTGCCACAGCTTCGGATACATGCTGATGTTGGTGAAGCCCGGCAGGGTGTTGATCTCGTTGATCACCACCTCGTTGTCGGCGGTGAGGAAGACGTCGACGCGGGCCATGCCGCTGCAGCCCAGGGCCTGGTAAGCCTGCACCGCGATAGCGCGGATCTTGTCGTTGATCTCCGGGGCGATAGCGGCGGGGACCACCACCTGCGCGCCCTGGTCGTCGATATATTTGGTGTCGTAAGCGTAAAACTCGCTGTTGAGGACAATTTCGCCGCAGGTACTGGCCTGCGGGTGGTCGTTACCCAGCACCGCACACTCAATTTCCCGGCCTTGAATGCCTTGCTCTACCACCACTTTATGGTCAAATTCAAAGGCCAGGGCCACCGCCTGATGGTACTGCTCTTCGTTTTTAACTTTGCTGACGCCAACCGACGATCCCTGGTTGGCCGGCTTAACGAACAGCGGCAGGCCCAGCTTCGCTTCGACATCGGCAAAGCTAAACTGCGCGCGGTTGGCGCGGGTCAGGGTGATAAACGGCGCGACGGCGAGCCCGGCGTCGCGCAGCAGGCGTTTGGTCACATCTTTGTCCATACAGGCCGCAGAGCCCAGCACATCGGATCCGACGAAAGGCAGATTGGCCATGCGCAGCATCCCCTGCAGGGAGCCGTCTTCGCCCAGCGTGCCGTGGACGATGGGGAAAATCACATCGATGGCCGCCAGCGGCTGGCCGCTTTCGGCGTTAATCAGCTGCTGCGCTTCACGGCCCGGGATCTGCGCCAGGGTCACCGTTGAAGGGCGCAGGGCGATGCGGGCAGGATCCTGAGCATTGAGCAGGTAGTTGCCGGCGTCGTTGATGTGCCATAGCCCCTGTTTATCAATCCCCAACAGAACCACATCGAAGCGTGATTTATCAATCGCTTCCACGATATTCTTCGCTGACTGCAGCGACACTTCATGCTCTGCCGACTTACCGCCAAAAACGATCCCAACCCTCATCTTTGCCATTTCAACTTCCATCCAGATTACATCAAAGGGCATAACATACCATGTGAAACCGCCGCCTGCCTGCCATAATATTTACCTGATCAATTGACGGGAGCGGGCGTGAGAGGAAAGACGCTGCTGGTGCTGGCCGGGCTGCTCGGCGCGGGCCTGGTGGGATATCGCTATCTGCCGCCACACCTGAATCCGCTGGCGCCGCTGGCCCTTGACGATCCCCCGGGCTGGCTGACGTCGTTCAAGTTGCGCAGCCTGACGGCCGACCAGTGCGCCTCTCTGCTGGCGGAGGCCAACCGCCGGCGGCTCATCGCCAGCCAGCCGGTGGCCGACAGCGAGGGCGCCTGCCCGCTGCGTAACGTGGTGCGGGTAGCTAATTTTGGCTCGGTGCAGCTGAGCAGCAGTTTCCTCGCCAGCTGCCCGCTGGCGCTCAGCAGCGCGCTGTACGTCGAACAGCAGGCGAAGCCGCTGACCCGTCAGCTGATGGCCAGCGATCTGCGCCAGATCGATCATCTCGGCAGCTTCGCCTGCCGTAATATCTACCATCGGGAACAGGCGCGGCGCAGTGAACACGCTACGGCGGATGCCCTTGATGTCAGCGGCTTCCGCCTGACGGACGGCAGACGCATCAGCGTCCTGCAGGGCTGGCGCAGCGAGCGCTCTCACCCCTGGCTGGCGGCGCTGTTGAGCAACAGCTGCCCTTACTTCGGCAACGCGCTGGGGCCGGAGTACAACGCGGCGCACGCCAACCATTTTCACTTTGGGATGCGCGGGCAGGGCTTCTGCTTTTGAGCATAAAGCCCTGTGAGCAGCCTGAATGACCAGAAAATACTTCGTCAGCCTCTCATGCGCATTCATAAAACACCAAACTCACCGCCAGCGCATCTATGGTAGTACACCAGTGGAATGAAATTGCTAAGCTAGGTAATAATTGGCAAATCATTAATGAATACGCGTAGTTATGGAATCCTGGAAGGTTAATCTCATCTCCGTCTGGTTTGGGTGCTTTTTTACCGGCCTGGCGATCAGTCAAATTCTCCCCTTTTTACCCCTCTACGTCTCCCAGCTGGGCGTCACCTCGCATGAAGCGCTGTCGATGTGGTCGGGGCTGACCTTCAGCGTCACCTTTCTGGTCTCGGCGATCGTCTCGCCGATGTGGGGGAGCCTCGCGGACCGCAAAGGCCGCAAGCTGATGCTGCTGCGCGCCTCGCTGGGAATGGCGATCGCCATTTTACTCCAGGCCTTCGCCACCAACGTCTGGCAGTTGTTTATCCTGCGCGCGATCATGGGCTTAACCTCCGGTTATATCCCCAACGCCATGGCGCTGGTGGCCTCCCAGGTGCCGCGCGAGCGTAGCGGCTGGGCGCTGAGCACCCTGTCGACGGCGCAAATCAGCGGGGTGATCGGCGGCCCGCTGCTGGGCGGTTTCCTGGCGGACCACGTCGGGCTGCGGATGGTCTTTTTTATTACGGCGATCCTGCTGACCATCAGTTTTCTGGTCACCCTGTTTCTGATCAAAGAGGGGGGCCGCCCGCCGGTCAGCAAAACCGATCGTCTCACCGGGAAACAGGTCTTTGCCTCCTTGCCCTATCCGGGGCTGGTGATCAGCCTCTTTTTCACCACCCTGGTGATCCAGTTGTGCAACGGCTCAATTGGCCCGATCCTGGCGCTGTTTATCAAGTCGATGGCGCCGGACAGCAACAATATCGCTTTTCTGGCCGGGATGATCGCCGCGGTGCCCGGGGTGTCGGCGCTGATCTCTGCCCCACGGCTGGGTAAGCTTGGCGACCGCATCGGCACTTCGCGGATCCTGCTGGCGACGCTCTGTTGCGCGGTGGTGATGTTCTTCGCCATGTCCTTTGTCACCACCCCGCTGCAGCTGGGGACGCTACGTTTTCTGCTCGGCTTTGCCGATGGCGCGATGCTTCCGGCGGTGCAGACCCTGCTGCTGAAATACAGCAGCGACAGCGTCACCGGGCGCATCTTTGGCTATAACCAGTCGTTTATGTATCTGGGCAACGTCGCCGGGCCGCTGATTGGCGCCTCCGTATCGGCGATGGCCGGCTTCCGCTGGGTATTTATTGCCACCGCCATTATCGTCTTCATCAACCTCTGGCAGCTGGCATGGATGCTGCGCCGCACCCGCCGGGCGAAGGCCTGAACCTCGGCTGACGGTATTTAACGTCATACCGTCAGCGTTTTTCACCGACAGTAGATTTATCATTACTTTTTGTTATCGCCATGGCGTGAGCGCTATTCCGTTTTATTATTTCCGACGTACTTTGGTTATAAACAGCGCCGTTCATGATTAAACAATACTATTTATAGTGGTATTTTGTTGTGGTAAAACGTTTCGCTGTATATTGGGTGTTGCGACGATTCTTATTTTAAGTAATTCTGAGGTCCGTCATCGGGTATGACATCTCAATCGAAAAACAGACCTCGCATAAGGAACTGGTGCTATGAAGAATCTCATTGCTGAGTTACTGGTTAAACTGGCGCAAAAGGAAGAAGAAGCAAAGGAACTGACGGTGCAGGTTGAAGCGCTGGAGATCGTGGTCACCGCATTATTGCGCCATATGGAGCATGATGCCCAGCAGGCATTGATTCAGGATATTGAGCAGGCGATAGACCAGGTGACGCCCTGTCCGCCGGTCAACGACCAGGATGCCATCCTGCTGCAGCAATATCTAAAGAAGCTGTTGCGGCATCCTCGTAGCTAATCTTTGCGACGCGACAAGGATGCCGTCATTTTTCTGTCATCTCCCTTTTATAAAGTCTCCCACGTTTTGTTTTTTTAAGTATTTTTTACATGGAGATGACAAAAGTGAAATTAAGCGCCCTGTTTATTGCCCTGCTGCCTCTGCTGGGCTCGCCGGTTATTCATGCGGAAACTACTGCCGCGCCGGTTCTGGAAAATCGCGCTGCCCAGGGAGATATCACCACTCCCGGCGGCGCGCGTCGTTTAACGGGCGATCAAACCGAAGCGCTGCGCGCCTCGATAATCAATAAGCCGGCCAAAAACGTTATTTTGCTGATTGGCGATGGCATGGGTGATTCTGAAATTACCGCTGCGCGAAATTATGCGGAAGGGGCGGGCGGTTTCTTTAAAGGCATTGACGCCCTGCCGTTAACCGGGCAGTACACGCACTATTCGCTGGATAAAAAAACCGGTAAACCGGACTACGTCACCGACTCGGCGGCCTCCGCCACCGCCTGGACCACCGGCGTGAAGACCTATAACGGCGCGCTGGGCGTCGATATTCATGAGAACGCGCATCAGACCATCCTCGAGCTGGCGAAAGCGGCGGGCCTGGCCACCGGCAACGTTTCTACCGCCGAGCTGCAGGACGCCACCCCCGCGGCGCTGGTGGCGCATGTGACATCGCGTAAATGCTACGGACCCACGGTCACCAGCGAAAAATGCCCCAGTAATGCGCTGGAGAAAGGGGGCAAAGGCTCCATTACCGAACAGCTGCTGAACGCCCGGCCGGATGTCACCCTGGGCGGCGGCGCGAAGACCTTTGCCGAAACGGCGACGGCGGGCGAGTGGCAGGGCAAAACCCTGCGCGAGCAGGCGGAAGCGCGCGGCTACCAGATTGTGACCGACGCGGCCTCTCTTGCCGCCGCGACGGCAGCCAGCCAGGATAAACCGCTGCTGGGACTCTTCGCCGACGGCAATATGCCGGTACGCTGGGAAGGGCCGAAGGCGTCTTATCACGGTAATATCGATAAGCCGCCGGTGACCTGTACGCCAAACCCGAAACGCGACGCCTCGGTGCCGACGCTGGCGCAGATGACGGAGAAAGCGATTGACTTGCTGAGCCGCAACGAGAAAGGCTTCTTCCTGCAGGTGGAAGGCGCCTCCATCGATAAGCAGGATCATGCGGCGAATCCGTGCGGCCAGATCGGCGAAACCGTGGACCTCGACGAGGCGGTGCAGAAGGCGCTGGAATTTGCCAAAAAAGACGGCAATACCCTGGTGATCGTCACCGCCGACCATGCGCACGCCAGCCAGATTATCCCGGCGGATAGCAAAGCCCCGGGGCTCACCCAGGCCCTGAACACGCACGATGGCGCGGTGATGGTGATGAGTTACGGTAACTCCGAGGAAGAGTCGATGGAGCACACCGGCACCCAGCTGCGCATTGCGGCCTACGGTCCGCATGCGGCTAACGTCGTCGGCCTGACCGACCAGACCGACCTCTTCTCGACCATGAAAGCGGCCCTGAGTCTCAAATAAGTCGCTGCCGGTGGCGAATTCGCGTCACCGGCTGGTTTTTTTTCTATCTGCGTCCAGACTTACAACGTTCCACTCACAGAAGGATGGTGCGATGAAAATAACCTTACTGATGACCCTACTGTTTGGCTTGATCTTTATCAGCGCGGTTGGCGCGGCAGAAAAAACGCCTACTCCCCAGCAGCAAAAGATGACGGACTGCAATCAGCAAGCGTCAGCCAAGGCGCTGAAGGGGGATGAGCGCAAAACCTTTATGAGCCAGTGCCTGAAAAAAGAGACCACCACGCCGCAAGGAAAGACCCTCACGCCTCAGCAGCAGAAGATGAGCGACTGCAACAAAGCGGCTTCGGCAAAATCACTGAAGGGCGATGAACGCAGTACCTTCATGAGTAGCTGTCTGAAGAAAGCCTGAAAAAAGGGAGCGCTCGCGCTCCCTTGTTCTTTGACCTCTCAGGGCTTGCAGCCCGCCTGCTCAGCTTCAGGAGCGGCTCAGTTTCTCTGATTTTTCCATGCACTGGGTGATGGCTTCGATCACCGCGGAGCGGAAGCCTTTCTCTTCCAGCACGCGCACGGCTTCGATGGTGGTCCCGCCAGGAGAGCAGACCATATCTTTCAGCGCCCCCGGATGCTCACCGCTCTCCAGCACCATTTTGGCGGAGCCCATCACCGCCTGAGCGGCGAATTTGTAAGCCTGAGCGCGCGGCATTCCGCCGAGCACGGCGGCATCGGCCATCGCTTCGATAAACATAAAGACATAGGCCGGCGCGGAGCCGCTAACGCCGACCACCGGATGGATCATCGGTTCGGCAATTTGCTCCGCCTGGCCAAAGCAGCGGAAAATGGTCAGCACTTCGGCCACATCTTCGCTGCTCACCAGCGCATTTGGCGTAACGGAGGTCATGCCGGCGTTAACCAGCGACGGCGTATTGGGCATCGCGCGAATAATTTTGCGATCGTGGCCGAGCGCGCGCGCCAGCTGGTCAAGCGTGACGCCGGCGGCGATAGAGACCACCAGAGACTCTTTATTCAGGCTGGAGGCGATATCGCCCAGCACTTTGGTCATGATCCCCGGCTTCACCGCGCCGAAGACGATATCGGCAATCTGCGCCACTTCCTGGGCGCTATCGGCGGCGTTGATGCCGTACTGGTCGCGCAGAGCCGCAACCTTGTCCGGCGACGGGGTGTAGACCCAGATTTGTCCCGGCTGTACCTGGCCGCTGGCGATCAGTCCACCCAGAATGGCCTTACCCATATTGCCGCAGCCGATAAAGCCAATTTTCTTATCCATCACCATTCCCCTCTGCTTTTTTCGTTACGATCTGATTAGCTTATCATCCTGGCGCTTTCATGGGGGAGAAAAGCAGGTAACATTGGCGGCACTTATTGCAGGTAACAGGAGCTGGCATGGCCATTTGGGTGGATGCAGACGCGTGTCCGAACGTGATTAAAGAGATATTGTTCCGCGCGGCAGAGCGGACCCAGACACCGCTGACGCTGGTGGCGAACCAGCCGCTGCGCGTACCGCCGTCGCGTTTCATCCGCACCCTGCGGGTTGAGCAGGGTTTTGACGTGGCGGATAACGAAATCGTCCGTCAGTGCGCGGCGGGGGATTTAGTGATCACCGCCGATATTCCGCTGGCGGCGGAGGTGCTGGCGAAGGGCGGGGCGGCGCTCAACCCGCGCGGAGAGCGCTACAGCGAGGCGACGATCCGCGAGCGGCTGACGATGCGGGATTTTATGGAGACATTACGGGCCAGCGGCGTTCAGACCGGCGGCCCGGATAGTTTATCGCAGCGCGATCGGCAACAGTTTGCCGCCGAGCTGGAGAAGTGGTTGCTGGCGGTTAAACGTCAGCAGGGTTAAACCCAGCTGTCGTCATCGCTGCCGATATCATCATCGCCAAAGCCGGCGTCGAAGTCGTCGTTCCAGGTGTTGTCGGCAAGGAACTGATCGTCTCCCTGACGGAACGGATCGTCACCTGCGGCGGCGTCCTGCGCGGCGGCATCAGGCTGCGGCTTCTCTTCGATGATATTAACAATCTCCTGCGGGTGCGAGCCGCTGAACATATTGGTCAGCATATTGCCCAGCACCACGCCGCCCGCTACGCCTGCGGCCGTTTGCAGCGCGCCCGCCATAAAGCCGCCGCCGCGTGCGGCAGCCTGCGGGGCATAGCTCTGCTGCTGCTGTGGGGCATACTGCGGCTGCGCGCTGGCCTGCGGGCGACCGTATTGCTCCGCGCCCGGGATCGGGTCAGAACCGCGTGACGAGCCGCCGCCGCCAAACAGGCCGGAGAGGAATCCGCCGCTGCTGGGCTTCGCCGCCTGCAGCTGGCTGACCTGGCTCTCCAGCGCCTGGATGCGATCGTTGAGCTGTTTAATCGCGGCTTCCTGGATAAGAATGGTTTGCGCCATATAGTAGGGGGCCGCCGGCTGCGCGCTCACGTGTTGGGCAATCCGCTCCTCGGCGCTGGCATCGCGCGATGCACTGTGCGCCTCAGCCTCTTTCAGCCGGGAAAACAGTCCATCAATAAGGCGTTGTTCTTCAGATTGCATGTTACATTCCTCTGTCACACTGTCGAATAGGCATCAGGGTGCGTCTGAAACACGATGTTGTAAATATGTTGCTTCGTAAAGCTATGCATAAATGTGTTACCGTTTACGCCAGCAGCGGATAAAAAATAACGCCCGGCGGAAAGTAAAGCTGGTTAAACAGTGTATGCAATGATAAGTTTACATTAAGAGCCCCTTGTCTCACTGTGGTGATGGGGTGTAAAGAAGTTATGTAACGTTTTCTTTACGTATGCGTTGCGAAACAGACAGCGATAATACGTTCTTTCGTTTTCCTTTTTTTGCGACAGACGGAACCAGGGGGTCTTCGGTTATGACACAGCCAATCTTTCTCATCGGGCCACGCGGCTGCGGTAAAACCACCGTCGGCCATGCGCTGGCGCGAGCGCGGCATTTTCAGTTCTCCGATACCGATCATCGGCTGCAGGCCCATGAGCAGCGGACGGTGGCGGAGATCGTGCAGGCGGAAGGATGGGCGCGCTTTCGCGAGCTGGAGACCCTGTCGCTGAAGGCCGTAACCCTGCCGAATACGGTGATCGCCACCGGCGGCGGCATCATCCTTGCGGAATGTAACCGCCAGTTTATGCGGGAGAACGGCGTGGTGATCTATCTGCAGGCGTCGGTATCGGCGCTGATTGACCGTCTGGAAGCGTACCCGAAAGCCGAACAGCGGCCGACGCTCACCGGGAAACCGGTGCGTGAGGAAGTGGGCGAGGTGCTGGCGCAGCGTGAAGCGTTATATCGTGATGCTGCCCATCATATTGTCGATGCTACGGCCGCCCCGGATCGGGTGGTGGAACAGATTATGACCATGCTGTGCGGCGCGGCGGCCACCCCGGTAAGTTAAGAATTTACTTACATTAAGGCGGCGAGGGGCGCCTATACTTGATAGTTCTGATACCAGAAGAAGGAAGAACTATGCCAAACAGGCCCCCATATCCGAGAGAAGCGCGCGTGGTTGCGGTAGAGAAAGGCCCGCAGGGTCAGACGGTCACCTGGTATCAACTTCGCGCGGACTATCCTGAACCCAATTCGCTGATCAGCGAACATCCTACCGAGCAGGAAGCCGTGGATGCCAAGCGGCGCTACGAAGATCCTGACAAGTCGTAACCCCTGAGCCCGGATTGCCTGCTCTGCGGGCAATATCGGGCATACCTCACACTTTTTATTTATCAGTCGTACTAATGAATATCTAACACACGGATTTTTCAGGCGCGCCGCCGCCGCCGGGCAATCTTTACATTCTACTGCGGCGTGGAGCTGCTACGCTTCTCGACGGTTGATTTTTACTCACCAGGGGGGCGAATGCTGTGTGTGGTAAGCCTGTGTTGAAGCAGTGGTAGTGAAAAGGTACATGATATGAGTAGTGCAACGATGGCAATTTTGACCATCGGCGTTGTGCCGCTGGCGGGAGTATTACCGCTCCTGACCGAACATATCAGGGAAGAACAGATCGCTCACATCAGCCTGCTGGGCGAGATGACGCGTGATGACGTGATGGCAGAGTACGCCGTGGGTGACGGCGAACAGGGTCTCTTGACCCTGCTCAGCGATAACCAGCTGGTGATGGTGTCGCGACAAAAAATTGAACGTGATGTTCGCAGCGTGATCGCCATGCTGGATCGACAGCATTTTGATGTGATCCTGCTGCTCAGCTCCGAACAGCTGACCGGGTTTACCACCCACCACGCGATCCTCCTCGAGCCGCAGCGGATCATTCCGCCGCTGGTGGCGTCAATCGTCGATGGGCACCAGGTCGGGGTGATCGTGCCGGTGGAAGAGATCATGCCCATGCAGCGACAAAAGTGGCATTCACTGGAGAAGTCGCCATACTACGCGCTGGCCAACCCGTTTACCGGTAGCGACAGCGAGCTGTTAACCGCCGGTAAAGCGCTGCTGGAGCAGGGCGCCGACGTGCTGGTCCTCGACTGTCTTGGTTACTATCAGCATCATCGCGATGTGTTACAAAAAGCCCTTGATGTCCCGGTTTTGCTGTCGAATGTGCTGGTTTCCCGACTGGCGGCAGAACTATTAGTCTAATGTGTTAATTTCACGTGACAGGGGCAAGGAGCGCCCCCTATATTGAGCCTTTCAACGACGATCAGAAGGGCTTGTTTATGCTTCAAAGCAATGAATACTTTGACGGAAAAGTGAAATCCATTGGCTTCACCAGCAGCAGTACCGGTCGCGCCAGCGTTGGCGTGATGGCGGAAGGGGAATACACCTTTGGTACGGCGCAGCCGGAAGAGATGACGGTGGTCAGCGGGGCGCTGAATGTCCTGCTGCCGGGTGAGACTGAGTGGAAAGTTTACGCCGCCGGCGAAGTCTTCAATGTGCCAGGCAACAGCGAATTCCATCTGCAGGTGGCTGAGCCAACCTCTTATCTGTGCCGCTATCTGTAAGCCAGCGTAACGCCCGGCGCTTGCCGCCGGGTTGTATTTTTCCTTCCTGCCTGGCAGGAAGGAAAGCGGCGCTTAGCGCTGCGCTTCGCCGCCGAGCCCTTCCACCAGGCTTTGGATCAGGGCAGCCAGTTCGCCGGTCATTAAGATAAAGTCGGCGTCAAAGCGCTGGGCGAAATCTTCCCGATCGATATCTTCGTTTTGGTCGCGTAATTCATCGCAGAACTTGAGGCGCTTAATTGACGCGTCGTCGCAGATCACAAACTGAATACGCTGCTGCCAGTCCAGCGCCAGCTTGGTGACGACCTTCCCGGCCTCAATATGCACAGCGATTTCGTCGCTCACCAGATCCTGCTTCTTGGCGCGGATCACGCCGCCATCTTCCAGCATCGCTTTCAGCTCGGCTTCGTCCAGCAGCTGGAAGCCCTGCGCCACGGTGCCGGAGCGGACCCACTCGGTCAGCGTCAGCTCAATCGGATTCTCCAGGGTCAGCGGCACCACCGGCAGCGAGCCGAGGGTTTTACGCAGCAGGGCCAGGGTATCTTCCGCTTTCTTCGCGCTGGCGCAGTCCACCATGATCAGGCCGTTGACGGTGTCGATCCACATCATCGTCTGGCTGAAGCGGCTGAAGGCGCGCGGGAGCAGCGAGTGCAGCACTTCATCTTTCAGGGAATCTTTCTCAGTTTTCTTCAGCTTGCGCCCCTGATCGGCTTCCAGCTTCTGGATCTTCGCCTCCAGCGCCTGCTTGATCACCGGCGACGGCAGGATCTTTTCTTCTTTACGCGCGCAGATAATGATCTGGCCGTTCGCCGTATGCGTCAGCGCGTCGCTGTGCGATCCCATCGGCGATACCCAACCGGTTTTCGCCATATCCTGGCTGCCACAAGGGGTAAATGTCAGCTCGGCCAGCTGTTTTTCCATCTCCTCGGCGCGCAATTCGATATCGCGGCTGAGACGGTAAACCATTAAATTTTTGAACCACAGCATGATAATTTCCACGGCTTTGTCGTTAAATCAGGCGGGCATGATAGCGAATTGTCGCTATGCTTGCATTGTTAATCGGGGTGAGGAGCTGAGCGTGCGTATTGGTATTGATTTAGGTGGCACAAAAACCGAAGTGATAGCCCTGAGCGACCAGGGAGAGCAGCTGTTTCGCCATCGGTTACCCACGCCGCGGGAGGATTACCGGCAAACCATCGAGACTATCGCCACCCTGGTGGCGATGGCCGAGCAGGCGACCGGACAGCGTGGCACCGTGGGGATGGGGATCCCGGGCGCGATTTCGCCCTATACCGGGGTGGTGAAAAACGCCAACTCGACCTGGCTCAACGGCCAGCCCTTTGATAAGGACCTCAGCCTGCGCCTCGACCGTGAAGTGCGGCTGGCTAACGACGCCAACTGTCTGGCGGTGTCGGAAGCGGTGGACGGCGCGGCGGCGGGGGCGCACACGGTGTTCGCGGTGATTATCGGCACCGGCTGCGGCGCGGGCGTGGCGCTCAACGGGCGGGCGCATATCGGCGGCAATGGTAACGCCGGCGAGTGGGGACATAACCCATTGCCGTGGATGAACGACGATGAGTTGCGCTACCGTGCGGAAGTGCCTTGCTACTGCGGTAAACAGGGATGTATCGAAACCTTTATCTCCGGCACCGGCTTTGCCACTGACTACCAGCGGCTGAGCGGCAAGGGGTTAACCGGCAGCGAGATTATGCGCCTGGTGGGGGAAGGTGACGAAAAAGCCGAACTGGCGCTGAGTCGCTACGAGCAGCGGCTGGCGAAATCGCTGGCCCACGTGGTGAATATCCTCGACCCGGACGTTATCGTGCTGGGCGGCGGGATGAGCAACGTCGAGCGGCTGTATCAGACGGTGCCGGACCTGGTGAAACAGTGGGTCTTCGGCGGCGAGTGTGCAACGCCGATCCGCAAAGCGATGCACGGCGACTCCAGCGGAGTACGCGGCGCGGCATGGCTGTGGCCGCTCCAGGGGACCTGAACCGCTCCCCCTCACCCCGACCCTCTCGCTCCGGAAGAGGGTTAGGGTGAGGGGACATCGCAATGATTCAAACCTCACTCCACCGCAAACGCTCTGTCCAGCCGACTGTAGCCCAGGCCATTGATCTTCTTCACTTTGATCTGCACCGGAATGCGATCTTTCATCGCCTCCACGTGGCTGATCACCCCGATAATCTTGCCGCTGGCGTTCAGCGCGTCCAGCGCGTCCAGCGCCGTGTCCAGCGTTTCGCTGTCGAGGGTGCCGAAGCCTTCATCAAGAAACAGGGAATCAATCCGCGTCTTATGGCTCACCAGATCTGACAGCGCCAGGGCCAGCGCCAGGCTGACGAGGAAACTTTCGCCACCGGAGAGGGTGCGGGTGTCGCGCACGGCGTCGGCCTGCCAGGTATCGACAACCTCCAGCTCCAGCGCTTCGCTGGCTTTGCGCTGCAGCAGATAGCGCCCGTGCAGGCGGTTAAGCTGCTGGTTTGCCAGCCAGACCAGATTATCCAGCGTCAGCCCCTGGGCGAATTTGCGGAACCGGTCGCCGGTGCTGGAGCCGATCAGCGAATTGAGATAGCCCCAGTCATCCGCCCGCTGCGCCGCCTCTGCAATCTGTCGCCCCAGCGCCTGCTGATGTTGACGGCTCTCTGTGTCCTGCCTGAGCTGCTGGCGGATCTCGCCCTGGCGGGTGGTGTTGTCCCGCAGCCGCTGGGCCAGGGCGTGCAGCTGGGTTTGCAGGGCGGGGATGTCCGCGTCCGTCCCTTGCGGACGCAGCGCCAGGTGCGCCTGCTGCTGACGGGTCGCCTGCTCGCAGAGCGCCGTCGCCTGCTGGCGCTGCTGCTCCAGCGTCTGTTTTAACTGCGTCAGCCGCTGGACGGTCTCGTCATCCAGCAGCGCGGCGAGAAACGCCTGCCGATCGCTAAAGCGGCTGGCGGCCAGGGCGGCGGTAAATTGCGCCTGCGACTGGTCCAGGCGCGCCTTCTCTTCGGTCTCCAGCTGCTGCTGGGCGACAAGCTGGCTGTGCAACGCCAGGCACTCCTCATGGATAGCGCGCCAGTTGTCGGGAACCACCGGCTCAGCTTCAGCCTCTGCCTCGTCGCTGGCTGGCAGCGTCTCCAGCAGCGGCTGCAGGGCGGCAATCTGCTCCTGAATGGCGCCATGCCGGGTCTGTTGCGCCTGCCACTGGGCAAATTCGCTTTCGCGAGCGTTCAGCCAGGCGGCTTCTGTCCCTTCTTCCGGCAGGTTCAGCGTCAGGGTCTGCAGGGCGCTTTCCAGCCCCTGGCGCGTGGCCGTCAGCTGCTGCTGAGCCTGGCGCGCCAGCGCCTCCTGATCGTTAAGCTGGCTCTGCAGCATCAGGCGCTGGCTGAGCTGGTAGAGCTGTTGCTCGTAGCGCTCCTGCTCCTGTATCCAGTCGTTTATCTCTTGCGCAATATCCCGCGTGACCTGAAGAGAGGCGCAGGTTTCCTGCCACGCTTTAGTGAGCGCTTGCTCTTCCTCAGCGAGCCGCCCGGCCGCTTCGGTTTCACGCTGGAGCTGCTGCGTCAGGGCGTTGACCTGCCCGAGGATCAGCAGACCTTCTTCTTTCAGCGCGGCGACCTCTTTTTCCAGCGCATCGCGGCGGCGCTGGTTATCCGTGACCGTCAGCGAGGCGTATTGTTCAATCGCCGGGTGTTCACAGGAGCCGCACAGCGGGCAGGGCTTACCGGCCTCAAGCCGGGCGCGGTAACCCTCCAGATCTTTAATCGTTTCTTCCCGCTGGCAGAGCGCCTTCAGGTCGAGATAGTGCTGGTTTTTGTCTTTGTACTGCTCCCGGCGCTGCGCCAGGGTGGCGTTGAGTTTTGCCTGCTCCGCCTGCGTCTGCTGTACGCTTTCGGCGTTCTGGCGCAGACGCTTGCGCAGCAGCTGATGCTGTTCATGAAGGGAGAGCAGCCGCTGGCGCAGCGGTCGCGACTGGGTTTGCTGCGCCATCGCCGCCGCAACGTCATCGGCGGTCAGCGACAGAGGGCTGGCCGGCAGATCGGCCAGCTTCTGGCGCAGCGCGGCCAGGCGGGTGGTCTGGGCCGTCAGCTGCTGATTATCCCGAGTCAGCTGCGAAAATTGCGCCCGCCAGCCGGCGATCTCCTGGCCCCATAAGCGAAATCGCTCATGGGCCGCCAGCCACTGCGCCAGGTCGGCCAGTTCAGCCTGACGCTGCCGCTGGGCATGCACGGCGCTACGGCGAATGCGCGCGCGCAGCGCCGTGCTGGTAAGTAAGCGAGCATTCACTTCATTGATTCGCTGGCGGGTTTGCGCCAGGCCTGCCGCGTGCTCCTGTTGCCGCTCCCATAAGGGGCGCAACTGGGCGGCGGGCTGGGCCAGCTCAAGCCTGGCGAGCGCCGGTGCGGCGTCGGCCAGCGCCTGACGGGCCTGCTGCTGGCCGCTGACCGCCTGCTGCTGCTGCTGCGCCAGCTCATCGCGACGCGTTAGCCACTGAAGCTGCTGCTGCTGGTTTTGCTGCTGCGCCAGCAGGGCTTTCTCTTCGTCAGTAAGTACCTGCAAACTTTCCTGCAGCGCCTGCTGCTGGGCCTCCGTCAGCAGGACGATGCCCGCCGCCTGGGCTTCGAACTTCTCCAGCGTATGGCGAGCGGCTTTGTGCTGTTCATAGACCATCGCCGAAATCTGACCGTAGATTTCCGTGCCGGTCAGCTCCTCCAGCAGCTCCGCGCGATCGCTCGGCTTGGCGTTCAGAAAGGCGGCAAATTGTCCCTGGGAGAGCAGCATCGAGCGGGTGAAGCGGCCATAGTCGAGGCCGGTGAGCGTCGCGGTTTGCTCCAGCTTATCCGAGACCTTATCGGCGAGGATTTTGCCGTCGGCGCAGCGCGCCAGCTCGACGCGGGGCGCCTGCAGGTTGCCATCTGGCTGGTTACGCGCCCGGTTCTGGCTCCAGAAGGCGCGGTAGGCGATGCCTTTCACTTCAAACTCCACCTCCGCCAGACACTCGGCGGTATCGCGGGTCATCAGGTCATTTTGCGACTGGGAGACTTTATTCAGGCGCGGCGTCTCGTGATAGAGCGCGAGGCAAATGGCGTCGAGCAGGGTGGTTTTCCCGGCGCCGGTGGCGCCGGTAATGGCGAACAGGCCGTTGCTGGCGAACGGCTCGGCGGTAAAGTCTATCTTCCATTCCCCTTTCAGGGAGTTGAGGTTTTTCAGACGCAGACTGAGGATTTTCATGCGTTTTCGTCCTCCGCGGTGAGCGTATGCAGCGTATGAGCGAACAGCTCGTGCAGCCGTGCGCGCTTCTCATCGTCAATCTCGGTCAGCGCCAGCCGGCGCTCGAACACCTCTTCCACCTTCAGTTCGCTGAGGGTCTCCCGCTGGGCGTTGAGCAGTATTTTCTCGCGCTGCTCGCGGCTGCGGCGCACCAGCAAGACTTCCACCGGCAGATCCTCCGTCAGCGCCTGAATATGACGCTGAATATCGTGCAGGTACTCCTCGGTGGCGATTTCGATATCCAGCCACACCGGCGGGTCCTGTTCAACGCCGCGCCACTGCGCCAGCTGGGCAGTGATGGCTGCCAGATCGCCTTTGATGACCGCCAGCGGCTGGGTGACGGGCACCTCAAGGGTCTCCACGGCGCTGAGTCGCCCATCGCTAAAGCTCACCAGATGCACCGATTTCGCTTTACCGGTTTCATCAAAGCTCAGCGGCAGCGGCGAGCCGCTGTAGCGGATGTGCTCGCAGCCGCCAACCACCTGCGCCCGGTGAATATGGCCCAGCGCAATGTAGTCGGCAGGGGGGAAGTGCTGCGCCGGGAAGGCATCCAGCGTGCCGATATAAATGTCGCGAACGGCATCGCTTTTGCTGGCGCCGACGGTGGTCAGATGGCCGCTGGCAATGACGGGCAGCGGCCGATCGCCGCGCAGGGCGCAGGCCTGCTGATACTGCTCCTGATAATAGTCGCTGATGGCGTGCAGCAGCTGCTGCTGTTTTTCCCGACCGGAGTGGCCGGCCTGGCTGGTCACCAGCTCGCGCGGGCGTAAAAACGGCACCGGGCAGAAGATAGCGCCTGGGGTGCCGTCGCGCCGCGGCAGCTCAATGGGCGGGCAGCCGGCGTTCGCCACGACGGTGGTGTGTAAAAAGGCGAGGATATCGCGGGATTCATTAAGCATCGCCACCGAATCGTGGTTGCCCGCCAGCACCACCAGGCGACAGCCGGTCTGCTGCAGCTGGACGACAAAGCGGTTATACAGTTCGCGAGCGTAGCTCGGCGGCGATCCGGTATCAAAAATATCGCCGGCCACGATGATGGCGTCGACTTCATGCTCCTGCGCGCGGGCCAGCAGCCAGGTCAGGAAGGCGTCATGTTCGGCCGCACGGCTTTTGCTGTAAAAATTCTGGCCCAGGTGCCAGTCGGAGGTGTGAAGGATGCGCATAAATCTTCCCTAGCGAAAAAAGCATGAGCGGCAGTATACCATTTGTCGGAGAGGGGTAAGTCCGCGTCATGCTTCAAAATACCCGATCGTCAGACGGTCATTTTTTTCATAAATCTGTCACAAAAGTGACGCATAATGACGCCGCACTTCTATACTGATGGCTAAAAAACACAGGGTAAATAATGGCGAGAAGAATTCTGGTCGTTGAAGATGAAGCTCCAATCCGCGAAATGGTCTGCTTTGTTCTGGAGCAAAATGGCTTTCAGCCTGTCGAAGCGGAAGATTATGACAGCGCGGTGAATCAACTCAATGAACCCTGGCCTGATTTGATTCTCCTTGACTGGATGCTGCCGGGCGGTTCGGGGCTGCAGTTTATTAAGCTGCTCAAGCGCGAGGCGATGACTCGGGATATTCCGGTGGTGATGCTGACCGCGCGCGGAGAAGAAGAGGATCGCGTTCGCGGCCTGGAGACCGGGGCGGACGACTACATTACCAAGCCTTTCTCACCGAAGGAGCTGGTGGCGCGAATCAAAGCGGTGATGCGCCGTATTTCGCCGATGGCGGTGGAAGAGGTGATTGAAATGCAGGGGCTGAGCCTCGATCCCTCATCGCACCGGGTGATGACCGGCGAAAGTCCGCTGGACATGGGGCCAACGGAATTTAAATTATTGCACTTCTTTATGACCCATCCGGAGCGGGTGTACAGCCGCGAGCAACTGCTGAACCACGTCTGGGGAACCAACGTCTATGTGGAAGACCGCACGGTAGACGTCCATATTCGCCGCCTGCGTAAAGCGCTGGAACACAGTGGCCATGATCGCATGGTGCAAACGGTTCGCGGCACGGGGTATCGTTTCTCCGCCCGTTTCTGAATTTTGACAGGAGTGTGACCCGTGCTGGAACGGCTGTCATGGAAAAGGCTGGCGCTGGAGCTCTTTTTAGCGTGTATTCCGGCCCTGATTCTGGGGGCGTTTGTGGGTCATTTGCCGTGGTTTTTACTGGCGGCAGTGACCGGTTTGTTGATTTGGCATTTCTGGAATTTGATGCGCCTGTCGTGGTGGCTGTGGGTGGACCGGAGCATGACCCCTCCGCCCGGCCGCGGCAGCTGGGAGCCGCTGCTGTATGGTCTGCACCAGATGCAGATGCGTAATAAAAAGCGTCGACGTGAGCTGGGAAGCCTGATCAAGCGCTTTCGCAGCGGGGCGGAATCCCTGCCGGACGCGGTGGTCCTGACCACGGAAGAGGGGGCCATTTTCTGGTGTAACGGCCTGGCGCAGCAGATTTTAAACCTGCGCTGGCCGGACGACAGTGGGCAAAACATTCTTAACCTTCTGCGCTATCCTGAGTTCGCCAACTACCTGAAACAGCGTGATTTTTCAAAGCCGCTCAATCTGGTGCTGAATAATGCCCGTCATCTGGAAATTCGCGTGATGCCCTACAGCGACAAACAGTGGTTGATGGTGGCGCGCGACGTGACGCAGATGCATCAGCTGGAAGGGGCGCGGCGTAACTTTTTCGCCAACGTCAGCCATGAGCTGCGCACCCCGCTGACGGTGCTGCAGGGCTATCTGGAGATGATGCAGGAGCAGGTGCTGGAAGGGGCGACCCGTGAAAAAGCCCTGCACACCATGCGTGAGCAAACCCAGCGTATGGAGGGGCTGGTGAAGCAGTTGCTCACGCTGTCGCGTATTGAAGCGGCGCCGGCGCTGGCGATGAATGACCGCATCGACGTGCCGATGATGCTGCGGGTCGTGGAGCGCGAGGCGCAGACCCTCAGCCAGGATAAGCAGACGCTGATTTTTACCGTCGATGAGCAGCTCAAGGTGCTGGGCAACGAGGAACAACTGCGCAGCGCCATTTCTAACCTGGTCTATAACGCGGTGAACCACACCCCGCCGGGCACCGAAATTCGCGTCAGCTGGCAGCGAACGCCCCAGGGGGCGCTGTTCAGCGTCGAGGATAATGGGCCGGGCATTGCGCCGGAGCATATTCCCCGTCTGACCGAGCGCTTCTATCGGGTGGATAAGGCTCGCTCCCGGCAAACCGGGGGCAGCGGCCTGGGGCTGGCGATCGTCAAACACGCGGTCAACCATCATGACAGCCGGCTGGAGATCGACAGCACGGTGGGCAAGGGAACCCGTTTTAGCTTCCTGCTCCCGGAACGATTAATTGCCAGAAATGACGCCTGAGCGGCGCGCTGTCAGCTTATCTTGCCAATGACCAGCTTCGGCTGGTCATTTTCCCTGGCAGTCGTTTTTCTCTCGCCTATTTAATGAACGCGCGCTGCTTTTTTGTTCGCATGATAAGCCACGGGTTTTCCATCAATATGGTAAATGATTCTGGCGTGAAACTGATAACCAGCATAATCATCTGCTTTTGCGATCGTGCCTTGCTTTAAAACGTTATAAGCGTTTAAATTGCGCCTGCGTAGTCGATGACAGACTGCTTTTGCGTGGTAATACCAAAAACAATTCTTTCCCACGCCGCTTCGGGAGCATATCTCGCTGAGTTTACCGGCAATCGCCGCTGTATCGTCCCTGAGAGGGTAGCGCGGTATTTTTCCATTTTTTTACAACACCACATCCACAGGCAGTAATGAATTTATGACCCATCAGTTAAAATCTCGCGACATCATAGCGTTGGGCTTTATGACCTTCGCGTTGTTCGTTGGCGCAGGCAACATTATTTTCCCGCCGATGGTTGGCTTACAGGCGGGCGAGCACGTCTGGACGGCGGCGATCGGCTTCCTGATCACCGCGGTGGGTCTGCCGGTGCTGACGGTGGTGGCGCTGGCGAAAGTCGGCGGCGGCGTTGAAAGCCTGAGCACCCCGATTGGTAAAGTGGCTGGTATCCTGCTGGCGGTGGTGTGTTATCTCGCGGTGGGACCGCTGTTCGCGACCCCGCGCACCGCGACCGTCTCTTTTGAAGTCGGGATTGCGCCGCTGACCGGCGACGGCCCGCTGCCGCTGCTGATCTACAGCGTTATCTACTTCGCGCTGGTGATCCTGGTCTCGCTCTATCCGGGCAAACTGCTGGATACGGTGGGCAACTTCCTGGCGCCGCTGAAAATTATCGCCCTGATTGTGCTGGCGGTCGCCGCTATTGTCTGGCCGGCAGGCCCGATCAGCGACGCGCTGGAAGCGTATCGTACCGCGCCATTCTCCAATGGCTTCGTCAACGGCTACCTGACCATGGACACCCTCGGCGCGATGGTGTTCGGGATCGTGATTGTCAATGCCGCACGCTCCCGCGGCGTCAGCGAAGCGCGTCTGTTGACCCGCTACACCGTCTGGGCGGGCCTGATGGCAGGCGTCGGTCTGACCCTGCTCTATCTGGCGCTGTTCCGTCTGGGCTCGGATAGCGCCACCCTCGTGGACCAGTCCGCTAACGGCGCGGCGATCCTCCACGCCTACGTGCAGCATACCTTCGGCGGGGCGGGCAGCTTCCTGCTGGCGGCGCTGATCTTCATCGCCTGCCTGGTGACGGCGGTGGGCCTGACCTGCGCCTGCGCCGAATTCTTTGCCCAGTATCTGCCGTTCTCCTATCGCACGCTGGTCTTTATCCTCGGCCTGTTCTCGATGGCGGTCTCCAACCTCGGTCTGAGCCACCTGATTCAGGTGTCGATTCCGGTGCTGACCGCTATCTACCCGCCGTGTATCGCACTGGTTGTATTAAGCTTTACCCGCAGTTGGTGGCATAATTCGTCCCGTGTTATCGCGCCGGCCATGTTTATCAGTCTGATGTTTGGTATCATTGACGGGATTAAGTCATCGGCGTTTGCCGCTATCCTGCCGGCCTGGACCGCGCGTCTGCCGCTGGCGGAGCAGGGCCTGGCCTGGCTGATGCCGACCGCCGTGATGGCAATTCTCGCGGTGATCTGGGACCGTGCCGCCGGACGTCAGGTGACCTCCAGCGCGCACTAACCGGCGTTGAGGACAAGCGTTTAACCACGGGACTTCGGGTTCCGTGGTTTTTTATTTTTTGTGTTAAACGGCATTGAAAAACCACGATGGAAAGTAGTAACAAGCTTAAGCGCGGGCTAAGCACCCGGCACATTCGCTTTATGGCCCTGGGTTCCGCCATCGGCACCGGGCTTTTTTACGGTTCAGCCGACGCGATTAAAATGGCCGGACCCAGCGTACTGTTGGCCTACATTATCGGCGGCGTCGCGGCATATATCATTATGCGCGCGCTCGGTGAGATGTCGGTGCATAACCCTTCCGCCAGCTCATTCTCCCGCTATGCCCAGGAAAACCTCGGCGGACTGGCGGGGTATATCACCGGCTGGACCTACTGCTTTGAAATCCTGATTGTCGCCATCGCCGACGTCACCGCCTTCGGGATCTACATGGGCGTCTGGTTCCCGACGGTGCCGCACTGGATCTGGGTGCTCAGCGTGGTGCTGATCATCTGCGCCGTCAACCTGATGAGCGTCAAGGTGTTTGGCGAGCTGGAGTTCTGGTTCTCGTTCTTCAAAGTGGCCACCATCATCATCATGATCCTCGCCGGGTTCGGCATCATTATCTGGGGGATCGGCAACGGCGGCCAGCCGACGGGGATTCATAACCTGTGGAGCAACGGCGGCTTCTTCAGCAACGGTTGGCTGGGAATGGTGATGTCGCTGCAGATGGTGATGTTCGCCTACGGCGGTATCGAAATCATCGGCATTACCGCCGGTGAGGCGAAAGATCCGGAGAAATCCATTCCACGCGCCATCAACTCGGTGCCGATGCGCATTCTGGTGTTCTATGTCGGCACGCTGTTCGTCATTATGTCTATCTATCCGTGGAACCAGGTGGGTACCGACGGCAGCCCTTTTGTCCTGACCTTCCAGCATCTGGGCATTACCTTCGCGGCCAGCATTCTTAACTTCGTGGTCCTGACGGCCTCGCTGTCGGCGATTAACTCCGACGTGTTCGGCGTGGGCCGTATGCTGCACGGCATGGCCGAGCAGGGGAGCGCGCCGAAGGTGTTCGCCAAAACCTCGCGTCGCGGTATTCCGTGGGTGACGGTGATGGTGATGACCATTGCGCTGCTGTTTGCGGTATACCTCAATTACATCATGCCGGAAAACGTCTTCCTGGTGATCGCCTCGCTGGCCACTTTCGCCACCGTGTGGGTGTGGATTATGATCCTGCTGTCGCAGATTGCCTTCCGCCGCCGTCTGTCGCCAGAGGAGGTCAAGGCCCTGAAATTCAAAGTCCCCGGCGGGGTGGCGACCACGGTTGTCGGCCTGGTGTTCCTGGCGTTTATTATCGCCCTGATCGGCTATCATCCGGACACCCGCATTTCGTTGTATGTCGGTATGGCGTGGATTGCGCTGCTGCTGCTGGGCTGGGTCTTTAAGACCCGTCGCGAGCGCCGCCTGGCGCAGGCTCAGTAATCGACATCGCCCCGGTCAGCATCGCGCGACCGGGGCGGCTTGCCGACCCGCGTCCTCCCCCGTTATCCTCCCCCAAAAAATCCTGTGACGATGAGTTCTGCGCCTGACGGCTATGGCAAGGTGTGCCCATTCTGCACAATGAGGATTCACGATGTTGAAGGCATGGCACCTTCCGGTTGCACCCTTTATCAAGGTGCAACAGGACCGACTGTTTATTACCCTGTGGTTAAGCGGTGAGTCGCTGCCGCAGCGGATCACGCTGCGCGCGGAAGAAGATAACGAAGAGCTGTCGCTGCCGATGCAGCGCCTCCGCCAGGCGCCGAGGCCGGGGGTGGTGGCATGGCGCGGTGAAATCCATCTCGCCAGCGGTCAGCCGCGCCGCCGCTACAGCTTTAAGCTGCTGTGGGCCGACCATCAGCGCTGGTTTACGCCGCAGGGCTTCAGCCGTTTTCCGCCGGCGAGGCTGGAGCAGTTCGCCGTCGACCTGCCGGACGCCGGCCCGCAGTGGGTGGCCGATCAGGTTTTCTATCAGATTTTCCCCGATCGCTTTGCCCGCAGCGCTGCGCGTGACGGCGAACAGGACGCGGTCTATTACCATCACGCGGCGGGACGGGAGATTGTACGCAAGGCGTGGGATGAACCGCTTACCGGCGAGGCGGGCGGATCGACGTTCTACGGCGGCGATCTCGACGGCATCAGCGAAAAACTGCCGTATCTGAAGCAGCTCGGCGTGACCGCCCTGTATCTGAACCCGGTCTTTGCCGCCCCCAGCGTGCATAAATATGACACGGAGGATTATCGGCGCGTCGATCCGCAGTTTGGCGGCGATGCGGCGCTGCTCCGCTTGCGCCATAACACCCAGCGGGCGGGAATGCGCATGATCCTCGACGGCGTGTTCAACCATACCGGCGATTCCCATCCCTGGTTCGACCGTCACCAGCAGGGCAGCGGCGGCGCCGGCCATCATCCGGACTCCCCGTGGCGCGACTGGTTTACCTTCTCCGGGGAGGGGCAGGCGCACAACTGGCTGGGTTATGCCAGTCTGCCGAAGCTCGACTATCGGTCGACCAGCCTGGTCAACGAGATCTATGCCGGCGAGGACAGCATCGTACGCCACTGGCTGAAGGCGCCGTGGAGCATGGACGGCTGGCGTCTGGACGTGGTGCATATGCTCGGCGAAGGCGGCGGGGCGCGAAATAACCTGCGGCATATCGCCGGCATCACCCAGGCGGCGAAGCAAACGCAGCCAGAAGCCTTTGTCTTTGGCGAACATTTTGGCGACGCGCGCCAGTGGCTGCAGGCGGATGCCGAAGATTCGGCAATGAACTACCGCGGCTTCACCTTCCCGATCTGGGGATTCCTTGCCAATACCGATATCTCTTACGATCCGCAGAAGATAGACGCCCAGACCTGTATGGCGTGGATGGATAATTATCGCGCCGGGCTGTCGCATCAGCAGCAGCTACGGATGTTCAATCAGCTCGACAGCCATGATACAGCGCGTTTTAAATCTCTCCTTGGCAAAGACGTAGCGCGCCTGCCGCTGGCGGTGGTGTGGCTGTTCAGCTGGCCCGGGGTACCGTGTATCTACTACGGCGATGAGGTGGGCGTAGATGGTAATAACGATCCGTTCTGCCGTAAACCGTTCCCGTGGGATCCGGCGCTGCAGGATACCCAGCTGCTGGCGCTGTATCAGCGGATGGCGAAACTGCGTAAAGCCCAGCAGGCGCTGCGCTACGGCGGCTGCCAGGTGATTTACGCCGAGGATAACGTGGTGGTGTTTGTCCGCGTCTATAAACAGCAGCGGGTGCTGGTGGCGATTAACCGCGGCGAAGCCTGCGAGGTGGTTATCGAGGATTCGCCGCTGCTGGACGTGGGGGCCTGGACGCAGCAGGAAGGCGCCGGCGCCTTCCATGACGGGGTGCTGACCCTCCCGGCTATCTCCGCCTGCGTCTGGTCCGGCCGTTAACGATAGAGCTGGCTCAGCAGGTCGTCGCGGAGGAGCGCCTCCCGCCACCAGCGCTGAGCCAGCCCGTCATTCCCGCTGCGCCAGGCCATGTAGGTGATATCTTTTTCCCGCCAGCCGGCGACGCTTTTCTCCACCAGACAGCCTTTTTCCAGCCACGGGCGGGCGATATGACGCGGCAGAAAGCCGCATCCCAGCCCGGCGCACAGCAGTTCGACTTTGCTGGCGAAATCATCGACGCCGATTTGCGGTTGTTCATCAAGCAGGTTGCTGTTCAGCGGATGGCAATAGCGGGCGCTGTCGCGGATCACTACCGCCCGGTGCTGGCTGAGCTGCTTATTGCTGAGCGGCGCTTCCGCGCCGGCCAGCGGGTGGGCCGGGGCGACCACGAAAATGTTATCCAGCGCGCCGAGGGTTTGCCATGACCACTCGGCGGAGGTAGGCGGCTCATTGATGGCGCCGAGGATAATATCCGCGCCATGGTGGGTCAGCTCTTCCCACGAACCGGCGAGGGTGTGATGACTGAAGTTCAGCCGCGTCTGCGGGTTTTGCGCGTAGAACTCGGCGATCAGCGGCAGCAGGGCTGAAAAGGGAAACGAGGCGTCGAGGGCGATCGCCAGCTCTCGCTCCCAGCCGGCGCTTAGCTGCTGGGCCTGCTTTTCCAGATCTCTGGCGGCGCTCAACAGCTGGCGTCCTTTCTCGAGCATCAATCGCCCGGTATCGGTAAACTTCGCCCGGTGACCGGAGCGATCCAATAAGACAATGTCCAGATCGTTCTCCAGCTTCTGGATCATATAGCTCAGCGCGGCGGGGGTTTTATACAGCGACTCCGCGGCGGTGGCGAAGGATCCGTGTCGGTCCAGCGCATCAAGGATCATCAGAACATCAAAGTTTACGCGCATCAGGGGTTTCCATTAATTTATTTTCCCTTGTTGTACCTAAGCGCAATAATCAATGCCAGTGAATAAATCAGAACAGTTTGACGTAAAAATTTGATGAAAGCTGGCGTGAGTCAATACTAACCGCTGACAAAATATAAATCACAAAAAAACTTTAATAACTTGTTAGAAATAACTGGCTATACTCACCATGCTTTATCAGTCAGGATCTACACGACGCATTAACCATCATGTCATCTTTTTAACTAATTGATTAAGAAGGTATTTAATGTCTATTCGTGAACTGCTCGATCCCACTAATTCCGCCCTTATCTTTATTGATCATCAACCACAAATGTCATTTGGCGTGGCGAATATCGATCGCCAGACCCTCAAAAATAACACCGTGGCGCTGGCCAAAGCCGGCAAAATTTTTAATGTACCGGTGATTTACACTTCCGTAGAGACCAAAAGCTTCAGCGGTTATATCTGGCCGGAATTATTGGCCGTGCATCCTGACGTCAAGCCGATTGAGCGTACTTCAATGAACTCCTGGGAAGACGATGCCTTCGTCGCGGCGGTGAAAGCGACCGGCCGTAAAAAGCTGGTGATCTCCGCTCTGTGGACCGAAGTCTGCCTGACGTTTCCGGCGCTGATGGCCCTGGAAGCGGGCTACGAAGTGTATGTGGTCACCGATACCTCCGGCGGTACTTCTGTCGACGCCCATGAGCGTTCTATTGACCGGATGGTGCAGGCGGGTGCGGTGCCGGTGACCTGGCAGCAGGTGTTGCTGGAGTACCAGCGCGACTGGTCGCGCAAAGCGACTTACGATGCGGTCATGGACCTGGTGCGCGAACACAGCGGCGCCTACGGGATGGGCGTGGATTACGCTTATACCATGGTGCACGGCGCGCCAGAGCGTAAAGCGTAACTCACTTCATCCTTCAAGCTGCCTCTTTGTTGGCTGCGTTTGTCCGCCCCGACGCAGCATGAATGATGTTGTGCAGAGCCATTTATCGCTAATGGCAGGAGCAATCCTGCCATTCCCCTGAAGCAAGGAACTCTTTATGGCGCAGCAAAAATCGGTGACCCTGGTCATCAGCCATCTGCTCGATCCGCAACACGGCCAGCGCTACGAAGAGTGGCTCGGCAAAATTATGCCCATCGCGGCTGAATTTCCCGGCCATCTCGGGGCAAATGTGATCCGGCCCGCCGCAGGGCAGAATCTGTGGAGCGTGATTATCCGCTTCGACACCCTGGAGCATCTCTACGCCTGGACGCAGTCGGAAACCCGTCGTCAGCTGGTGGCGGAGATTGCCCCGCTGCTGACGGAGGGCGATCGGACGGAGGTGCGGACCGAACCGGCCTTCTGGTTTACCCCGCCGGTGGCGAATGTGCGCCAGCCGCGGCGCTGGAAACAGTTTCTGATCACCCTGCTGGTGATTTTCCCCAGCACCAACCTGGTGCCGGCGGTGACCGGCATGCTGTTGCCGTCGCTTAAGGGGAGCCTGCTGCTGCACCTGATCAATGATGCCTGCGTGGTTGCGCTGGTGGTCTGGTTCTGGATGCCCATCGTGACCCGCCTGTTTGCTGGCTGGTTGAAGAAAAACTGAGTCAGCCTCCCCAAGGAGTGCGTTATGTCGCAAACTGCCACACTGATTCTGACCCACGGCCAGATTCATACCCTCGATCGCGCGAATCCGCTGGCGGAAGCCGTGGCCATCGCCGACGGAAAAATTGTTGCCACCGGAAGCCACGATCGGATCATGAGCTTTGCCGCCGAGGGGACGCAGATCGTCGATCTCAAAGGGCATACGGTGATCCCGGGCCTCAACGATTCTCACCTGCACCTGATCCGCGGTGGATTGAACTACAACCTTGAGCTCCGCTGGGAGGGGGTGCCCTCGCTGGCCGATGCGCTGCGAATGCTCAAGGAGCAGGCGGATCGCACACCCTCCCCGCAGTGGGTGCGGGTGGTCGGCGGCTGGAGCGAATTCCAGTTCGCCGAACGACGGATGCCGACCCTGGAAGAGCTAAACGACGCGGCGCCCGATACGCCGGTGTTTGTGCTGCATCTCTACGATCGCGCGCTGCTGAACCGCGCGGCGCTGAAAGCTGTGGGATATACCAAAGAGACGCCGGATCCGGCGGGCGGCGAGATCGTCCGCGATAGCCACGGCAACCCGACCGGGATGCTGATCGCCAAACCAAACGCCATGATCCTCTACGCCACCCTGGCCAAAGGGCCGAAGCTGCCGCTGGATCTGCAGGTGAACTCCACCCGCCAGTTTATGCGCGAGCTGAACCGGCTGGGGCTGACCAGCGCCATCGACGCCGGGGGCGGTTTCCAGAACTACCCGGAAGATTACGAAATTATCGAACAGCTGCATGCGAAAGAGCAAATGACCGTGCGCATCGCCTACAACCTGTTTACCCAGCGGCCGAAGCAGGAGCTGGAGGACTTCGAACGCTGGACCGACATGCTGAAGCCGGGGCAGGGGACCGACTTCTATCGCGCCAACGGCGCCGGCGAGATGCTGGTGTTTTCGGCGGCGGATTTTGAAGATTTCCTGCAGCCGCGGCCGGATCTGCCGCAAGGCATGGAGGATGAGCTGGAGCGGGTGGTGCGCCACCTGGTGGAACATCGCTGGCCGTTCCGCCTGCATGCCACCTACGACGAGTCCATCAGCCGGATGCTGGACGTGTTTGAGAAGGTGAACCGCGACATTCCGTTTAACGGCCTGCACTGGTTCTTCGACCATGCCGAGACCATTACCGAGCGCAACATTGAGCGGGTGAAGGCGCTGGGGGGCGGCATTGCGGTGCAGCACCGGATGGCTTTCCAGGGCGAATATTTTGTCGATCGCTACGGCAAAGAGGCGGTGAAACATACGCCGCCGGTGGCGAAAATGCTGGAGCTGGACGTACCGGTAGGGTTGGGGACCGATGCCACCCGCGTCGCCAGCTATAACCCGTGGACCGCGCTGTACTGGCTGGTATCCGGGCGCACCGTCGGCGGGATGGCGATGTATGACGACAACAACCGGCTGCCGCGCGATGTCGCGCTGGAGCTGTGGACGGCGGGCAGCGCCTGGTTCTCCAGCGAGCAGGGGAAAAAGGGCCGTCTGGCCGCCGGTCAGCTTGCCGATCTGGTGGTGCTGTCGAAGGACTATTTCAGCGTCGCGGAAGAGGAGATCAAAGGCATTGAGTCGGTGCTGACGGTGGTTGACGGCAAAGTGGTGTATGCCGCCGGTCACTTCTCGCCGCTGGCGCCGCCGCCGATTCCAGTGCTGCCGGAGTGGTCGCCGGTGGCGAAGGTCCCGGGCCATTACCGTTCCGCTCCGCCGGCGGCGGCTAAAATTGGCGCCATGGTACAGATGCACCAGTGCTGCGGTAGCTGCGGCGTTCACGGCCATCAGCATGATATCGCGCGGAAATCGTCGATCCCGGTCTCCGACGAGCAGGCCTTCTGGGGCGTGCTGGGCTGCTCCTGCTTTGCCTTCTGATGCCTGACGCCTCCGCCCCGGTAGCTCAGGGGCGGAGGTCTCAGCCACCTTTCACGCATCAATAGCGCTGCTGTGAGCCAAATAGCGCCATGCGGCGGGCAATCATCTCGCGTACCGGCTGCAGTCCCTGGGCGATCACTTTCCGCGGATCGTTCACATCGTGCCCGGTGTCGGCAGCGAAGATCGCCTTCACCTGCTGGCACCAGGCGTACATATTTTCGGTATTAACGTTAATCTTGGCGGTGCCGCAGGCAATCGCCCGGCGCATATCCTCATCGGCAATACCGGTGCCGCCATGCAGTACCAGCGGAACCTTCACCCGCTCGGCAATGGCTTTCATCTCGCTAAATCCCAGCCTGGCTTTGCCTTTATACAGGCCATGGGTGGAGCCCAGCGCGGCGGCGAGGCAGTCCACCTGGGTTTCTGTCACCAGGGTGTAGCACTCCTGCGGATCGGCATAGATGACTTCGGAATTGACAATGCCGTCTTCGCTACCAGCGATAGTCCCCAGTTCGGCCTCCACGGAGATACCTTTGCTGTGCGCCAGCGTCACCAGGTGGCGGGTAATGGCCAGGTTTTCCCTGAACGGCAGATGCGAGCCATCAAACATAATGGAACTGAAGCCGGCGGCGATCGCCGCTTCGCAGGCCTCCCGGGTGGTGCCATGATCCAGATGCAGCGCCACCGGAACATCAATATGTAAATACTCCATGGCGTTAACCACGATGTCATGAATACATTTTAACCCGAGCATATGCTTAACCGTGCCGCCGGACACGCCCAAAATAACCGGTGAGCGGCACTGCTGGGCGGTGCTTAATACGGCGCCAACCCATTCCAGATTATTAATGTTGAACTGACCGACGGCGTAGCCGTCCCTCAGGGCATGCTGAAGCATGTCCTTCATCGACACTAACATATTCACCTCTTGATATTTATTAAATACAGTTATTCTTCAAAATATTGCTTTAAGTTTCTCTCGTAGCTATTTAACGAGTGGTGGACGACCGCCAGGTCCGGCATAGATTCCCGTACCCCTTTTTTCTCAATAGAAATGGCGGCGGTGAGGCTGGCAAATAAAATAATATTATCTATGTGCCATGAGTAGTGGACGCCATAGTTGAAGGCGCCGTGAAATACATCCCCGGCTCCGGTGGTATCCACGGCATTGCACAGCCAGGAAGGAACGATCTGCAGCATACCGCTTTTTAAAAAAGCGCAGCCTTTTTCGCCAAGGGTAATAAATGCCTCGCCGCGGCAAATTTTATTCAGCTCAATCAGCGCCGCTTTAATTTCTGCTTCGGTGCTCAGAGAGCGATAGCTCATATAGTCGCGGGCAAAATGTTCGCTCACCACAAAATAGTCGGTCCAGGCCGCCAGTTTAATATTGCTGGCACGCAGTGACCCGCCGTCCATCACGACTCTGGCGTTGGGTAGTTTCTTAATTAAATATTCACTGATTTCCGCCTCATGGCCGTCAATTAAAATAGTGACTGGCTCCTCGGCGGCAATCAGTCGCTCGGCGAGGTCGTCCAGTTTGAGCTTTTGATCGTAGGTCAGGGAAGGCGGTGTTTGCATCTTGCGGGTAATAATCGTCCGCGAACCCGTTAAGCGATTGACGAGCACCGAGGCCAGCGGGGTGATCATGTCATCGGAGAAAACCACCTGGCTGGTATCCACGCCCGCTTCGGCAAACTCATCGATAATGCGCTGACCGTAAAGATCCTGATGCAGATGGCCGATGTAATAGACCTCCTCCCCCCATAATCCCAGCAGCCAGGCCGCATTGGCCGCCGGGCCGCCGCCGCTTTCGATAAAATCATGACAAAAGTTTTTAGTATTCTCCTGGGGCCATTCATTGAGAAAGAAAAACTGATCGAAACAAGCAAATCCAATGGACAAAATAGCCATAACCACTCCTGATTATTTGTCAGCGGCGGGAAGCTTGACCGTCCCGCCGGGAAAAATGACCTCGCTTATTCATTTTTCTGCTTGGCGATAAGCTCCTCATAGCTGAGCGTGTTGCCCACCACTCGTACCTGACGGAAGCAGAAAGGCGCCAGCAGCGCGACGAGCAGCGCCAGACAAATCAGGTAGATAGTGACCTGGCCAAACTGGGTAAACGCGTTACCGATAATGATGCCCCACACCGCGAAGTCGAAATCGGCGAAGGTGCTGTTTTCAAACCCGAGGTTGCCGAGCGCCGGCAGCAGCATCGCCGGCAGGAAGGCCAGGAAGATCCCGCCGATAAAGGCGGCGATGATACAACCGCGCTTACCGCCCAGCTTGTCGGCAAAGACCCCGGAGGTACCGCCGCAGAAGAAGTGCGGCACCATGCCGGGAATAATCAGCGCCATGCCCAGTCCGCCGAGCATGAGCATCCCGACCAGCCCGCCCACAAAGGAGCTGATGAATCCCACCACCACTGCGGTGGGGCTAAAGGTGAAGAACACCGCGCAGTCAACGGCCGGGATGGAGTCCGGGATCAGTTTCTGGCTGATGCCCTGGAATGCCGGCACCAGATCGCCCAGGATCAAGCGCACGCCGTTGTAGACAATGGCTACGCCAACGGCGAACTGCAGACCGGTCAGCACGGAGAAGATCAGCATGTTCTGGTCGGTGATGGTGCTCAGGTACGCCGACCCGGCGACAGCGCTGCAGACAAAGTAGATGACAAACATCACGATACCGGTGGTGACGGTGGTATCGCGCAGAAAACCCCATTTCTCTGAGATTTCGGTATCGGCGAAGGAGTTTGCCGGATTACCGGTCCGGCTGGCGATCCACGCCGAGAGGTAGTAGCCCAGTGAGCCGAAATGGCCCATGGCGATCCCGCCGTCCTCGGTCACCTGCCTGGTGTAACGCTGGCCAATGGCGGGGGAGATGGCCGACCATGAGCCCAGCAGGAATCCGCCGATCAGGATCAACATCCAGCCCTGGAACTCCGCCGCCTGCAGGACGGCGGAGAACAGGCAGGCGAGAAAGAATGAGTGATGACCGGTGAGAAAGATATATTTATATTTTGTGCAGCGGGCAATGATCAGATTGAAAATAAAGCCCAACAGCAAAATACTCATGGTTTCCACGCCCAGCATCTTCTGGGCGACGGAGACAATGGCTTCATTGTTCGGAATAACGCCGCGGATATTAAATCCCGCTTCGATAATGCCGCCCAACGGGTTGAGATTGGCAACGATAACGCCTGCGCCAGCGCTCAACATCAAATAGCCTAAAATCGGCTTTAATGTGCCGGTAAGGAGTTTGTTGCCGGGGGAGCGCAGCGCCACTAAGCCAACGAAGGCGATAAGCCCCATTAAAAAAGCGGGTTGACTGAATATTTCCGTTAAGAAACTAAGAATAGCCTGCATGGTCGTTCCCTCTATGCTGATTAAGAGTGAGTCGCAGCAATTTTCATCAGCGCGTCGGTAATATCCTCGGCGATTTTTGCTTTATGGACATAGCTGCGAATAATGGCGACATGACAGTGGGCCGGAAATTGATTTGCCAGTTCTTTGATCGTGACATAAAGGTCGGCTTTTTCCCCGACGGCGTTAGCAAAATCGACCGAGGCGACGTCCGCTTTGATACCTAATTCTTCACAGATCTTCTTCACATTATTCGCAGCCATCAATGAACTGCCAATACCGTTACCACAAACCGTTCTGATAACTAACATAATGACTACTCCATTTGTTTTTGGATGAAATGTAAGACTGAATTCACGTCAGTTTCCTGCTGAAGAAAGGTCACGATATCTGACTCGATCAGCGAGGCTATCAGTTGGATCATTTTGATATGACTGTCAGCATCGGCGCCGGCGATGGCGATGACGACGGTAACCGGATCGAACTCATCGTGGCCGAAGGTCACTGGCTTGGCGGTGGTGACAAGCGAAAATCCGGTCTGCAATGCCCCTTTTTCCGGGCGGGCGTGCGGCATGGCAATCCCGTCATCTATCACGATGGCGGCGCCAAAATCTTCGTATACCGTCAGCATCTCGCTGACATATTCGGCGCTGCAAATCTGACGCCTGGCGAGTAAAGAACCCGCCAGTTCGATGGCCTCTTCCGCATGGGAAATATTCTGCTTCAGGGCAATTAACGTCGGGTCAAAAATAATATCCATTCTCTTCTCCTGAACGTATTCCTGTTCCTGAGTAAAATCATGACTAAATACATTGATAAAAATGATGGATGAGATCACATCCGCGGTTTTAAATATTGATGGCGATCACATCGACGGCAAAGTGCCGGCAGAAAACCATATAAATAATTTATATGATTTTCAGTGAGTTATGGAGTGGTTGAGATTTGGCGCTGAAATTTGACAGAGAAAAAATGAGAGGCAGAGCGAAATTTTTCGGCAGAAGTGTATTCCTGGTCACAAATATCGCCGGGTCATTTTCCTAAATTTTGACATCGCTAACAAAAAAGGCCCGCCTGAGCGAGCCTTTTATAAAAACGTGTGCCGATTACAGGCTGGAGACGTTTTCGGTCAGGTATTTTGCAACGCCTTCCGGAGAGGCAGCCATACCTTCTTTTCCTTTTTCCCACTGCGCCGGGCAAACTTCGCCGTGCTCTTCGTGGAACTGCAGCGCGTCAACCATGCGCAGCATTTCGTCGATGTTACGGCCCAGCGGCAGGTCGTTAACCACCTGGTGGCGAACCACGCCGTTAGCGTCGATCAGGAAGGAACCGCGCAGGGCAACGCCTTCGTCCGGATGCTCGATACCGTAAGCTTTCTGGATTTCACGTTTGATGTCAGCAACCATCGCGTATTTAACCGGGCCGATGCCGCCCTGGTCTACCGGGGTGTTACGCCATGCGTTGTGCACGAACTCGGAGTCGAAGGAAACGCCAACCACTTCCACACCGCGTTTCTGGAATTCTTCGTAACGTTTGTCGAACGCGATCAGCTCAGACGGGCAAACGAAGGTGAAGTCCATCGGCCAGAAGAACAGAACGGTAGGTTTACCGTTGGTGTGCTGTTTGAAATTGAATTTCTCAACGATCTCACCATTACCCAGCACAGCGGCTGCAGTAAAATCCGGCGCTTGACGAGTGACCAGAACCATTTGATTCTCCTGTAATTACTAAGGTTATTTAAAACGCAACGCCGGCAAGTATAGAGCCTGTCCGCCAATAACACAAAGAGGCACCGACAATCGTTCAGCCAGCTTTTACCTATCAATGTCGCAGTGATTACAGCTGTTTGTTTTTCGCCTGACGCATCATCTGCGGATAAAAGCGCCAGAACTGCCCCTCCAGCCGGTCGTAGTGGGTATCCAGATCCTGCCAGGAGTCGCGCAGCGCCTCGAGACGCGGGCGGCGGCTGGCCATGCCGTTAAGCACGCGCTGAATAAAATCCATCTCCTGATAGCGCTCCAGCCAGCGCTCCGACCACAGATATTGGTTGAGATTGACGAAGCGGGGCGGCGAGTCGGGAAGGATCGGCACGATCTGCCGCTCGGCGTAGCGCACGAACTCCTCCAGCGGTAGGTCAGGGGAGAGCTGCGCCCAGTGCTGCGACAGGAAATGATCCCACATGACGTCGAGGGTGATCGGGGCGACGCGGCGGGTCTGCGGGCGAAACCACTCCCGCGCCTCTTTGACTTCCGCAAGGTTGTCAGTCAGCACGTCAATCCGCCGATGCATATAGATGCCGTCAACAATCTCCGCCGGATAGTCGCCCTGCGGGTTGCCGCGCACAAAGTCGGCCATCAGATTGCCGGGCAGCGAACTGCCGGCGAGATGGGCCAGGTGCAGGTGGGCGAGAAAATTCATAGTGACGACATCCTTCAAATACTTTCTGGCGGGCAGAGTGAGCGGTGTAGCGCTGCGCGTCGCCCTGAACGGCAGCCCCGGTGCCCGGATGGCGTGCTGTCTGGCCGCGCGCGGCCCTCTGCCACCGGTGATGCATTCGGCTGCCGCATGGCGGCATTCGGAATGATTTGGAATATAGATTATGTCATTCATCCGGAGGGGTAAAGGTTGCAGGCAGACCGCCCCGGCACTAGACTACCCGCCTCTTTATTCAGTCTGAGTTATCGTCATGCGCGTTACCGATTTTGCTTTTGAACTACCCGAATCCCTGATCGCCCACTATCCGATGCCTGAGCGCAGTAGCTGCCGCTTACTCTCCCTGGACGGGCCGACGGGCGCGCTGACGCATGGCACCTTCACCGACATCCTCGATAAGCTCAATCCCGGCGATCTGCTGGTGTTTAACAACACCCGGGTGATCCCGGCGCGTCTGTTCGGCCGCAAGGCCAGCGGCGGCAAGATTGAAGTGCTGGTGGAGCGGATGCTGGATGATAAGCGCATCCTCGCCCATATTCGCGCCTCGAAAGCGCCGAAGCCGGGCGCCGAGCTGCTGCTGGGCGACGACGAGAGCATTCAGGCCACCATGCTGGCGCGTCACGGCGCGCTGTTTGAAGTGGAATTTAACGACGAGCGACCGGTGCTGGAGATCCTTAACGGGATCGGCCATATGCCGCTGCCGCCCTACATTGATCGCCCGGACGAAGACGCTGACCGCGAGCTCTATCAAACCGTCTACGGCACCCGGCCGGGCGCGGTAGCCGCCCCGACTGCGGGTCTGCACTTCGACGAACCGCTGCTGGACAAACTGCGCGCTAAAGGCGTTGAGATGGCGTTTGTCACCCTGCACGTGGGCGCGGGTACCTTCCAGCCGGTGCGCGTCGACAGCATTGAAGAGCACACGATGCACTCAGAATATGCGGAAGTGCCGCAGGAGGTGGTTGATGCGGTGCTGGCGGCGAAAGCGCGCGGCAATCGCGTGATCGCGGTGGGCACCACCTCGGTACGCTCGCTGGAGAGCGCGGCGCAGGCGGCGAAAGACGCCCTGATCGCGCCGTTCTTCGACGATACGCAGATTTTCATCTATCCGGGTTATCAGTACCAGGTGATCGATGCGCTGGTGACCAACTTCCATCTCCCTGAATCCACACTGATTATGCTGGTGTCGGCGTTTGCGGGTTATCAGCACACCATGAACGCCTATAAGGTAGCGGTGGAGCAGAAATATCGCTTTTTTAGCTACGGGGATGCGATGTTTATCACGTACAATCCGCAGGCTATTTCTGAGCGTCCCTGAAAAGGCCGGCCCGCCGGCTTTTGGCACGCCATGACGCATTTTTAGCCACGGAATCATTCCGTGGCGAGTATCAAAACGTCGGACTGTTTTTCTGACGCAGGAGCAAGCATGAAATTTGAACTGGATACCACCGACGGTCGCGCCCGCCGCGGTCGCCTGGTGTTTGAGCGCGGCGTGGTGGAAACACCGGCCTTTATGCCCGTTGGCACCTACGGCACCGTCAAAGGGATGACGCCGGAAGAGGTGGAAGCCACCGGCGCGCAGATTATTCTCGGCAACACCTTCCACCTGTGGCTGCGCCCGGGTCAGGAGATCATGAAGCTGCACGGCGATCTGCACGATTTTATGCAGTGGAAAGGACCGATCCTGACCGACTCCGGCGGCTTCCAGGTGTTCAGCCTTGGCGATATCCGTAAGATCACCGAGCAGGGCGTCCACTTCCGTAACCCGATCAACGGCGATCCGATTTTCCTCGATCCGGAAAAATCCATGGAGATTCAGTACGATCTCGGTTCTGATATCGTGATGATCTTCGACGAATGTACGCCGTACCCGGCGGACTGGGATTACGCCAAGCGCTCGATGGAAATGTCTCTGCGCTGGGCGAAGCGCAGCCGCGACCGTTTCGATAGCCTTGGCAATAAAAATGCGCTGTTCGGCATCATTCAGGGCAGCGTTTACGAAGATTTACGTGATATCTCGGTGAAAGGTCTGGTAGAGATTGGCTTTGATGGCTACGCTGTCGGCGGTTTGGCGGTCGGCGAGCCGAAGGAAGACATGCACCGTATTCTGGAGCACGTCTGCCCGCAGATCCCGGCCGATAAACCACGATACCTGATGGGCGTCGGGAAGCCGGAAGATCTGGTGGAAGGGGTACGTCGCGGTATCGATATGTTCGACTGCGTCATGCCGACGCGCAACGCGCGTAACGGCCACCTGTTCGTCACCGACGGCGTGGTGAAAATCCGCAACGCGAAGCACAAAAGCGATACCGCGCCGCTGGACGCCGAGTGTGATTGCTATACATGTCGCAATTATTCACGCGCTTACTTGCATCACCTTGACCGTTGCAACGAAATATTGGGCGCGCGTCTCAATACCATTCATAACCTGCGCTACTATCAGCGTTTAATGGCTGGTTTACGCAAGGCTATCGAAGAGGGTAAATTAGAGAGCTTCGTGACCGATTTTTACCAACGTCAGGGGCGCACCGTGCCTCCTTTGAACGTTGATTAATTTTAATAATGAGGGAATTTCAATGAGCTTTTTTATTTCTGATGCGGTAGCGGCAACGGGTGCACCGGCGCAGGGCAGCCCGATGTCTCTGATTCTGATGCTGGTGGTGTTCGGTCTGATTTTTTACTTCATGATCCTGCGTCCACAGCAGAAGCGCACCAAGGAACATAAGAACCTGATGAACTCCATCGCCAAAGGTGATGAAGTGCTGACCAACGGCGGTCTGGTCGGTCGCGTGACCAAAGTAGCGGAAACTGGCTACATTGCTATCGCGCTGAACGATACCACTGAAGTGGTTATCAAACGTGACTTCGTTGCTGCCGTTCTGCCGAAAGGCACCATGAAGGCGCTGTAATCTAACTTTTCCCAAAGGGAACTGCCGTGTTAAACCGTTATCCTTTGTGGAAGTATGTCATGCTGGTCGTCGTCATTGTCGTCGGCCTGATCTATGCGCTTCCCAACCTGTATGGTGAGGATCCGGCTGTTCAAATCACTGGCGCGCGCGGCGTCGCCGCCAGTGAGCAAACGCTGATCCAGGTCCAGAAAACTTTACAAGAAGAAAAAATTACCGCGAAGTCTGTGGCACTGGAAGAGGGCGCTATTCTTGCGCGCTTCGACACCACTGATACCCAGCTGCGCGCGCGTGAAGCGCTGCTTACCGTGTTGGGTGACAAATACGTCGTGGCGCTAAACCTTGCTCCGGCAACCCCACGCTGGCTGGCGGCACTCTATGCCGAGCCGATGAAGCTGGGTCTTGATCTGCGCGGCGGCGTGCACTTCCTGATGGAAGTCGACATGGACACCGCGTTAGGCAAACTGCAGGAACAGAACATCGATAGCCTGCGCAGCGAGCTGCGCGACAAAGGCATTCCTTACGCGACCGTGCGTAAGGAAGACAACTATGGTCTGAGCATCGTCTTCCGCGACAGCGCGGCGCGCGACCAGGCTATCTCTTATCTCAGCCCTCGCCATCGCGATCTGGTGATCTCCTCTCAGGGTGACAACAGCCTGAAAGCGGTGATGACCGATGAGCGCCTGAAAGAAGCTCGTGAGTATGCGGTTCAGCAGAACATTAACATTCTGCGTAACCGTGTGAACCAGCTGGGCGTCGCCGAACCGCTGGTTCAGCGTCAGGGCGCTGACCGCATCGTGGTTGAGCTGCCGGGTATCCAGGATACCGCGCGGGCGAAGGAGATCCTTGGCGCGACCGCGACCCTCGAGTTCCGTCTGGTCAATACCAACGTGGACCAGTCCGCCGCCGCCTCAGGCCGCGTGCCGGGCGACTCGGAAGTGAAAGAGACGCGTGAAGGCCAGCCGGTGGTGCTGTACAAGCGGGTGATCCTGACCGGTGACCATATCACCGACTCGACCTCCAGCATGGATGAGTACAACCAGCCGCAGGTCAACATCTCGCTGGACAGCGCGGGCGGTAACATCATGTCCAACTTCACCAAGGACAACATCGGCAAGCCGATGGCGACCCTGTTCGTGGAGTATAAAGACAGCGGTAAGAAAGACGCCAACGGTCGCGCTATCCTGGCGAAAGAGGAAGAGGTGATTAACATCGCCAACATCCAGTCGCGTCTGGGCAACAGCTTCCGTATTACCGGTATCAGCAACCCGAACGAAGCGCGCCAGCTGTCGCTGCTGCTGCGTGCCGGCGCGTTGATTGCGCCGATTCAGATCGTCGAAGAGCGGACTATCGGCCCAACCCTTGGCATGCAGAACATCAAGCAGGGTCTGGAAGCCTGTCTGGCCGGCCTGGTGGTCTCCATCCTGTTCATGATCCTCTTCTATAAGAAGTTCGGTCTGATTGCGACCTCGGCGCTGATTGCCAACCTGGTGCTGATTGTCGGCATTATGTCCCTGATCCCGGGGGCGACGCTGACCATGCCGGGCATCGCGGGTATCGTGTTAACCCTTGCGGTGGCGGTCGATGCTAACGTTCTGATCAACGAGCGTATCAAAGAAGAGCTGAGCAACGGGCGTACCGTTCAGCAGGCGATTGACGAAGGTTATCGCGGCGCGTTCAGCTCGATCTTCGACGCCAACGTGACGACGCTTATCAAAGTGATCATCCTGTACGCGGTCGGTACCGGTGCCATTAAAGGGTTTGCGATTACTACCGGTATCGGTATCGCGACCTCAATGTTTACCGCTATCGTCGGCACCCGTGCCATCGTGAACCTGCTGTACGGCGGCAAGCGCGTTAAAAAGCTGTCTATCTGAGGAGTGCGTTGTGGCACAGGAATATACTGTTGAACAATTGAACCACGGCCGTAAAGTCTGGGACTTTATGCGCTGGGACTACTGGGCCTTCGGCATTTCAGGTTTTCTGCTGATTGTGTCGATCGCCATCATCGGCGTCCGCGGCTTTAACTGGGGGCTCGACTTCACCGGCGGTACGGTGATCGAAATTACCCTTGAGAAGCCGGTCGATCTGGACCAGATGCGCGATTCTCTGCAAAAAGCGGGCTTTGAAGAGCCGCAGGTGCAGAACTTTGGCAGCAGCCGCGACATCATGGTACGTATGCCGCCGGTGCATGACGCCAACGTCAGCCAGGAGCTGGGCAGCAAGGTCGTGACGGTGATTAACGAATCGACCAGCCAGAACGCGGCGGTGAAGCGTATTGAGTTTGTCGGCCCGAGCGTCGGCGCGGACCTTGCGCAAACCGGCGCCCTGGCGCTGATTGCCGCGCTGGTCTGTATCCTGATCTACGTCGGCTTCCGCTTCGAATGGCGTCTGGCGGCGGGGGTGGTTATCGCCCTTGCGCACGACGTGGTGATCACCATGGGGGTGCTGTCGCTGTTCCATATCGAGATCGACCTGACCATTGTGGCCTCGTTGATGTCGGTTATCGGCTACTCGCTGAACGACAGTATCGTGGTATCGGACCGTATCCGTGAAAACTTCCGTAAGATCCGCCGCGGTACGCCGTACGAGATCTTCAACGTGTCGTTGACCCAGACGCTGCACCGTACCTTGATCACCTCCGGGACCACCCTGATGGTGATCCTGATGCTGTTCCTGTTCGGCGGCCCGATTCTGGAAGGCTTCTCGCTGACCATGCTGATCGGTGTCTCCATCGGTACGGCTTCTTCTATCTACGTCGCCTCCGCGCTGGCGTTGAAGCTGGGCATGAAGCGCGAGCATCTGCTGCAGCAGAAGGTCGAAAAAGAAGGGGCGGACCAGCCGTCTATTCTGCCGTAATACGGTTCAGTAGAAATAACGCAATCCCGGCCAGGCGGCCGGGATTTTTTTTGCCCGCGACAAAACCTGCTGACAGTATGCTGTCAGGAGCCCTCCCATACACTCCTTCTGAACTCACTAACGAGCAGGAGGAAGTATGAATAACGTGATTAACTGGTTTGAAATTCCGGTCGCCGATATGGATCGCGCCGTCGCGTTTTATGAGCCGGTGATGCAGGTGACACTGCGTCGCGAAACCATGGACTGCGCCGAGCTGGCGGTGTTCCCGCATCAGGATCCGGCCCCCGGCGGCGCGCTGGCCAAATTTGAGGGTATCGCGCCCTCTGCGCAGGGCGCTATTATTTACCTGCATACAGACCATCTTGCCGCCACCCTCGACCGCGTTGCCTCGGCGGGTGGGGCATGTGTTTTCGGGCCGCTGACGCTGCCGAATGATATTGGCACCATCGCGCTGTTTACTGACAGCGAGGGCAACCGCGTCGGCCTGCACCAACCGGCTTAACCTGAACTTTTTGTGAAGTGAGACATGACCCGACGCGCCGACCGTTTATTTCAGATTGTGCAGATCCTGCGCGGCAGGCGGCTCACTACCGCCGCGCTGCTGGCGGAGCGGCTGGGCGTGTCGGAGCGCACCGTGTATCGCGATATTCGCGATCTCTCCCTCTCCGGCGTGCCGGTGGAGGGCGAGGCGGGGAGTGGTTATCGCCTGCTGGCGGGCTACGATCTGCCGCCGCTGATGCTGACCACCAAAGAATCCGAAGCGCTGATCGCCGCGATCCGGCTGCTGAAAACCTGGGGCGGCGAGGCGCTGTCGCAATCGCTGGAGTCTGCCCAGGAGAAGATGCTGGCGATCCTGCCGGAGGCGCGCCGGCGCCAGGCGGAGCAGACCCGCCTGTTTGCCCCCGATCTCGGCGCCCATCGCTATGCCAAAACCTTCTTTGACGTCATTCATCAGGCGGTCTCCAGCCAGCAGGTGCTGGCGCTGCGCTATCAGGATGAGTCCGGTCGGGTGACCGAGCGCGACGTGCTGCCGCTGGGGCTGTTTTTCTGGGGGGAGCGCTGGCTGCTGGTGGCCTGGTGCGAGCTGCGCAATGATTATCGCAACTTTCGCCTCGACCGCTGTCTGGCGGTCAGGGCGACCGAGCGTCGATTCAGCGAGTGCGCCGACCGCTCGTTAAGCGATTTTCTGCGCAAGGTCCGCTGCGACGTGTGGGAGAAATAAAAACGCCCGGGTGGCCCGGGCGCTGTCCTGCCGTTTCAGCAATCAGAAGTTGTAACCAACCACGAAGTAACCACCCCAACCGGTTGAGCGGACGCTGAAATCGCCATCGCCGAAGTTCAGCTTGGCATCGTCAGCCCACTGGCCGCCGTTATGGAAGTAACGGGCCACCACCGAGTAGTGCCAGTGCGCATAGTTCAGCGCCAGGATATGGCTGGAGGCGATGGAGTTGCTGGTGCGCGCGTGCTTCCCGTTCAGATCGTAGAAGTTGTCATCGCCGAGGTCAGAGCCCCAGTCGAAGTTGGTGAAGCCGATGTAGCTCAGCGAACCGCCCCACAGGTCGGTCAGCGGCACAAAGTATTTCACTTTGAAGCGGTAGCCGTCCCACTCGTTTTCGTTGGACGCGCCGTAGTTCTGCCACTGGTATTTGGCGTAGACGTTCAGCGACAGGCTCATCGGCAGGCCGGTGTCGATATCGGTACCCAGACCCATATACCAGGTGCTCTGCTCCTGGGAGTCATTGCGGCCCATATCGTAGATATAGTTGTTCGCGAAATACCACTCTTTGAACGGCCCGAAGCTCAGGTCGGTGTTGGTCAGCTTATCGATAGAGAAGCGCGGTTCGATCTCCATAAACAGCGGGGAGCCGTTGTTCCAGATACCTTTTGCCGTGCTGTTGCCGCCGAAGAATACCGGGGCATCGATATAGCCGTAGAAATCAAACCAGTCTTTTTTGGCGAACGCTTCGTATTCCAGGTAGGTATCGTTACGGATCTGCGGTCCAAAACGGGTGTGGTAGCTACCCACCACGTTAACACTCTGGTGCCACCAGTCAGACAGATACTGCGGTTTATCGTTTTCTGCCGCGCCCGCGGTAAAAGAAGTGGAGAGCGCCACAACCGCACCCGCTGCCAGTAATGTTTTTTTCATAGGAATGCCACTGTTTAAATTGAGCCTGAAGGCGTTAAAAGAAGTGCCGAAGCGTTTCTAAATATTTCGTGTTTCTGTGGGGGTCTATTATAGGAATCATTGCTCACAAAAATACGTGTTGTTTCACATAACCAGAACATGCGTAATCGATTGCGTTCACGATTCTATGCATTTCTTGACAAAATGCTACTGAAAATCGCGATGCAGAACGATTTCTAATGAACTCTTGCGAAAAGTTGTAAGTGGATAAGAATAACGGGACAGGGCGTCGCCGGGCAGGGGGAAGCCCGGCGGCAAGGCTTACTGCGCGGCGGCGGGCTGGATATCGTGGACGCGAATAAAACCGACTTTGTCCGGCGTCACGTTCAGGCGCAGCGGGATATCGACATCGCTGGGGGCGAGAATGCTGGCCGGGGCGCTGATCAATTGATCCTGAACATTCACTTCCTGGTAGCTGTGGGTAGTACCGGTGACCTGTCCGGAGGCGACGGTGGCGGTAAAGGCCGGCAGCGGATCGTTGGATTCGCCCTGAATACGTAAGGTCAGGCGTGACCCGTCGCCATCCGGCGTAATGCTCGCCACCGACATGCGCAGGGTGCCGATCTGGCTCTCCAGCCGCGCCGGGGTTTTCGCCTCCGGCAGCAGATAGACGCCGCGGGTGGATTTCGCGTTCAGCGCGTTTTGCTGGGTAATTTTGATCGTTTGCTGATTTAGCTGGGTCATCTCCTGGCTCAGCGTACTCACGCTCTGGTGCATCTGGCGGATTTCGCTTTGCTGGGCGCAGGCGGTCAGGGTAAACAGGCTGCCCGCGATGGCGAGTTTCAGGTAACGTCTTGTCATAGTCAGGATTCCGTTTGCAGAGGATGCTTAATGGTAGCCAAACCGCCTGACTCTCCCATAGATCCTTTGTCTCAAAAGCTCTTTCTTTGTAGTCAGGTCACTTCGCGGTAAACTACCCTTCAGTTTAACTACCTGTCAGGACGCGCTATGCATTGCCCTTTCTGTTTCGCCGTGGATACCAAAGTGATCGACTCTCGTCTGGTAGGGGAAGGCTCTTCCGTGCGTCGCCGTCGGCAGTGTCTGGTCTGTAATGAGCGCTTTACTACCTTCGAAGTGGCGGAGCTGGTCATGCCGCGGGTGGTGAAGAGTAACGATGTGCGTGAACCCTTCAACGAAGACAAGCTGCGCAGTGGGATGCTGAAAGCGCTGGAGAAACGTCCGGTCAGCGCCGATGACGTCGAAATGGCGGTCAACCATATCAAAACCCATCTGCGCGGCACCGGCGAGCGCGAAGTGGCCAGCAAAATGATCGGCAACCTGGTGATGGAGCAGCTGAAAAAACTGGATAAAGTCGCCTATATTCGCTTTGCGTCGGTCTATCGCAGCTTCGAAGATATCAAAGAATTCGGCGAAGAGATCGCCCGCTTACAGGACTAAGCCATGCAGGACGAAATGTACATGGCGCGTGCGCTCAAGCTCGCCGCCCGCGGTCGCTTTACCACCCATCCTAACCCTAACGTTGGCTGCGTCATTGTTAAAGACGGCGAGATCGTCGGCGAAGGGTTCCACTATCGCGCCGGCGAGCCGCATGCCGAAGTGCACGCCCTGCGGATGGCCGGGGAAAAGGCGCGAGGCGCCACCGCCTACGTCACCCTCGAGCCCTGCAGCCACCACGGTCGTACGCCGCCGTGCTGCGACGCCCTGATTGCCGCCGGCGTCAGCCGCGTGGTCGCCGCGATGCAGGATCCTAACCCGCAGGTGGCGGGGCGCGGCCTGTACCGTCTGCAGCAGGCCGGTATTGACGTCAGCCACGGGCTGATGATGAACGAGGCGGAAGCGCTGAATAAGGGCTTCCTGAAGCGGATGCGCACCGGTTTTCCCTGGGTCCAGCTCAAGCTGGGCGCCTCGCTGGACGGCCGCACGGCGATGGCCAGCGGCGAAAGCCAGTGGATCACCTCCCCGCAGGCGCGACGCGACGTGCAGCGTTTGCGCGCCCAGAGCCATGCTATCCTGACCAGCAGCGCCACCGTGCTGGCGGACGATCCGGCGCTGACCGTGCGCTGGCAGGAGCTGAGCGCCGATACCCAGGCGCTGTATCCCGAAGAGAATTTGCGCCAGCCGCTGCGCGTCGTTATCGACAGCCAGAACCGCGTCACGCCTGAGCATCGTATGGTGCAGCAGGCGGGGGAAATGCTGTTTGCCCGCCTGGGCGCCGATGAGCGCCAGTGGCCGGACAGCGTGCGCACGCTGCTGGTTCCGGAACATAACGGCCATCTCGATCTGGTGCTGCTGATGATGCTGCTTGGCAAACAGCAGATCAACAGCATCTGGGTGGAGGCGGGGGCCACGCTTGCCGGGGCGCTGCTGCAGGCGGGCCTGGTCGACGAGCTTATCGTCTATATTGCGCCTAAACTGTTAGGCAATGCGGCGCGTGGATTATGCGCGCTGCCGGGGCTTGAAGAACTGAGCCAGGCGCCCCATTTCAAATTCAATGAGATACGTCAGGTTGGCCCGGATGTCTGCCTGCATTTAACCACTGCGTGAGGCTTTCCTGATTATTAGGAAGCAGCGCTCAGAATAATATGATAAAATCCGCCCCCCTTGCGGGGCACATGAACCCGAAGGAAGAGTATGAACATTATTGAAGCTAACGTTGCTACCCCGGACGCTCGCGTCGCCATCACCATTGCGCGTTTCAACAACTTTATCAATGACAGCCTGCTGGAAGGTGCGATTGACGCCCTGAAACGCATTGGTCAGGTAAAAGATGAAAACATCACCGTTGTTTGGGTTCCAGGCGCGTACGAGCTGCCGCTGGCGGCTGGCGCACTGGCGAAAACCGGTAAATATGACGCGGTGATTGCGCTGGGTACGGTGATTCGCGGCGGTACCGCCCACTTTGAATATGTGGCTGGCGGTGCCAGCAATGGCCTGGCGCACGTCGCTCAGGACAGCGAAATCCCGGTAGCCTTTGGTGTTCTGACCACTGAAAGTATTGAACAAGCCATCGAGCGCGCTGGCACCAAAGCCGGTAACAAAGGCGCTGAAGCTGCGCTGACCGCGCTGGAAATGATTAACGTATTGAAAGCCATCAAGGCCTGATTTTTGTAAGGGGAATTCCGTGAAACCTGCTGCTCGTCGCCGCGCCCGTGAGTGTGCCGTTCAGGCGCTCTACTCCTGGCAGTTGTCCCACAACGACATCGCTGATGTCGAATACCAGTTCCTGGCGGAACAGGACGTAAAAGATGTTGATGTTCTGTATTTCCGCGAACTGCTGTCCGGAGTGGCGACTAACAGCGCGTACCTCGACGGCCTGATGAAGCCCTACCTGTCCCGTCAGCTGGAAGAGCTGGGTCAGGTGGAAAAAGCGGTGCTGCGTATCGCGCTGTTTGAGCTATCCAAACGTGATGACGTACCGTATAAAGTGGCCATCAATGAAGCTATCGAACTGGCGAAAACCTTCGGCGCTGAAGATAGCCACAAGTTCGTCAACGGCGTGCTGGACAAAGCGGCTCCGGTAATTCGTCCCCACAAGAAGTAAACTGCAGGCCGGGTTTTGCGAGGGTCGCCTCGCAACCCGGCCTTATTTATTATTTTGCTGAGGCATAACGTATGGCATGTGGCGAATTCTCCCTGATTGCCCGTTATTTTGATCGCGTTAAAAGCGCTCGTCTTGATGTCGAAACCGGTATCGGCGACGACTGCGCTCTCCTGAATATTCCCGAGAAAAAAACGCTGGCAATCAGCACCGACACTCTGGTGGCGGGCAATCACTTCTTACCCGATATCGACCCGGCCGACCTCGCCTATAAAGCGCTGGCGGTAAACCTGAGCGACCTCGCGGCGATGGGCGCGGAGCCGGCGTGGCTCACCCTGGCGCTGACCTTGCCGGAGGTGGATGAAGCCTGGCTGGAAGCCTTCAGCGACAGCCTGTTTGTCCAGCTTGACTACTACGATATGCAGCTGATTGGCGGCGATACCACCCGCGGCCCGCTCGCCATGACCCTGGGTATCCACGGCTTTGTGCCGCCAGGGCGCGCCATGAAACGTTCAGGCGCGAAGCCGGGAGACTGGATCTATGTCACCGGCACCCCGGGGGACAGCGCCGCCGGCCTGGCGCTGTTGCAGAACCGTCTGACGGTGGATGCGCCGACGGATGCCGATTACCTGCTGGCCCGTCACCTGCGTCCGATGCCCCGCGTGCTGCAGGGCCAGGCGCTGCGCGACCTGGCGACGTCGGCCATCGATCTCTCCGACGGCCTGATCTCCGATCTGGGTCATATTCTCAAAGCCAGCGACTGCGGCGCGCGCATCGATCTTGATGCCATGCCGTACTCCGACGCCATGCTGCGCCAGGTTGAGCCCGAGCAGGCGCTGCGCTGGGCGCTCGCCGGTGGAGAAGATTACGAACTGTGCTTTACCGTACCGGAACTGAACCGCGGGGCGCTGGACGTGGCCCTTGGCCATCTAGGCGCGCGTTTTACCTGTATCGGACAGATTGCGCCGGAGAGCGAAGGTCTGCAGTTTATCCGCGACGGTAAGCCGGTCACGCTTGATTTAAAGGGATACGATCACTTTGCGTAGTCGAGACGAGGCGCTTAGCCGCCTGAGTATGCGTAATCCGTGGCATCTGCTGGCGACCGGCTTTGGCAGCGGCTTAAGCCCGGTGGTGCCGGGGACGATGGGCTCGCTGGCGGCGATCCCGTTCTGGTATCTGATGACTTTTCTCCCCTGGCAGCTCTACTCGCTGGTGGTGATGATGAGCATCTGTATCGGAGTCTATCTGTGCCATCGTACGGCCAAAGATATGGGCACCCATGACCACGGCAGCATCGTCTGGGACGAGTTCGTCGGGATGTGGATCACCCTGATGGCGCTGCCGACCCTCGACTGGCAGTGGGTGGCCGCCGGCTTCGTCATTTTCCGTATCTTCGATATGTGGAAACCGTGGCCGATTCGCTGGTTTGACCGCAATATTCACGGCGGAATGGGGATCATGGTGGACGATATCGTCGCCGGCGTGATCTCCGCCGGCGTGCTGTATGTTATTGGCCATCACTGGCCGATCGGTCTGCTTTGACCGCTTCTCCCCGGCAGCGCCATGCTGTCGGGGAAATCACGCCCGTCACTTAAATCCCACCACCGGATGCGGCTGATAGGGCGCCTCCAGTTTTTCGATCTGTTCCGAAGATAGCGTCAAATCCACCGCCAGCAGCAGGTCATCGAGCTGCTCCTGACGCGACGGACCGATAATCGGCGCGGCGACGCCGGGCTTGCTTAACAGCCAGGCGAGGGCGACCTGCGCGCGACTGGCGTCGAGCTCTTCCGCCACGTCCGCGAGATTCCCGGCAATTTGCGCGTCGTTCTCTTCGCTGGTGCTGTAAAGCGATTTGCCGAACTCATCCGATACCAGCCGGGCGGTGGTCTCACCCCATGGGCGGGTCAGCCTGCCGCGCGCCAGCGGGCTCCACGGGATCACCGCCACGCCGTTACGCTGGCACAGGGGCAGCATCTCATTCTCTTCTTCCCGGTAAATCAGGTTGTAGTGATCCTGCATGGTGACGAAGCGCGCCCAGCCGTTCTGCTGCTGAAGCGCCAGCGCCTGGGCAAACTGCCGGGCATGCATGGACGAGGCGCCGATATAGCGCGCTTTGCCGGCTTTCACCACCTCGTCCAGCGCTTCGAGCGTCTCTTCAATCGGGGTGCTGTAGTCCCAGCGGTGGATCTGCAACAGGTCGACATAGTCCATCCCGAGACGGCGCAGGCTGTCGTCGATGGAGCGCAGGATCTGCGCCCGGGAAAGCCCTTCCGCCAGATCGCCGACCTGGTGATAGACCTTGGTGGCGACAATCACCTCATCGCGGCGGGCAAAGTCGCGCAGGGCGCGGCCGACGATCTCTTCGCTACTGCCGTCGGAGTAGCTGTTTGCGGTATCGAAGAAGTTGATGCCGCCTTCAATGGCGTGCTGAATGAGCGGGCGACTGCTCTCTTCCGGAAGCGTCCAGGCGTGCCTGCCGCGGTCCGGCTCGCCGAAGGTCATGCAGCCGAGGCAGAGTCGGGAAACACGTAAGGCAGTATCGCCGAGGGGGATATAGTGCATAGTGCGCTCCTGCTATTCATCAAGGGTATCCCTTAAGCATAGCAGGAGCGGGAGGGGCGATTATGCCAGCCAGTCGAGGATTTTGGCTTCAATGCCGGCGGCATCAAGGCCGAGGTCGGCGCGGATCTCTTCCTGAGTGCCCTGAGGAATAAAGACATCCGGCAGGCCAATATTAAGCACCGGTACCGCCCGGCGATGGGCCATCAGCACTTCATTCACGCCGCTGCCGGCGCCGCCCATAATGGCGTTCTCTTCCAGCGTCACCAGAACGTCGTGCTCGCCTGCCAGCTGCAGGATCAGCGCGGTATCCAGCGGCTTCACAAAGCGCATATCCACCAGGGTGGCGTTGAGTTTGTCCGCCACCGCCGCGGCTTCCGGCAGCAGGGTGCCGAAGTTAAGGATCGCTACCTTCTCGCCCTGGCGCTTCACGACCCCTTTGCCGATCGGCAGCGATGCCAGCGGCTCCAGCGTTGCGCCGGTGCCGCTGCCGCGCGGATAGCGCACCGCGCAGGGTCCGTCACTGTAGTGGTAGCCGGTGTGCAGCATCTGGCGGCATTCATTTTCATCGCTCGGCGTCATCACCACCATATCCGGAATACAGCGCAGGAAGGAGAGATCGAACGCCCCCTGATGCGTCTGGCCGTCTGCGCCGACAATCCCGGCGCGGTCGATGGCAAACAGCACCGGCAGCTTCTGAATAGCCACATCGTGGATCACCTGATCGTAGGCTCGCTGCAGGAACGTGGAGTAGATGGCGACGACGGGCTTGTAGTCGCCAATCGCCAGTCCGGCGGCGAAAGTGACCGCATGCTGCTCGGCGATGGCGACGTCAAAGTACTGATCGGGGAATTTCTTCGAAAATTCCACCATCCCTGAACCTTCGCGCATCGCCGGGGTGATGGCCATCAGCTTGCTGTCTTTGGCCGCCGTTTCGCACAGCCAGTCGCCGAAGATTTTCGAGTAGGAGGGGAGACCGCCGCTGCTTTTGGGCAGCACGCCGCTGGTATGGTCGAACTTCGGCACCGCGTGGAAAGTGATCGGGTCTTTCTCGGCGGGCTCATAGCCGCGGCCTTTTTTGGTCATAATATGCAGGAACTGCGGGCCCTTCAGGTCGCGCATGTTCTTCAGCGTGCTGACCAGACCGAGCACATCGTGGCCATCCACCGGGCCGATGTAGTTAAAGCCCAGCTCTTCAAACAGCGTCCCAGGCACCACCATGCCTTTGATATGCTCTTCGGTCCGCTTAAGCAGCTCTTTAATCGGCGGTACGCCGGAGAAGACCTTTTTGCCGCCTTCGCGCAGGGTGGAGTAGAGCTTACCGGAGAGCAGCTGCGCCAGATGATTGTTCAGCGCGCCGACGTTCTCAGAGATCGACATTTCATTGTCATTCAGCACCACCAGCAGATCGGGTTTGATATCTCCGGCGTGGTTCATCGCCTCAAACGCCATGCCGGCGGTGATCGCCCCGTCGCCAATCACGCACACCGCGCGCCGCTGCTTATCCTCTTTCGCGGCGGCGATAGCCACCCCGATGCCAGCGGAAATGGAGGTGGAGGAGTGACCGACGCTCAGTACGTCGTACTCGCTCTCACCGCGCCACGGGAAGGGGTGCAGGCCGCCTTTCTGGCGAATGGTGCCGATTTTGTCGCGGCGGCCGGTCAGAATTTTATGCGGGTAGGCCTGGTGGCCGACGTCCCAGATCAGGCGATCGAAGGGCGTGTTATAGACGTAGTGCAGCGCCACGGTCAGTTCCACGGTGCCGAGGCCAGAGGCAAAGTGACCGCTGGAGCGGCTGACGCTGTCCAGCAGGTAGCGCCGCAGCTCATCACACAGCTTCGGCAGGCTCTCTTTTGGCAACAGGCGCAACTCCTGGGTGGAATCTACCAGCGCCAGGGTCGGGTATTTGGCAATATCAAAACTCATCAGAGACTCATTTATTGTTTATTTATCGCGCTGAATAATGTAATTCGCGAGCGCTTCCAGTGCCGAAGTATCCAGAGATTGTGCGGCCAGTTCATCTAACGACCGGCGGGCATCAGCGATCAGGTCGTGCGCTTTCTTCCGGGCTTGCTCAAGGCCCAGGAGGGCGGGATAGGTGCTTTTACCCAATTGCTGGTCGGCACCCTGACGTTTGCCAAGGGTCGCAGTATCCCCTACCACGTCGAGAATGTCATCCTGGACCTGGAAGGCCAGGCCGATATTTTCCGCATAGCGATCCAGCGCGGGAAGGGCGGCGCGCCCACGTTCGCCGGCGCTCAGCGCCCCCATGCGGACGGCGGCGCGGATCAGCGCGCCCGTTTTGTGGCGGTGGATACGCTCCAGCGCCTGCAGATTCACCTGCTGTCCTTCCGCCTGCAGATCCAGCGCCTGGCCGCCGCACATGCCCGCCACGCCGCTGGCCTGCGCCAGTTCAGAAACCATCGCCAGACGATCCCGGTCAGGGACGTCCGTCATCGGTGCATCACTGAGTATAGAAAACGCCAGCGTTTGCAGGGCATCTCCCGCAAGAATTGCGTTGGCTTCGCCAAATTTAATATGGCAGGTCGGCAGTCCGCGACGCAGATCGTCATCATCCATCGCCGGCAAATCATCATGCATCAGGGAATAAGCATGAATGCATTCGACCGCGGCGGCAGGGGCGTCCAGCGTGGTGCGGCTCACGCCGAACATCTCGCCGGTAGCGTAGACAAGGAAGGGACGCAGGCGTTTACCGCCTAAGAGTGCGCCATAATGCATCGCTTCCACCAGCGGAGTGTTCTGAAAGGGCTGCGGCGCGATAAAACGGCGCAGCGCCTCGTTAGCCTGTTCCACACAGGCCTGCAATTGTTGCGGGAAATCCATTTATTCAGCGTCCGGCGTAAAAGGCGTGGTCGGGGAATCTTCACTATCCGCCAGCAGGATCTGCACGCGCTGTTCGGCCTGCTGTAGCTGGCTTTGCCCCTGGCGGGCCAGCTGGACCCCGCGCTCAAATTCGCTGAGCGCTTCTTCTAACGGTAAATCGCCGCTTTCCAGACGATTAACGATCTGCTCCAGTTCGCCCAGCGCAGTTTCAAAGCTGGCCGGGGCCTCATTTTTCTTTGGCATAGTGAATGTAGACTCTTGTTATGTCGCGACGGCAATACCGGGTATGGTAACGAAGTCACGCGTGTAAGCAAATAACGCGCAATGGTGATATACTCCGCGCCCAGGATGCAGGCACCGGTGTGCGCTGCTTTACAACTTTTGCTTAAAGCCCCGTCGGGCTTGCCAACGAACTATTGTCGCCATGAAGTTTATCATTAAATTGTTCCCGGAAATCACCATCAAAAGCCAATCTGTGCGGTTGCGCTTCATTAAAATCTTAACCGGGAACATTCGTAACGTTCTCAAAAACTATGACGAGACGCTGGCCGTCGTTCGTCATTGGGATCATATCGAAGTTCGCGCGAAAGATGAAAATCAGCGCCCGGCTATTCGCGATGCGCTGACCCGTATTCCCGGCATCCACCATATTCTGGAAGTCGAAGACGTACCGTTCACCTCGCTGCACGATATTTTTGAGCAGACGCTGCCGCTGTGGCGCGAGGCGCTGGAAGGCAAAACCTTCTGCGTGCGGGTGAAGCGTCGCGGCAAACATGAATTCACCTCAATTGAGGTGGAGCGCTACGTCGGCGGCGGCCTGAATCAGCATATTGAAACGGCGCGCGTGAAGCTGACCGACCCGGACGTCACCGTCAATCTTGAGATTGAAAACGATCGCCTGCTGCTGGTGAAAGGCCGCTATGAAGGTATCGGCGGCTTCCCGATCGGCACGCAGGAAGATGTGCTGTCGCTGATTTCCGGCGGCTTTGACTCCGGCGTCTCCAGCTACATGCTGATGCGCCGCGGCTGCCGTGTGCACTACTGCTTCTTTAACCTTGGCGGCGCCGCCCATGAGATTGGCGTCCGCCAGGTCGCGCATTATCTGTGGAACCGCTTCGGCAGCTCGCACCGCGTTCGCTTTGTGGCGATTAACTTTGAGCCGGTGGTCGGCGAAATCCTCGAAAAAGTGGATGACGGTCAGATGGGCGTGGTGCTCAAGCGCATGATGGTCCGCGCCGCGTCAAAGGTCGCGGAACGCTACGGCGTGCAGGCGCTGGTCACCGGCGAAGCGCTGGGCCAGGTCTCCAGTCAGACTCTCACCAACCTGCGCCTGATCGACAACGTCTCCGATACCCTGATCCTGCGTCCGCTGATTTCGCACGATAAAGAGCACATCATCGACCTGGCCCGCGAGATCGGCACGGAAGATTTCGCCCGCACCATGCCGGAGTACTGCGGCGTGATCTCCAAAAGCCCGACCGTGAAGGCGGTGAAGGCGAAGATTGAAGCGGAAGAAGAACACTTCGATTTCAGCATCCTCGATAAAGTGGTGGAAGAGGCGAGCAATATCGATATTCGCGAAATCGCCCAGCAGACGGAAGAGACGGTGGTGGAAGTGGAAACCGTGACCGGCTTTGGCGCCAACGATGCGATCCTCGATATTCGCTCCATCGACGAGCAGGAAGACAAGCCGCTGAAGGTCGAGGGGGTTGAGGTCGTTTCCCTGCCGTTCTACAAGCTGAGCACCAAATTTGGCGATCTCGATCAGAGCAAAACCTGGCTGCTGTGGTGCGAACGCGGGGTGATGAGCCGTCTGCAGGCGCTTTATCTGCGCGAGCAGGGCTTCAGCAACGTAAAAGTTTATCGCCCGTAACAGGTTAATAGGATGCAAAAGGCCTTCCCTGATGGAAGGCCTTTTTACTATTGGCAGGGGCGTGTATTAGCGCAGGGTCAGCGCCAGGTCATTCAGCTGATCGATGACAATATTCCAGCCCTCGAAAAATCCCATCTGCTCATGCTGCTCGCGGGTTTCATCGTCGGCATGCAGCACCGTGGCCGTATAGCGACACCCGCCCTGTTCATCGGCAAAGGTGATGATGGCCGTCATCGCGAAGGGGGAAACGGCGGGACGATAATCCGCCGTCAGCATCGAGGTCATGACGATTTTTTGTTGCGGGATAACCTCAAGAAAACAGCCGGGGTTATCGCTGCGTTCACCGTCAGGGCCGTGCATCACGGTGTGAAAGGCCCCGCCGGCGCGAAAATCAAAGGCCAGCACCTCGGTTTGCCAGGGCTTCGGGCACCACCAGGTTTTGAGTAATGCCGGGTCGGCCCACGCGCGCCACAGGGCAGGGACGGGCGCGCTGAGCAGGCGGCTGATAACAAGATCGCGAGAATCGGTTGCGCTTCGGGACATGCTACGACTCCTCAGGAAAAGGGGGAGCCAGTCCGCGGCGCGGACCGGCTATCAGGCTTCGTAGTAATTATAGATGCCGGCGGCCATCACCAGCTGCGAGGCGACCTCATACGCTTTCTCGCGCCCCACCAGCAGATCGATCATTTTCAGGGCGAAATCAATCGATGTTCCCGGCGCCTGGCTGGTTAACAGATTCACCCGTGGATCCCAGACCACCCGTTTATCCTGCCACTGATCGGCGGGGATATGATCCTTCAGCGCCGGAAAACCGGTCATGTTGCCGATCGGGAACAGCTGATGGGGCACCAGCACGGTCGCCGGGGCGGCACAGATGGCGGCCACAATGCGCCCGGAGAGATGGAACTGTCGGACGGTTTCCACCAGCAACGGGCTGTCGCGGAAGCACTCTGCGCCCTTGATACCGCCCGGGAGGACGATGATATCGAAATCGCCATCGGCCACCTCTACCAGCGGGGCATCCGCCAGCAGTTTGACGCCGCGCGAGCAGAGGATGGTCAGATTGCCGTCGCTGGCGACGCTGGCGGTGGTCACTTTGACTCCGCCGCGGACCAGCAGGTCGATGGTGGTGACCGCTTCGGTCTCTTCGCTACCAGGGGCGAGGCAAATCAGTGCCGACGCGCTCATATTCATTCTCCTTACGCTTGACCAGTTCAAATAAGCGGGCGTTTTCCGGTACGGCAACGCCGTGGGCGCGGGCGCGGTTGAGCAGAAAACCGGTGATATAGTCGATCTCCGTGTGCCGCTGGGCGCGAACGTCCTGCAGCATGGATGAGATATTTTCTGCCGTACTTTCAATCACCTGTTCGACATAAAATAGCAGGTTTTCCGCCGAGGTATGAATACCTTCGCGCTCCATCACTGCCGCCACCTCGCGACAAATGGCCGCAACTTCCTGCGGATAGTCGCGCAGATCGCCGTTTTTACATCCTTTTAGCGCGGTCAGGGGGTTAATCACGCAGTTAACCGCCAGCTTGCGCCAGGTGGCCGAGAAGATATTGTTGTGCCAGGCGACATCCGGCAGCACGCTCTGCAGCACTTCAGCGAGGTAGCTGTAGTCCTCTTCGTAGCTTTTCGCCGGCCCGATATGCGTGGTGCCCTGGGCGACGTGGATGATGACATTCCCGTCGCGGCGCGCCGCCTGGGTGGTGGAGGCCAGCAGCAACGGCTGTTTCACGCTGCGCAGCTCCTCGACGGTTCCCATGCCGTTATGCACCAGCACAATCGGCGTGGTGACCGGCAGGATCGCGGCCAGGTGCTTCACCGCGTTTGAAACCTGCCAGGCTTTTAAGGTGACAATCAGCAGCTCGCTGCTGGCAAGAAAATCGGGGTCGTTGGCCGTCAGCGACTCGTTGAACACCGAGCCGTCGGTTTCAATGACGTTGACGCTACAGAATGGCTGCGGTACGCGTAGCCAGCCCTGGACTTCATGTCCCTGTTTGCACAACGCGGTCAGCCATAGTTGTCCCAGTGCACCGCATCCCAGTACGGTTACTTTCATTGTTCCTCCTCATCTGCCGCTACCCCAGGCGCTGATGGCTAAAGTATATCTCGTCGCTTTTCGCATCGTCGGACGGAAAGGGGGTTTCGGCGTCGTCGGGCAGCATGGGGAAAATAGCGCGAGCGTTGCGTAATCAGCTAAGCTTCCGGGATAACAAGTTGAGTTATGCCGCGTTGCAGGTATTATGCAACGCAAAAGAAACGGAAGGAGAGGAAAAGATGCCATCTTTCGATATTGTCTCTGAAGTTGATCTTCAGGAAGCCCGTAACGCGGTGGACAACGCGAGCCGCGAAGTCGAGTCGCGTTTTGATTTTCGTGGCGTTGAAGCCACGTTTGAATTAAACGACGCCAACAAGACCATTAAAGTGCTGAGCGAGTCTGACTTCCAGGTGAATCAGCTGCTGGATATCCTGCGCGCCAAGCTGCTCAAGCGCGGCATTGAAGGCACCTCCCTCGACGTGCCGGAAGATATCGTACACAGCGGTAAAACCTGGTTTGTTGAAGCGAAGCTGAAACAGGGCATTGAAAGCGCGGTGCAGAAGAAGATCGTTAAACTGATCAAAGACAGCAAGCTGAAAGTGCAGGCCCAGATTCAGGGCGAAGAGATCCGCGTGACCGGTAAGTCCCGCGACGATCTGCAGTCGGTGATGGCGCTGGTACGCGGTGGCGATCTGGGACAACCGTTCCAGTTCAAAAACTTCCGCGACTAAGGCGGCAGACTGACAGCAAAAAGCGGGGAATTCCCCGCTTTTTTTATACCCCTTTGATGAGCTGCTCTATCTCGAAGCGGTTGGTGACCTTGCTGTCGATTTTGATATACACCGAGCGCTCCTCGGGCACCACCAGCGCCTGATGAACCCCGCTGGCGCTGAGCAGACGCGCCTGCAGCGCGCTGTCGACCACCACGCCGTCCGGTACCTCCACCCGCAGACTGCTGACGTAGGGCGGCTCGCTCATGGTGCTGGCCACCAGCAGCCACAGCATCGCCAGCAGCGCGCCCAGCAGAAACACGGTCTGTGAATCAAAGAAACCATCTACCCAGCCGCCAAGGGCGCCGCCAATCGCCACCCCGAGGAACTGGCTGGTGGAGTAGACGCCCATCGCGGTGCCTTTATAGCCCGCCGGCGACTCTTTGCTAATCAATGACGGCAGTAGCGCTTCCAGCAGGTTAAACGCCAGGAAGAAGAGCTGAACGCCCGCTACCAGCTCCCAGAAGTAGCCACCGGCGCCCCAGAGGACAATTTCCGCAATCAGCAGGATGGCCACGCAGAGCAAAAAGACGCGCTTCATCTTGCGCTTCACTTCGGCGTAGATAATAAACGGCACCACCGAGATGAAGGAGATAACCATGGTGACCAGGTAAATCTTCCAGTGCTCGGCGGCCGGGAAGCCGGCGGCCTCCAGCTGTCCGGGCAGCGCGACAAACGTGGACATCAGCATGATGTGCAGGCACATGATGCCAAAGTTGAGCTTCAGCAGGCGCGGCTCCGCCAGCACCTTGCTAAAGCAGCCCTTCACCATCCCGGATTCGCGGTTAAGCACATGATTCTGGCTGTTGGGAACCACCCACAGGGTGAGCAGGATGCCGACGGTCGCCAGGATGGCGATCATCCAGAACAGGGCGTGCAGGCCCAGCTGATGGGTAATAATCGGCCCCAGCACCATGGCGATAGCGAAAGTGACGCCGAAGCTGACGCCAATAAACGCCATCGCTTTGGTGCGGTTCTGTTCGCGGGTGAGATCGGAGAGCAGGGCCATGACCGCGGCGGCGATGGCGCCGGAACCCTGCAGGGCGCGGCCAAGAATGATGCCCCAAATGGAGTCGGTGAGCGCGGCGATGACGCTGCCGAGCACGAAGATAAGCAGGCCGCCGACGATCAACGGCTTACGGCCAATACGGTCAGATAACAGTCCGAAGGGGATCTGGAACACCGCCTGCGCCAGACCGTAGATGCCGATCGCCAGGCCAATCAGCGCTTCACTGGCGCCCTGCAATGCCATGCCATACGTGGTCAGAACCGGCAGGACCATAAACATGCCAAGCATGCGCAGGGAGAATACCGTCCCCAAACCCCAGGTCGCGCGCAGTTCCCCTGGCGTCATTTTGTTATCGTTCATTACCACCTCAATATAAAAACTGCGCCTAGTGTAGCGGCGGGGGGTAAGAAGCGTAAATAAATGTTTGTTTAACAGATATTACGGGGCTGTTGCGCGATGCGACAAGTTGGTAAAAATCAATAAACCAGTGGAGGGGGACTCCACTGGCGAGGGGGAAAATTAAGGTAAAGTAAAGTCAACCCACTGGCTGCCGGCATCAGCCGATTTGACGCACTGCTCGACCCAGTAGACGCCGTGCAGCCCGGCTTCGACGTCCGGATACCAGAAGTCTTGCAGGAAGGCGCGATCGTCACGGTCCGTGGCGTCAATCGCCTGCGCATAGCGGCGATACAGGTTGGCCCAGGCTTCAAACAGCCCTTCCGGGTGGCCACCGCCGATGCGATCGTCCGCCAGCGCGTTTGCGCTCAGGTAGGGCATCCCGCGTTCCAGAATGCGCGCCGGCTCGCCCTGCACCTCATAGCTTAGCTGGTTAGGATGCTCATCCCACCATTCGATACTCGCCTTTTCGCCGACGATGCGCACTTTTTGCGAGTGCATGGCGCCGCTGTTCACCGCGCTGGTCCACATCGAACCAACCGCGCCGTTGTCATACTCCATCAGGACAAAGGCGTTATCTTCCAGCGGCGCGCGGGAGGGGACAAAGCTCTGGCGGGAGCACATCAGCCGTTTGATATTGAGCTGCGGCGCCATGGTTTCGGCGACAAACAGCGGATGGGTGGCCAGATCCCCCAGCACATAGCTGGGCCCGGCGAACTTCGGCGTTACGCGCCAGCGGGTGGATTCTGCCTGCAGCTCGACGGCCTGGTTATGAAAGCCGTGGGCGAACTGCATATTGACGATGCGGATCTCGCCGAGCAGCCCATCGGCAATCATCTGCCGCGCCTGCTGGATCATCTGATAGCCGGCGTAGCCGTAGGTGACGCCGACGATTTTGTTCTGTTTTTTGCTCAGGTCCACCAGCTCGCGCGCCTCTTCGGCGGTAAAGCAGAGGGGCTTTTCACAGATGACGTGGAGACCCGCTTCCAGCGCCGCTTTGGTGATGGCGAAATGGGTATTGTTCGGGGTGGTGACCGAGACGACCTCGATCCCGTCAGGACGGCGGGCTTCTTCACGAAACAGGGTCTGGTAGTCGGCGTAGCAGCGCTCCGGCGCGATGCCCAGCTGCTCACCAAACGCGCGCCCGCGCTCGGCATCAACGTCAAGCGCGCCGGCCAGCAGGGTGTAAACATTGTCACGCAGCGCCGCACAGCGGTGGCTGTAGCCGATCTGGCTGGTTCCCCCGCCGCCGACCATGCCCCAACGCAGGGAACGGGATAAGGGTTTCAGACCGTTTAACATGGTGCTCTCCTTTTTGAAATCATTCGCACTCTGAGGCGCTCAATGCCGACGCCTGCGGCAACGCGCATCCGGATAAACTGACCTAAACTTAAGGAAATGTTTGTTCTGTTTCAATTGTTATTTGGAATTTATTTTTCATATATGCGAAGGAGATCGAATAAGCAGAAGTTTATTTTCTGCTGGATTGAAAAGAGGAGAGGGGAAACAACGGCAATGGGTGCAGGCCGGACGGTTGCGGAGTACTTTTCGTTACACGGCAAGATGAAATAAATGTTCTTTTTAGCCGCAGCGCGCGGTGCAATCCGCAGATTGCACCGGAGGAAGGATACCGCATTACGCTCCGCGCACAGAGGCGGGGGCTGGCGAAGCGGCGGGAGGATTACCTGCGGCGAAGATGCCCTTCGCCGCCAGGCCTGCGACGGTGAGGGCAGCCGGGATGCCGAGGATCAAAAAGACGCTTTCGAAGGGCAGGTTGAGCGCCATCATCTCAGCGCCGGAAAAGGCGCTGAGGATCGCGCCGATCCGCCCGACGCCGTGCATCCAGCTGGAGCCGGTCGCCCGCGCCTGCGTGGGGTAGTAACGGGCGGAGAGGGCGTTCATGCCCGTATTGGCGCCGTTCAGGCAGGCGCCGCTGATAAACGCCAGCATACAGAGCAAGGCAAAGCTGCCCGCGGCGTAGCCCATCGCCATGGTAAACAGGCCGCCGACGGCGTAGATCATTCCCAGCGCGCGATGGGGATTGATGCGGTCCATCAGCCAGCCGGCAAACAGCGAGCCGAGTGTGCCTCCCGCCTGGTAGATCGCCGTCATCACGGCCGCCTGGCTGACGGTAAGCCCGACCTCCTTAACCAGCGTTGGCAGCCAGCTGCCGAGAATATAGACCAGGAACAGCCCCATAAAATAGACCAGCCATAGCATCAACGAGCCAAAGCCGTACTGGCGGGAAAGCACAATGCGCATCGCGTTGCCGGCCGCCGGCTGCGCCGGCAGGATAAACGTCACGTTGTCGCTGATTTGTCCGGGATAAAGACAATTAAGGATGGCGCGAATGCGCGCCGCTGGCGCTTGTTTGATCACCAGAAAACGAACCGATTCCGGCAGCCGCCAGATAAGCAGGGGGGCGAACAGCAGCGGCAGAATGCCGCCGAGCGCCATCAGCGAGTGCCAGCCAAACTGCGGGATCAGCCATGATGCGGTAAATCCTCCGGCCGCCGCGCCGAAGGTGAAGCCGCAGAAGATAACGGTAATAATAAATGAGCGCTGCCGTTCCGGGGCGTATTCCGACACCAGCGTCCCGATGTTCGGCATCGCGGCGCCCAGTCCAAGGCCGGTCATAAAGCGGAAGAACATCATCTGCTCAATGTTGTGCGAGAAGGCGGTGGCGATGGTCCAGAAGCCGAAGAAGAAGACGCTGTTGATGATGATCTTTTTGCGTCCCAGCCAGTCGGCGAGCGGGCCAGAGAAAATAGCGCCCAGCGCGAGGCCGATCAGCGCGGCGCTGATCACCAGGCCCAGCTGGTGGTTGCTTACCCCCCACTCCAGCTTCAGCGTCGGGGCGATAAAGCCCATGATCGCGATATCAAACCCATCGAGAGCGATAACGCAAAAGCCGAGAAAAATAATCTGCTTTTGAAAGCGGCTCAGCGGGTTACGGTTAATTAACTCTCTGACATCCAGGCGTTGAGTCTGTGTCATAGCGGATTCCTTATGCGCAGGAGCGCAGGTAGGGCTGCGCGGCAGTGAACAGTAATTGCGCCCGCTGGAGGGGCGGCAGGGCGCCCTGCTCGCCGTCGAGCGGCACCTCGAGGGAGACCGGCAGCGTCGCCGGCAGAGCCGACATCAGACCGTACAGATCCAAACCGCCTTCCCCCGGCACGTTGCGCGCTGAGCGGGCCTGGCGGATGAGCTCCTGCTCGCTTTCCGGCCGCTGCGCCGCGCCATCGCAGAGCTGCATATAGTTCAGATGATGCGCGGGCAGGCTGGAGAGGGCGGCGAGCGATTCTCCCGCGCGCCAGAAATGAAGGGCGTCCACCAGGATGCCAATATCCTCCCGCCCGCTGGCGGCGATCAGCGCCTGCGCATCGGCGATCGTGCGCAGCTGGGTCCAGGGCATTGGCTCAAGGTTCATGGTCAGGCCAAACGGGCGGCCGGCCGCGGCGAGAGTGGCCAGGTTGTCGGCGCTGCGCTGCAGGTTGTCGTCATTCCCGGCGACTAACACCTGCCCGGCGCCAAGCCGCGCGGCGGTCTCCATAAAGCGCTGCAGCCGATCGTCGAGGGTAAACCCCGGGCTCAGGCGGACGATCTCCACGTCCGAGACGCGGATGCCGGTTTCCATCAGCGCGGCCAGGGTCGCGCGGACGGCGGGGGTATCGCCCAGCATATCGTAGTCCGGGTCGGCGGGGGTGGCGGGCAGCAGCCGCAGACCCACGTGGGTAAAACCGGTTCTGGCCGCTATCCGCACCTGTTCGGGGGGAGAGACATCGAGCAGGCTCAGCGCGGCGAGCGATAGGGTACGCATGTTCATAAATGGCTCCGGTTCAGTTGCAGGTGAAGTTAGCCAGGGGTATTGCCGTCCCTGGTTTTTATTGCTTTGTTTTTATTGTGTTTTCTGCCAGTTTTTTGCCCATCAGGTAGCCGAAGGTCATCGCCGGCCCGAGGGTGATCCCTCCGCTGGGGTAATAGCCGCGCATCACGCTCGACATGTCGTTGCCGATGGCGAACAGGCCCGGTATCGGCTGCTGCTGCCCGTCCAGCACCCGAGCGTGTTCGTCGGTTTGCAATCCGCTGAAGGTGCCCAGCGAGCCGGGCAGAATGCGCACCGCGTAGAACGGCCCTTCGCGCAGCGGTCCGAGCGTCACCTGATGGTCACCCTGCGCGCGGTTATAGGCCGATGCGCCGCGGTGAAAATCGACGTCTTCACCGGTGCTGGCGAAGTGATTAAAGCGTTCAACGGTTTCCGCCAGCGCATCGGTATCGATGGCGCAAAGTTTCGCCAGCTCGGCCAGGGTGTTTCCTCGCAGCAGATAGCCGGTACGCAGCCAGGCGGTAGGGGTGAACGGGAAGGGCCTGGCGTGGCCCAGGCCATAGCGGCGCAGCGCGCGCCGATCGGCCAGCAGCCAGGCTTGCGGCGTGTCGCCCACGGGCGTCGCCGCCAGTAGGGCGGCGATAAAGTCGTGATAGGAATCGGCCTCGTTAACAAAGCGTTTGCCGTTAGGCAGGACGGCGATCACCCCGGGCTTGGCTCGCTCCACCAGATGGGGAAACATCAGCTGCTGGCCGCTGGCGAGGGTGACGCGGGACACCGGCGCCCAGGCCAGCGGGTGGCGCAGGCGGGTATCGAACTGGCCGCCGACGGATTCGCCAAGGCGGATCCCCTCGCCCTGATTGTCAGGCGGCGCGGCGGAGAAATGGCCGTAGCCCTCCGCGGCGTGAGGCACCACCTGCGCCAGGCGCTGCCGATCGTGGGGAAAACCGCCGCAGGCCAGCACCACGGCGCCCGCTTCGACGAGTATCTCCCCGCCGTCGCTGCGCAGCACTGCACCGGACACTCCCTGCGGACCCTGCAGCAGTCTGACTGCCGGGGCGTTGAGCTGAAAGCGCACCCCGGCGTCGAGGGCGGATCGCAGCAGACGGGCGACCAGCGCGTTGCCATTGACCAGATGCAGCCCTCGTCCGGCGCGCAGCCGTTGCCAGCCGTGGCGCAGCAGGCGGCGGGCGGCATACAGCGCAGAGCGCGGCGAGCGGGTAGCGTTGAAAAAATGCGCCATGTCCGCGCCGCCGGCGATGCCCATCCCGGCCAGGCTGATAGTCTCCAGCGGCGGGCGCAGTCGGTGGAGCCAGTCGCCGAGCAGGCGGCCATCGTAGGGCTGAGCGGTGACCGACCGCCCACCGTTCGCCGCGCCTGGCGACGCGTGAAAGTCCGGTATGGTGCTGCCCGACAGAAACTTCACCGCCGTCCGCTGATGAAAAAAATCCACCATTTCCGGCCCGTAATGCAGGAAGGTCTGCAAGCGAACGTCGGCGGCTTCTCCCCCCATCTCATGCTGCAGATAGGTCAGCGGGGCATCGGCCGCTTCGTCGATGCCCTCCGCTCGCGCCAGCGGGTTGCGGGGGATCCACAGCCAGCCGCCGGACCAGGCGCTGGTTCCGCCGAGCACTGACGCTTTCTCCGCCACCATGACGCTGGCGCCGTGCATTGCCGCGGTGACCGCGGCAGAGAGTCCCGCCGCGCCGGAGCCGACCACCAGCATATCCACCTTCACAGGCCCGCTCATGATGGACTCCTTACTGCAATGGTGAAAAAGCGGTGGGGCGCATCAGCACCGACTCGAGGCGCTCCACGGCGGCCAGTTCGCGATTTTTCCGCGAGAAGGTCTGCCAGCGCTCGTCCTGGGCCATCCGCGCGCGGCGTACCAGGCGATCGTCCAGGCTTTCGTAAGCCCAGATGTGCACTACCTGATTGACCACGCCGATCTCGGTAAAAAAGAAGCCGATCAGTTTGCCGAGATGGTCAGTTTGCACCTCCAGGGCATCGCTTTGGTACAGCGCCAGCCAGTCGGCCATTTTCAGCGGATTGATGGTGTAGGTGCGTTTTTCGTAGATCATGATGTTTTCCTGATTAGTGGGTGGCGGGTTGCGCCAGATGGCAGGCGGCGAGGTAGCCAAACGTCAGCCCCGGGCCAAGGGTGATGCCGGGACCCGGGTAGGTGCCGGCCATCAGCGAATCCATGTCGTTTCCCACCGCGTACAGCCCCGCGATAGGCTTTCCTTCGGCGTTGACGACCTGGGCATCGGCGGTGGTGACCAGACCCCGGGAAGTCCCCAGATCGCCGGTATAGAGTTTGATGGCATAGAACGGCGCGCTGAGCAGGGGAGCGTTGCATGCGTCAGGGTGATGGCCCGGATCGCCCATCGCCCGGTTATAGCTGTTGCCGCCTTTGGCAAACTCACGGTCCACGCCCTGCGCGGCGTCACGATTGTAGCGGGCGACCGTCTCGCTCAGAGTGTGGGCATCCAGCCCAAGCTGCTGCGCCAGCGCGGCCAGGGTGTCGGCTTTGTGCAGATAGCCGGCGGCGATCAGGGCGTCATTGTTCACCGGCGCCGGGCGCGCCAGCCCGAGGCCGTAACGCTTCATCGCCTGAGCGTCGCACAGTAAAAAGCAGGGGGCATTCTCCGCGGCATGCTGCATCGCGCTGGCAAAATGGTGATAGGAGCTGGACTCATTAACGAAGCGTACCGCCCGCTGATTGACGGCAATCACGCCCGGCTTGGCCCGGTCGGTCACCAGGTGGGGGAAGCGCTCCTCGCTGCCGTCGGCCCGGGTCAGCACCGATACCGGCGCCCAGAAAAAGTTGGATGCCCGATCGGCTCCCTCGCGAGCGTTAAGCGCCGCCGCGAGACGCAGCGCGGCGCCATCATTGGCCGGCGGCGACATGGTGAAGTGCTCTCGGGTGTCAGGCCGATAGCGCGCCGCCAGCGCGCCAGCGGCAAAACCGCCAGCGGCCAGCACCACTCCTCGCCGGGCGTGCAGCGTCTCTCTTTGCCCCTGACACTCGATCTCTACCCCGGTGACCGCGCCTTGCGCTTCGCGCAGCGCCAGAACATTGACATTCAGCCGCAGGCTCATGCCTTTACGCAGCGCCGTGGTCGCCATGCGGGCAATCAGCGCATTGCCCATCGCCAGGCGGGTGCCGCGAGGGTATGTCACCCGGTCGCGGGCGTAGCGCAGCAGCAGTCGGGTGCAATGGGCCAGGGAGCGCAGCGAGCGACGCATATCGAGAAAATGTTGAATGTCGACGCGGTTGACCATCATTCCGCCAAACAGCAGCATCCCCGGCGGCGGCGAGCGCAGGTCGCGAAACGCGTCCCCCAGTTCACGGCCGTCATACTCCACCACCTCCAACGCCCGCCCGACGTCGACGGCGCCGGGCTCATCCGGATAGTAATCAGGTGAGAGTGGGCGCAGGCTATATTTCACCGCCCCCTCGCGCTCCAGAAAGGCGAGGGCCTCTCGCCCGGCGCTGATAAACGCCTCGGCGATATCTTCGCGGTAGTGGTCCTCGCCGATAATGGTTCGCAGATAGGTTTTGATCGCTTCGGCGCTACCGCTTTTGCCCTCAGCGCGCGCCTGGTCGGTATCGTGCAGCCACACGGCGCCGCCAGAGATGGCCGAGGTGCCGCCGAACTGACCGGCTTTCTCCAGCATCAGCACCGACAGCCCTTTGCAGCTGGCGGTGACCGCGGCGGCAAAGCCAGCGGCGCCGCTGCCGATGACGATCACATCCCAGCTCTTCATGCCGCCGCTCCCTGCGCCGGCGGGATGGCGCCGATAAACTGGCCCATCAGCGTCATCTGCGCCAGCGCCATTTCCGGCCCGGTCTGTACCCGGCAGCCGCGGGCGGCGGCGAAGGTGAGCAACGGCGTCATCACCGGGGCGGTGACAACGTCAGCCACGTGGGTGGCGCTGTCGAGGGTATCCAGCAGCGCCTGCGGCAGGGGCAGCGCATCAAATCCGGCCATGCCGGCCGGCGAGCCGTTGACCAGCAGATCGACGCCGTGCAGGGTGTCCGGCAGCGCGCTCAGTCGCACCGCCGGAAAGGCTTCAGCCAGAAGGTCGTGCAGGCGTTGCCGGGTGGCGGGGTTTTGATCGTGCAGAGCCAGCTGACGGAGCCCCGCCTCGCACAATCCCCAGGCGATGGCGCTGCCGACGCCGCCGCAACCGGAGAGCAGCGCCTGCTTACCTGCCGGCTGAAAACCCTGAGCCTCGGCGGCGAGCAGAAAGCCGACGCCGTCCAGCATATCGCCCTGTAACCGGCCATCCGCCAGCTTGCGGATCACATTGATGGCGTTGAGTCGGCGGGCGCGCGGCGTAAGCTCGTCGACCAGCGCGGCGGCGCGTTGTTTATGCGGCACCGTCACCAGCACGCCGCTCATGTTCTGCCAGCCGCGCAGGGCGTTGAGGTAGGCGGCCACCGCGTCCGGGGCGATATCCACCGGGATCATGACGCTGTCCATGTGCTGTTCGGCAAAGTAGCGGTTGAAGTTATCCGGTGATTTCACCTGGGCGATCGGATGACCAATCACGGCGACAACCTGGGTAGTTCCACTGACCATTGCAAACCTCATTTGTTAAATGAATGTTGTGAAAGTATTTCAGTGGAAGCTGGGAGCGACAACGCAGAATTCGGACATGTCGGTTGTTAATCGCACGATCGCTGCGATAATCGCAGGAAATCGATAATGATGTTGCAAAAATGTGAGCGAATATGCAAAACACCATTCATCCTCGCGATCTGATCGTCGGTTTACAAAAAGGGTTGGCGCTCATCCAGCTTTTTTCTAAAACCTGCCCAAAGCTCACCGTCGCTCAGGCGGCGAAAATGAGCGGCCTGACGCAAAGCGCGGCACGACGTTTTCTGTTGACGCTGCTGCATGAGCGCTATTTGCAAACCGATGGGCGCTATTACTGGCTTACCCCGAAGACGCTGCGGCTTGGTCAGGCCTACGTCGATTCGGCGCAGTTTCCCCGCATGGTGCGGCCGATTGTCGAATACATCGCCAGCCGGACCGAGGAGCACGCCTCGGTGGGGGTGGTGGATGAAGATGAACTGGTCTATATCGCCCGCAGCCGTCATACGCCATTTAACTCCACGTCGGTTCGGCTTGGGGAGCGGGTGCCCATCTTTTGTACCGCCGGGGGGCGGTTATGGCTGGCTTCGCTGCCGGAAGCAGAGTGTGAAGCGGTTCTACAGCGCATTAACCGGGAACAACGCACGCCCTATACGGTGACCGACGTCGCGTCGTTGATGGAGAAGATTGCCCAGGTGCGGCGTCAGGGGTATGCCACTATCGAGCAGGAGTTTGAGATTGGTATGCTGGTGCTGGCGGTACCGTTAACCGACAGGGAAGGGACCTGGTGGGGAGCGTTAAGTCTGACCAGTCATCAATCGCGGACTTCGCTGGACGCGTTATGCCGCGACCACCTTGATCTGCTCTATAGCGCGCAGGCGATGCTGGTGGGTTAAACAGGGCAGCCGATGCGCTGCCCTCGGGGAGACGTCGTTTAGGCTGACGCTTTGTTGAGGAAGCTGCTCCAGTCGCTGGCGGCGTTATCGACAAAGGTGTTCCAGCTGGTGCCGGCGGTATTGACGAAGCTACCCCAGTTTTCCTTACCGGTGGTCACAAAGGTTTCCCAGTTTGTCTGACCGGTCAGGAAGGAACCAAACGCCATCGCGCTGTCGCCAACGAATGAGGCGAAGGCGGTACCGGAGGTGAGGACAAACGAGGCGAAGCCGACGGCAGAGTTGGCGACAAAGCTGGCGAAGCCGTTGGACGCGCCGAACAGGTTAAAGCCGCCGGAGATGTACTCCATTTCGTTCAGTGTTAATTCTTTCATTGCGATTCCTTGTAGTGAATATTTCCCAAACGGGGGTAAACCCGAGGCGAAAAGTAGCATCGCGGGCGCGTGCGGCGCGAGCGATACCCGGTTAGCACAAGCTCATTTTTTCCTCATTTTTTGGGCGTGAGATAGCGAAACCGGTGCGGGGGAGGGGAGGGGAAGTATGAAATGAGAAAGGAACCAATTTGCAACAGAAAAGAAAAAGCCCCGTCAAAACGGGGCTTTATATCGTACTGGAGAGCAAGATTATCTCACGTAAGCCAGCAGGCTATGTGAATCCGGCACCATAAAGTCAACGGACATCATCACGGACAGCGCAGTGATGGCGACGATGGAAAAGACGAACAGCTTGCGCGCCCAGACTTTGTCATCTGCCACTTTGTAGCCACGCAGCGCCATACCCAGCCACCAGACGCTGACCGCTGCCGCCACGACCAGGTATTTATACCCGGCGTAACCGCCCAGCGAGAGCATCAGGGTCGCAACGGCAAAGGCGACGATGTACAGCGTAATATGGTTTTTGGCGACCGAAATGCCTTTCACCACCGGCAGCACCGGAATATTCGCCGCCTGATAATCCTTAAAGCGGAAAATCGCGATGGCGTAGGAGTGAGGCATCTGCCACAGGCTAAAGATAGCCAGCAGGATCGCCGCACCGCTGTCGAAATCACCGGTGACCGCGCAGTAGCCAATCACCGGCGGCGCTGCGCCGGAGAGTGAGCCAATCAGCGTGCCGTAGACAGAGTGGCGTTTCATGTACAGGCTGTAGACGCCGACATAAACCACGAACCCCATCACCCCCAGCCAGCAGGCCAGCGGATTTGCGCCGAACCACAGCAGCATAAAGCCAGCAATACCCAGCAAGGTGGCGTACACCAGCGAAGCTTCTGGCGAGATCAGCCCTTTGACCAGCACCCGGTTTTTCGTCCGTTCCATCTTACGATCGATGTCCCGGTCGATGTAGTTGTTGAATACACAACCCGAGGCGACCACCAGGGATACTCCAAGGAGCGTCCAGACGAACAGCGGATAGTCGATGTGGCCTTTGGAGGCCAGCAGGAAACCGCCGATCACGGAGATCAGGTTGCCAAAAATAATGCCTGGTTTCGTAACTTGCAGGTATTGCTTAAACATACTCGCCGCTCTTAGTGCATCATCATGTTGTAGTTCAGGTTCCACATAATCCAGATGGAGCCGACAACCACGATCGCAATGATGATTACGGTGAAGATAAATGCGGTCAGGTTCCAGCCTTCATCGGACTTGCTGTTCATATGCAGGAAGTACACGAGGTGTACCACGATCTGCACCACAGCGGTCACCAGAATGGTGCCAAGGATAACCGCATGCGAGGCGGAGCCACTCATCACCATGGCGAACGGAATGACCGTCAGGATGATGGACAGGATAAATCCTGTCATGTAGCTCTTCACGCTGCCGTGAGAAGCGCCGCTATGATCGGTAGAATGACTCATTACATCGCCCCCATCAGATAGACAACCGAGAACACGCAGATCCACACGACGTCCAGGAAGTGCCAGAACAGGCTCAGGCACAGGATACGTGTGCGGTTAGTGCTGGTCAGGCCACGACGTGAAACCTGGAACATCAGCACCGCCATCCAGATAAGGCCAGAGGTCACGTGCAGACCGTGGGTGCCGACCAGCGCGAAGAACGCGGACAGGAAGCCACTACGATCCGGACCAAAGCCTTCCATGATCAGGTGATGGAATTCATAGATTTCCATCCCGATAAATCCGGCGCCAAACAGCCAGGTCAACGCCAGCCAGGAAACCACCTGGCTCTTGTTGTTTTTGTACATGGCGATAGCCGCCATGCCGTAGGTGATGGAGCTGAACAGCAGCAGTGCGGTTTCAACCAGAACGAACGGCAGTTCGAAAATATCTTTGCCAGTCGGTCCGCCGGCCGTGCCGTTCACCAGAACGGCATAGGTAGCAAACAGCGTAGCGAAGATAATGCAGTCGCTCATCAGGTAGATCCAGAAACCGAATACCTTCATCGGTCCTGTATCATGGTGCCCGTGTTCATGCGCGTGGGCAGTATGCGCAAGAGTATCAGTTGCCATTTTTCAGCCCTGCTTTGTTAATCTCATCGAAATGCTGTTTTTCCAGTTTTTCGACTTCTGCAACCGGTACGTAGTAATCCACGTCCTCGTCAAAGCTCTTAATAATCCAGGTCGCTACGATGCCGATGAAGCTGGCGATCGCCATCCACCAGATATGCCAGATCATGGCGAAACCAAATACCGTCGCGAAGGCGGCAATGACGATGCCGGCGCCGCTGTTTTTCGGCATATGAATTTCTTCATAGTGAGCAGGCTGTTTGTACGCTTCACCTTTCTCTTTCATTTCCCAGAAGGCGTCACGCTCGTGAACCTGAGGAACGATAGCGAAGTTGTAGAACGGCGGTGGAGAAGAGGTTGCCCACTCCAGCGTACGGCCACCCCACGGGTCACCGGTCAGGTCACGGTTCTGATCGCGGTCGCGAATAGAGACGTAGAACTGAATCAGCTGGCACAGGATACCGCAGGCGATCAGCGCCGCACCGCAAGCTGCAACAACCAGCATCGGGTGGAACTGCGGATCGATCTGCTGGCTCAGACGACGGGTCATCCCCATGAAGCCCAGCACGTACAGCGGCATAAATGCTACGAAGAAGCCGATGATCCAGAACCAGAAAGCGCGTTTGCCCCAGGTTTCGTTCAGGGTGAAGCCAAAGGCTTTCGGCCACCAGTAGGTCAGACCGGCGAAGCAACCGAACACCACACCGCCGATGATAACGTTATGGAAGTGCGCGATCAGGAACAGGCTGTTGTGCAGAACGAAGTCCGCGCCCGGTACCGCCAGCAGCACGCCGGTCATCCCACCTACGGAGAAGGTCACGATAAAGCCGATAGTCCACATCATCGCCGAGTTGAAGACGATGCGACCCTGATACATGGTGAACAGCCAGTTGAAGATCTTAACCCCGGTCGGGATCGCGATAATCATGGTGGTAATACCGAAGAAGGCGTTTACGTTCGCGCCGGCACCCATGGTGAAGAAGTGGTGCAGCCAAACGATGAACGACAGAACGGTAATACAGACGGTTGCCCACACCAGAGAGGTGTAACCGAACAGACGCTTACGCGAGAAGGTCGCGGCGATTTCGGAGAAGACCCCGAACACCGGCAGAACCAGGATGTACACTTCCGGGTGACCCCAGGCCCAAATCAGGTTGATGTACATCATCATGTTGCCACCCATATCGTTGGTAAAGAAATGGGTGCCCAGGTAACGATCCAGGGTCAGCAGCGCGATGGTGACGGTCAGAATTGGGAAAGAGGCGATAATCAGGATGTTAGCGCATAGAGATGCCCAGGAGAATACCGGCATCTTGAACATGGTCATGCCCGGGGCGCGCATCTTGATAATGGTCACGAAGAAGTTAATACCGGTCAGGGTAGTACCGATACCGGAGAGCTGCAGCGCCCAAATCCAGTAGTCGACCCCTACGCCAGGACTGTACTCAATTCCCGACAGCGGCGGATAGGCCAGCCAACCGGTCTGCGCGAACTCACCGACGCCCAGAGACAGGTTAACCAGAATCACGCCCACAACGGTGAACCAGAAGCTCAGGTTGTTGAGGAACGGGAAGGCTACGTCGCGTGCGCCGAGCTGAAGCGGAACCACCAGGTTCATCAGACCGATAACGAACGGCATCGCCACGAAGAAGATCATGATAACGCCGTGGGCGGTAAAGATCTGATCGTAGTGATGAGGCGGCAGGAAGCCTGCTTCCCCGGCCGAGGCCAGCACCTGCTGGCTACGCATCATGATGGCGTCAGCAAAGCCACGCAGCAGCATGACGATTGCCACGATAACGTACATGATACCGAGACGTTTGTGGTCGACAGAGGTCAGCCACTCGTTCCATAGGTAGGACCACTTACCGAAGTAAGTGATGGCCGCCAGAAGCGCCAGTCCCCCAATGATAATCGCAGCCACCGTTACCACGATAATAGGTTCGTGGTAGGGCACTGCATCCAGTGTAAGTTTTCCGAACATCGTTTTCTTCCTCGGCCCCTTAGTGAGCGGTTTCCGCGTGGCTCATGTCCATGCCTTCCATCCCGTCGTGAGCGGCATGCTCGCCTTCAGGTTTGGACATGTTCATGCTCTCGTGAGACATGAATTTGTTCACAACATCTTTGAACAGATCCGGCTTCACGTTAGAGAAGTATTCCACTTTGTTATATTCGCTAGGCACAGCCACTTTCTCGAACGCGGCCATAGAGTCCATAGCGTTCGGAGACTGTTTCGCTTTTTCAACCCACTGATCGAAAGTTGCACGATCCGGGGTAGCAATCGCTTTGAACTTCATACCAGAGAAGCCCGGGCCACTGTAGCTAGCGGAGATACCGTCATAAGTACCAGCTTCGTCAGCAATGAGGTGCAGCTGAGTCTGCATCCCGGCCATTGCGTAGATCTGGCTGCCTAAGCGCGGAATAAAGAACGAGTTCATCACCGAGTTAGAGGTCACTTTGAAGTGTACCGGTACGTTCGCCGGGAAGGCGATTTCGTTAACGGTAGCAATACCCTGTTCCGGATAGATAAAGAACCATTTCCAGTCCATCGATACGACTTCGATGGTGATTGGTTTCTCGTCATGGACAAGCGGTTTGCTTGGCTCCAGTGCGTGAGTGGTTTTCCAGGTCAGAACGGCCAGGAACAGGATGATCAGAATAGGTACCGTCCAGACCACAGCTTCCACTTTATTGGAGTGTGACCAGTTCGGGCTATACTTCGCATCTTTATTGCTCGCGCGATACTTCCAGGCAAATCCTACTGCCATCAAGACGGCGGGAATAACGACAATCATCATCAGGCCGAAGGCCGTCAGAATCAAAGAGCGTTGCTCCAGTCCAATCTGTCCTTTTGGGTCAAGGAGTGCAGAATCACAACCACTGAGTAATACAGTACCTGCGATTAATGACATCCATCCCAAACTTTTATTGTATTTCCTGAGTCTCATTGAACGACCTCAATTCCACGGGATCTGGTGGCGTTTAAAGTGTACGGGCATTTTACGGTAAGGTTGCATTACTGTAAACATGATTGGATCTCTGTCAGTTCTGTGTTAGCGGCTTCTGCTTGCTTTGTCACATATGTTACGTAGTGTTACGTAATCGCTTGCAATGCCTGATTTTCGTGGGATCGATAACGAAAGGGATAAGAAAAGGAGTGCTTAGCGGCGAATGGGCATAACCACCCAAAAATTAGAACAATTGTTTAACATTTAATTATCAAATAAAAGACATTGTGGAAACGTGAAATAAAAACGGCGTAGCTGAATCGGTTAAATTATTTAAAGAATCGAATGAAAACTGTCAATAATTTCCAGAAAACAAAAACGCACAAAACAACAAATAGCGCGGCGGGCAATATAAAAGCGTTAATAAGCCGTTATAATTACGCTTCGTAATTACAACGGCTAATAATGATGCAGCGTCCTTAAATCAGGTGGGTTTTACGCAGCGCCAGGTAGTCGAGCAGGCCGCCGAGCAAAATACCGCCAACGGCCGTCAGCGCGGCAACCTCCAGCAGGCCGGACAGGAAGCTGAACGACGTATAACCCAGCGCGTTGAGGATCAGCAGACCCAGCCATACCGCCAGCAGCAGGCAGCCCAGCGTCAGGATCCCCAGCGCCAGCGCATAGGCCTGCGGATATTCGCTACGCGGTATAAAGCTTGCCGTGCGTTGGGTATGCTCGAGCGTTTGCCGGCACAGCAGCAGCAGCGCGATCCCCGGCACCGCCGCGACCACAGAGAAGAGATAGAAGGTGGACCAGCCGTGGGCCTCGACGAACCAGCCGGCGATCGGCCCGACGTACACGCGGCCAACCGCGGACAGCGCCGAGAGCAGCGCGAACTGGGTGGCGGAGAACGACTTGTTGCACAACGTCATCAGCAGCGCCACAAACGCCGCCGTGCCCATTCCCCCGCACAGGTTCTCAAAGAATACCGCGGTCGCCATGGAATAGAGGTGCTTATCGGTAATCGACAGCAGCCAGTAGCCGGCGTTGGAGACCCCCTGCAGCAGACCGAAAATCAGCAGCGCCCGGAACAGCGTCAGCCGCTGCATCAGGACGCCGCCGTACAGGGCGCCGAGAATGGTGGCGAACAGGCCTAAGGTTTTGTTCACCATCCCCACTTCACCGGCGTCAAAACCGACGCCGCGGATAAGAAAGGTGGTGGTCAGGCTCATGGCAAACGCATCGCCAAGCTTATAAAGAACGATGAGCAACAGAATAAGCCAGGCGTTGTTACGGCCGAAAAAATCACGCAGCGGGGCAACCACCGCCTGCTCCAGCGATCGGGGAACCGGGATGACGTCGCTCGGCTCGGGCGCCAGCAGCGTGGCGATGATGCAGGGCACCAGCAGCGCCGCCATCAGCCAGTACATCCCCTGCCAGCCGAGATAGCGGTCGGCGAGCCACAGGGCCAGACCGCCGGAGACCAGCATCCCGAGGCGATAGCCCAGCACGCTGATCGCGGCGCCGGCGCCGCGCTCTTCCGCCGGCAGAACGTCGGTTTTCCAGGCGTCAAAGACAATGTCCTGCGACGCTGAACAGAAGGCGATCACCACCGCCAGCGCCGCCATCCAGCGCAGCTGGGAGACGGGTTCAAGAAAGCCCATCGCCGCGATGGCCAACAGGAGCAGGATCTGGGTGGTGACCAGCCAGCCGCGACGTCGGCCGAGAAACGGCGGCGTGTAGCGGTCCATCAGCGGGGACCAGAGGAATTTAAAGACATAGGCCTGGCCGACCAGCGAGAAAAAACCGATCGTTTTCAGATCGATGTTTTCCACCGTCATCCAGGCCTGCAGGGTACCGGAGGTGAGGGCCAGCGGCAGACCGGAGGCGAAGCCGAGGATCAGCAAAATCGCTGATTTAGGCTGCTGAAAAATGCGTAAGTAGTGACTGGACATAGCATAAAGCACGAACCCGGCGGAGGCCGGGTTCGTGGTGGCATTAACGCGCGTTTTGCTTGATGAAATCGTGAATGCTGGTGTCCTGCGCCATATCGGCGATGGTATCGGTCAGGACGCTGTTGACGGCATCAGCGATGTTTTTGTTCGAGGCCTGGAAGGCACCTTCAACCGAGTAGCTGGCGCGGTAGTTTTTGGTCATCTTCGTGCCGTTTGCCGCGGTGGCGATGATGGCGATATCGGCTTTGGTGGCGATGTTGTAGCGCACGTTGCCCTGGGAGACGTCAGCGTAGAGTTTGTTGACGATGATCTGCAGATCGACTGCGCCGTTCGGGCCAATCATGTAGCCGCGCGCGGTCATTTGTTTCTCCAGCACTTCCTGCAGCAGGAAGCGCAGATCGCGGGAGGCGGTAAGGGTGACCTGTTGGTTGTCGCGCGTCACTTTCGCCAGCGCCTGGTCCGGACGCTGGTCGGCGCCGTTGATGCTGACGGTCACGCCCATCAGGCTCGGATCCTGCTGCGGCAGCGTGATTTTCGGCGATACTTCAATGGTGGTCGGCGGCGTGGCGCATCCTGCCAGCATAAACATGGCGACCAACGGGAAAAGGATCTTCTTAAGCATGTTCAGGTCTCAACGCATGGTGTTGTTATAAGGAAAATTACCGCCATCATAGCATTGCCAACGGCAAGGGGAAGTGGCAACGCGTGTAAATCCATCGCCCTGGCGGTTTTCTGAGCGCCCCGCTACGGTTAATCGCTCTTTCCCCGGCGGATCTGGCGACCAGAGCCAGTAAACGTGATACTTTTGAATGAAAATATCAGAACAATGCTAATTTTTTGTTGTTTTCTCCTAATGGAAGCGGTAAAAGCGGCTAACATTTAAAAGGAGTGGCGGCATCTCAGCGTTGTCGGAGGAGAAAATTCATGATGATACGTGAACAGATCGAAGCAAAACTTAGAGCAGCGTTCGACCCGATGTATCTCGAAGTCGTGGATGAAAGTTATCGTCACAACGTCCCTGCGGGCTCTGAAAGTCATTTTAAAGTGGTGTTAGTGAGCGATCGCTTCACTGGCGAGCGTTTCCTTAATCGCCACCGTATGATCTACGGCACGCTAACCGAGGAGCTGTCGAATACGGTGCACGCCCTGGCGTTGCACACCTACACGATTAAAGAATGGGAAGCGCTACAGGATACGGTTTTCGCCTCGCCGCCATGCCGCGGCGCGGGGAGCATCGCCTAGAAATCCCATTTGCAACCGCTGGCGCTTTTCCAGTATGTTGCTTGCAGATTTAGCAAAAACGGCCTACGGGCCGTTTTGTTTTGCCTGGAAAATGCGCAAAGTCAGCGCTTTTGCGGACAAAATTGAGCGGGAAATGTGAAAAATGCCGCAGCACCAGGCGACAACCGTTCTCGACTCACAAAAGTGATGCCGCTATAATGCCGCGTCTTATATATGAATGTCTTCGGGATGATTCTGACGACAGGGAATGTGTTTCTGATTTGAAGAGGGCATCCCGGTTCTGCGAAGCCACCTACACGCGCTTCCAGAGTTGACCGAGCACTGTGATTTTTTTGAGGTAACAAGATGCAAGTTTCAGTTGAAACCACTCAGGGCCTTGGGCGCCGTGTAACGATTACTATCGCCGCTGACAGCATCGAGAATGCTGTCAAAAGCGAGCTGGTCAACGTAGCGAAAAAAGTTCGCATTGACGGCTTCCGTAAAGGCAAAGTGCCGATGAATGTTGTTGCTCAGCGTTATGGCGCATCCGTTCGCCAGGACGTGCTGGGCGACCTGATGAGCCGTCATTTCGTTGACGCGATCATCAAAGAAAAAATCAATCCGGCCGGCGCGCCGAACTACGTTCCGGGCGAATACAAACTGGGCGAAGACTTCACCTACGCGGTAGAGTTCGAAGTGTACCCGGAAGTTGAACTGCAGGGTCTGGAAGCGATCGAAGTAGAAAAACCGGTTGTTGAAGTGACCGACGCTGACGTTGACACCATGCTGGAAACCCTGCGCAAGCAGCAGGCCACCTGGAAAGACAAAGAAGGCGCAGTTGACGCTGAAGATCGCGTAACCATCGACTTCACCGGTTCCGTAGACGGCGAAGAGTTCGAAGGCGGCAAAGCGTCTGACTTCGTACTGGCGATGGGTCAGGGTCGTATGATCCCGGGCTTCGAAGACGGTATCAAAGGCCACAAAGCGGGTGACGAGTTCACCATCGACGTGACCTTCCCGGAAGAGTACCACGCTGAAAACCTGAAAGGTAAAGCGGCTAAGTTCGTTATCAACCTGAAGAAAGTTGAAGAACGTGAACTGCCGGAGCTGACCGAAGAATTCATCAAACGTTTCGGCGTGGAAGATGGTTCCGTCGCTGGCCTGCGCGCTGAAGTGCGTAAAAACATGGAACGCGAGCTGAAAGGCGCTGTGCGTAACCGCGTGAAGTCTCAGGCTATCGAAGGTCTGGTTAAAGCTAACGAAATCGACGTTCCGGCGGCCCTGATCGACAGCGAAATCGACGTGCTGCGTCGCCAGGCTGCTCAGCGTTTCGGTGGCAACGAGAAACAGGCTCTGGAACTGCCGCGTGAGCTGTTCGAAGAGCAGGCTAAACGCCGCGTAGTGGTTGGCCTGCTGCTGGGCGAAGTGATTCGCACCAACGAGCTGAAAGCTGACGAAGAGCGCGTGAAAGGCCTGATCGAAGAGATGGCTTCTGCTTACGAAGATCCGTCAGAAGTGGTTGAGTTCTACAGCAAGAACAAAGAGCTGATGGACAACATGCGCAACGTGGCGCTGGAAGAGCAGGCTGTTGAAGCCGTGCTGGCGAAAGCCAAAGTGTCTGAAAAAGCCACTTCCTTCAACGAACTGATGAACCAGCAGGCGTAATTTCGCCGCGATGGTGTAAGGTTCGGGCAAAAACCCGTTGCCGAAAGGCGGCGGGTTTTTTTTTAGGATAATGCCAGCCTCAGGCACGGTGCTAAAACGCATTTACCATGATAGCGTTACAGCAAAAGCTTGTTATGCTTGAAATATGGCAACGCCATCCCCATTACCGGGGGAGGCAACTGCATCCGCAATTGCACGCGTGTTGAAGAGGCGGTGACGCGTTCAGCGGATAGAAACTGTGGCTGATAATCCGTCCGTAAGGTTACAATCAGTGCAGCAGGTATTTTAAAATTACTCCAGGAGACGGAAATGTCATACAGTGGCGAACGAGACAACTTTGCACCCCATATGGCCCTGGTGCCGATGGTCATTGAACAGACCTCACGCGGTGAACGTTCTTTTGATATCTACTCCCGTCTGCTTAAGGAACGCGTCATTTTTCTGACCGGCCAGGTCGAAGACCACATGGCAAACCTGATCGTGGCGCAGATGCTGTTTCTGGAAGCGGAAAACCCGGAAAAAGACATTTACCTGTACATTAACTCTCCGGGCGGGGTGATCACCGCCGGGATGTCGATCTATGACACCATGCAGTTCATCAAGCCGGACGTCAGCACCATCTGTATGGGACAGGCCGCGTCCATGGGCGCGTTCCTGTTGACCGCCGGGGCGAAGGGCAAGCGTTTCTGCCTGCCGAACTCCCGCGTGATGATCCACCAGCCGCTGGGCGGCTATCAGGGGCAGGCGACGGATATTGAGATCCACGCCCGTGAAATCCTGAAGGTGAAAGGACGCATGAATGAGCTGATGGCGCATCATACCGGCCAGTCTCTTGAGCAGATTGAGCGTGACACCGAGCGTGACCGCTTCCTCTCTGCTGCGGAAGCCGTGGAGTACGGACTGGTCGACTCTATTTTGACCCATCGTAATTGATGCCCGAGGCGCAAGGGTGCCGCTTTACGCTGCATCCTTCTCGCCACGTCTGCTAAGCGGTTGGCATTTTTCCGGAGGCTTGCCGGGCAGGCAGGCGGCCGGTAGCTTCGCTACCGCCTCGATGTAGCGCGAAGGATTTTGTGTATATACTAATGAAGGGCGGCACAACGCTATATGGCGGCTTGCGCCTGAGAATGGCATTTGCGTCGTCGTGTGCGGCACAAAGAACTTAAAAAGAGGTTTGGACTCATGACAGATAAACGCAAAGATGGATCGGGCAAATTGTTGTATTGCTCTTTTTGCGGCAAAAGCCAGCATGAAGTGCGTAAGCTGATCGCCGGGCCATCCGTGTATATCTGCGACGAATGCGTTGATTTATGTAACGACATCATTCGCGAAGAGATTAAAGAAGTTGCGCCGCACCGCGAGCGCAGCGCGCTGCCGACGCCGCACGAGATTCGCCACCACCTTGATGACTACGTCATCGGTCAGGAACAGGCGAAAAAAGTGTTGGCGGTCGCGGTATACAACCACTACAAACGTCTGCGCAATGGCGATACCAGCAATGGCGTAGAGCTGGGTAAAAGTAACATTCTGCTGATCGGGCCGACCGGCTCCGGTAAAACGCTGCTGGCGGAAACGCTGGCGCGCCTGCTGGATGTGCCGTTTACCATGGCGGACGCCACCACCCTGACCGAAGCCGGTTATGTGGGTGAGGACGTCGAAAATATCATTCAGAAACTGCTGCAGAAGTGCGACTACGACGTGCAGAAAGCGCAGCGCGGCATCGTCTATATCGACGAAATCGACAAAATTTCGCGTAAGTCCGACAACCCGTCGATTACCCGCGACGTCTCCGGCGAAGGCGTGCAGCAGGCGCTGCTGAAGCTTATCGAAGGCACCGTCGCCGCCGTTCCGCCGCAGGGCGGGCGTAAACACCCGCAGCAGGAGTTCCTGCAGGTTGATACCTCCAAGATCCTGTTTATCTGCGGCGGCGCGTTTGCCGGTCTGGATAAAGTGATTTCCCACCGTGTGGAAACCGGCTCCGGCATTGGTTTTGGCGCGACGGTTAAAGCGAAGTCCGACAAAGCGAGCGAAGGCGAACTGCTGGCCCAGGTCGAGCCGGAAGATCTGATCAAGTTTGGTTTGATTCCGGAATTCATTGGCCGTCTGCCGGTAGTGGCGACCCTGAACGAGCTGAGCGAAGAAGCGCTGATCCAGATCCTGAAAGAGCCGAAAAACGCCCTGACCAAGCAGTATCAGGCGCTGTTTAGCCTGGAAGGCGCAGAGCTTGAATTCCGCGACGAAGCGCTGGATGCCATCGCCAAGAAAGCGATGGCGCGTAAAACCGGCGCCCGTGGCCTGCGTTCCATTGTGGAAGCGGCGCTGCTGGACACCATGTATGACCTGCCTTCGATGGAAGATGTCGAAAAAGTGGTCATTGATGAGTCGGTTATCGCCGGGCAGAGCAAACCGTTGCTGATCTACGGCAAACCGGAAGCTCAGCAGGCATCTGGCGAATAATTAGCCATTTCACTCAAGCAGTTAACAAAAAGGGGGGATTTTATCTCCCCTTTTATTTTTCCTGCATTCCCGCCGTTGAATGTGTGGAATACATCCCCATATACTGGATTACATATTAACGACGATGCAGTGGAGTGTGGCGTCGTCGGCTACCTGGCGGACTTTAAACTAAGAGAGAGCTCTATGAATCCTGAGCGTTCTGAACGCATTGAAATCCCCGTATTGCCGTTGCGCGATGTGGTGGTTTATCCGCACATGGTCATACCCCTGTTCGTAGGGCGGGAAAAATCTATCCGTTGCCTCGAAGCGGCCATGGACCATGATAAAAAAATCATGCTGGTTGCGCAGAAAGAAGCGTCGACGGATGAGCCGGGTGTAAACGATCTTTTCACCGTTGGAACCGTGGCGTCTATTTTGCAGATGCTGAAGCTGCCGGACGGCACCGTGAAGGTGCTGGTCGAAGGGCTACAGCGTGCACGCATTTCTGCGCTGTCTGATAATGGCGAACATTTCTCGGCGAAAGCGGAGTATCTCGACTCGCCGGCGATTGACGAACGTGAGCAGGAAGTGCTGGTTCGTACCGCTATCAGCCAGTTTGAAGGCTATATCAAGCTGAATAAAAAGATCCCACCGGAAGTGCTGACGTCGCTGAACAGCATCGACGATCCGGCGCGCCTGGCGGATACCATCGCGGCGCATATGCCGCTGAAGCTGGCGGACAAGCAGTCCGTGCTGGAGATGTCCGACGTCAACGAACGTCTGGAATATCTGATGGCGATGATGGAATCGGAAATCGATCTGCTGCAGGTTGAGAAGCGCATTCGCAACCGCGTCAAAAAGCAGATGGAGAAATCCCAGCGCGAGTACTATCTGAACGAGCAAATGAAAGCGATTCAGAAAGAACTCGGCGAGATGGACGACGCCCCGGACGAAAACGAAGCGCTGAAGCGCAAGATCGACGCGGCGAAAATGCCGAAAGAGGCGAAAGAGAAAACCGAAGCGGAACTGCAGAAGCTGAAGATGATGTCGCCGATGTCTGCGGAAGCGACCGTCGTGCGTGGCTACATCGACTGGATGGTGCAGGTGCCGTGGAATGCGCGCAGTAAGGTCAAGAAAGACCTGCGTCAGGCCCAGGAGATCCTCGATACCGATCACTATGGTCTGGAGCGCGTGAAGGACCGCATCCTTGAGTATCTCGCGGTGCAGAGCCGGGTGAACAAAATCAAGGGGCCGATCCTCTGCCTGGTGGGACCGCCGGGGGTAGGTAAAACCTCATTGGGTCAATCTATCGCCAAAGCGACCGGCCGGAAATACGTCCGCATGGCGCTGGGCGGCGTACGCGATGAAGCGGAAATTCGCGGTCATCGTCGGACCTATATTGGCTCGATGCCGGGCAAACTGATCCAGAAAATGGCGAAAGTGGGGGTGAAAAACCCGCTGTTCCTGCTGGATGAGATCGACAAAATGTCTTCCGACATGCGCGGCGACCCGGCTTCCGCGTTGCTTGAGGTGCTGGATCCGGAACAGAACGTGGCCTTTAACGACCACTATCTGGAAGTGGATTACGATCTCAGCGACGTGATGTTCGTGGCGACGTCCAACTCCATGAACATTCCGGCGCCGCTGCTGGACCGTATGGAAGTGATTCGCCTCTCGGGTTACACCGAAGATGAAAAACTGAACATCGCCAAGCGTCACCTGCTGCCGAAGCAGATCGAACGCAACGCGCTGAAGAAAGGCGAACTGACCGTCGACGATAGCGCCATTATCGGCATTATTCGTTACTACACCCGTGAAGCGGGCGTTCGTAGCCTGGAGCGTGAAATCTCCAAGCTGTGCCGTAAGGCCGTTAAGCAGCTGTTGCTGGATAAAACGCTGAAACACATCGAAATTAACGGTGAGAATCTGCATGATTATCTCGGCGTACAGCGCTTCGACTATGGCCGCGCCGATAGTGAGAACCGCGTCGGTCAGGTGACCGGTCTGGCGTGGACGGAAGTGGGCGGCGATCTGCTGACCATCGAAACCGCCTGCGTACCGGGTAAAGGCAAACTGACCTACACCGGCTCGCTGGGCGAGGTGATGCAGGAGTCGATTCAGGCTGCGCTGACCGTGGTACGTTCGCGGGCGGACAAGCTGGGCATTAACGCCGACTTCTACGAGAAGCGTGATATTCACGTCCACGTACCGGAAGGGGCGACGCCGAAGGATGGCCCGAGCGCGGGTATCGCCATGTGTACGGCGCTGGTCTCCTGCCTGACCGGCAACCCGGTACGCGCCGATGTGGCGATGACCGGGGAGATTACGCTGCGTGGTCAGGTGCTGCCGATCGGCGGTTTGAAGGAAAAACTGCTGGCGGCGCATCGCGGCGGTATTAAGACTGTTCTGATTCCTGATGAGAACAAACGCGACCTTGAAGAAATTCCGGATAACGTTATCGCCGATTTGGATATCCATCCGGTGAAACGAATCGAGGAAGTTCTGACACTTGCGCTGCAGAACGAACCGTTCGGCATGCAGGTTGTGACCGCGAAATAGTGATTCTGCGCAAATTGCGCTAATAAAAATAGGGCTGGTAAGTCATTTCGGACTTGCCAGCCTTTTTTTGTGTAGCTAACTTAGATCGCTGGCAGGGGGGTCATCGACAACTGCTGTTGTAAGGGCATGACAGTCCTGATATAACTGCTGCGCGGTCGCACTATGAAGGACTCTGGTGCGATATAAATTATAAAGAGAGGAAGAGAACAGTGAATAAATCTCAACTGATTGACAAAATTGCTGCGGGTGCGGACATTTCTAAAGCTGCAGCTGGACGTGCGTTAGATGCTTTAATCGCTTCTGTTACTGAATCTCTGCAGGCTGGGGATGACGTTGCGCTGGTAGGTTTCGGTACCTTTGCTGTTAAAGAACGTGCCGCCCGTACTGGTCGCAACCCACAAACAGGTAAAGAAATTACTATCGCTGCCGCAAAAGTGCCGGGCTTCCGTGCTGGTAAAGCGCTGAAAGACGCGGTGAACTGATCGGCTTTCCCGTCAGGGAATGTGACGAAGTACAAGGGCGCATCGTGAGATGTGCCTTTTTTATTGCCTTTTCAGACCACTTTATGTGTGTTTATCGCCACTTGTGGGCTGACAATCACCCTATTTTCTTGTCAAAATACGTCCTCACGCGCGGCGGCCATCACGTGCTATGCTGCGCGAGCTAAAGTCATCTACAGCGGAGCGTTGTTACACCATGATGGACAACCTACGCACGGCCGCCAACAGCGTCGTGCTCAAGATTATTTTCGGTATCATTATCGTCTCGTTCATTTTGACCGGGGTGAGTGGTTACCTGATTGGCGGTGGCAAAAACTATGCCGCAAAAGTGAATGGCCAGGAGATTGGCCGTGGGCAGTTTGAAAACGCCGTCGCCAGCGAACGTAACCGTATGCAGCAGCAGCTTGGCGACCAGTTCTCCGAGCTGGCGGCGAACGAAAACTACATGAAAACCATGCGCCAGCAGGTGCTGAACCGCCTGATCGATGAGTCGCTTCTGGATCAGTATGCCCGCGAGCTGGGCCTCAGCATCAGCGATGAGCAGGTGAAGCAGGCGATCTTCCAGACCCAGGCGTTCCAGACGAACGGTAAGTTCGACAACCAGCGTTTCAGTGGTATTGTCGCCCAGATGGGAATGACCACCGATCAGTACGCCCAGGCGCTGCGTAACCAGCTGACCACGCAGCAGCTGATTAACGCCATTGCGGGTACCGATTTCATGCTGCCGGGTGAGTCCGATCAGCTGGCGGCGCTGGTGTCTCAGCAGCGTGTCGTCCGCGAAGCGACCATCAACGTCAACGCCCTGGCGGCAAAACAGACCGCCAGCGATGAGGAAATCAACGCTTTCTGGCAGCAGAATCAGGCCCGTTTTATGGCGTCGGAGCAGTTCCGCGTGAGCTACATCAAGATGGATGCCGCCAGCATGCAGGAAAACGCCTCTGACGAAGAAATCCAGTCATGGTATGACCAGCATAAAGATCAGTTCACTCAGCCGCAGCGTAATCGCTACAGCGTGATTCAGACTAAAACTGAAGCCGACGCGAAAGCGGTGCTGGCCGAGCTGCAAAAAGGCGCTGATTTCGCCACGCTGGCAAAAGAAAAATCGACCGATATTATTTCTGCCCGCAACGGCGGCGATATGGGGTGGATGGAAGATGCCTCTACCGTGCCTGAGCTGAAAGAGGCCGGCCTGAAAGAGAAAGGCCAGCTCTCCGGAGTGATCAAATCCTCGGTTGGCTTCCTGGTGGCCCGTCTGGACGACGTCCAGCCGGCGCAGGTCAAGCCGCTGGCTGACGTGCGCAATGACATTGCGGCGAAAGTGAAGCAGGAGAAAGCGCTGGATGCTTACTATGCGCTGCAGCAGAAGGTGAGCGATGCGGCCAGCAACGATAATGAATCGCTGGCGGGCGCGGCGCAGGTCGCCGGAGTGCAGGTGGTGGAAACCGGCTGGTTTGGCCGCGATAACCTGCCGGAAGAGCTGAACTTTAAACCGGTCGCTGACGCTATCTTCAACGGCGGTCTGGTCGGTGCGAACGGCGCGCCGGGCAGCAACTCTGACATCATTACCGTTGATGGCGATCGCGCTTTTGTTCTGCGTATCAGCGAGCACAAAGCCGAGGCGGTGAAACCGCTGGCCGAAGTGAAGGCGCAGGTCAGCGATATCGTTAAGCACAATAAAGCGGAACAGCAGGCGAAGCTGGATGCCGATAAGCTGCTGGCGGCGCTGAAAGACGGCAAAGGCGATGAGGCGATGAAGGCGGCTGGCCTGAGCTTTGGCGCGCCGCAGACGCTTTCCCGTACCGGCCAGGATCCGCTGAGCCAGCTGGCATTCACTCTGCCGCTGCCGCAGCAGGGCAAACCGGTCTATGGCGTTGGCAGCAACATGCAAGGCGATGTGGTGCTGGTGGCGCTGGATGAAGTGAAAGCAGGCAGCATGCCGGAAGAGCAGAAGAAGGCTATGGTTCAGGGGATTACCCAGAACAATGCCCAAATCGCTTTCGAAGCGCTGATGAGCAACCTGCGCAAGGCGGCGAAAATTAAGCTGGGCGACAGCATCGACCAGCAGCAGTAATTTCGCGTCGTTTCGCAAAAATACGCAACACCATGTAATCCTCAGGGGCCGCTTTCGCGGCCCTTTCCATTTCTGTGATTTGCCTTTTGTCGTCCATCCGCACTGACGCTATCGTAGCCTTGCTGTCTACACACAAGGAGATATCAGCATGAAATATGGAATAAAAGCACTGATGGCCGCGGGCGTTCTGGTTTTCGCGGTAGGCGCACAGGGCGCGCTGGCCGCCCCCGCCAGCGGCAAAGCGGTGGTAACCAAAGAGCATGTCCCGGCGTCCTCTTCGGCGAAAGCGAAAGCGGAACCCGGCGAGGCCGACAACGGGGCGACCAAAGTCAGCATTAACCACGCCAGCGCCGAGCAGCTGGCGCAGGCTCTGAATGGCGTGGGGTTGAAAAAAGCCCAGGCGATTGTCAGCTACCGTGAGGAGTATGGGCCATTCAAAACCCTTGATGACCTGAAGCAGGTCCCGGGGATGGGCAGTGCGCTGGTGGAGCGGAATTTAGCCCATCTGACGCTGTAAATTTTATGCCAGCGCTTGCACAGCGGTGATTTTTTGCCAGGATAAAGAGGTTGCATTAAGTGGTGTGACCTCTTACCTCATAAACAACAATAACAGAAAGGCATTGATGCTATGCAGACACAAATTAAAGTTCGCGGCTATCATCTGGACGTCTACCAGCATGTGAATAACGCACGCTACCTGGAGTTCCTTGAGGAGGCCCGCTGGGACGGTCTGGAAAATAGTCCGGCGTTTCAGTGGATGACCGAGAAAAACATCGCCTTCGTGGTGGTGAATATTAATATCAACTACCGCCGTCCGGCGGTCCTGGGCGATGTGCTGACGGTGCGCAGCAAACTGGAGCAACTCAACGGCAAAAGCGGCACGCTCAGCCAGGTGGTCACCCTCAACCCCAATGGCGAGGTGGTGGCCGATGCGCTGATCACCTTCGTCTGTATTGATTTGAAAACCCAGAAGGCGCTGCCGCTGGAAGGGGAACTGCGTGAGAAACTCGACCAGATGAACTTGCGCTGACAACCGTCGCGTGCGTGCCGGGTGATGGCGCGCCTCGACCTCCGGAAGGTGATCAACCCCTTGCCCCGGTATGCGTAGCGCCACCGGGGAATTTGAACTGAAGCTTCGGGCAGATACCTCTTCGGAGGCTATGCCTGTGTCAAGCCGGTTTTTTGCTTCATCACCGCCATTACCCCGACCTTATCGGCCAGATACTGGTTGAGCCCGTTAGCGCGCAGGTTGCAGGCGGCGCACTGGCCGCAACCATCGCCCTTAATGCCGTTGTAGCAGGTGAGGGTTTCCCGGCGCACCAGATCCAACTGACCCCAGTAGTCGGCCAGCGCCCAGGTCTCGGCTTTGTTCAGCCACATCAGCGGGGTTTCAAAGCGAATGTCTTTCGCCATCCCAAGGCTGACGGCGTGGTGCAGCGCTTTGACAAACTCATCGCGGCAGTCCGGGTAGCCGGAGAAATCGGTCTCGCACACGCCGGTGATGATAGCGTCGGCTTTTACCTGATAGGCGTAGATTGCCGTCAGGGTTAAAAACAGAATATTGCGCCCCGGGACAAAAGTATTGGGAATGCCCTCGGCATCAGGCTGATAGTCCGGTACCGGAATGTTATCGCGGGTCAGGCTGCTGACCGCCAGTTCATTGAGCAGGGTAACGTCCAGCACTTTATGCGCGACGGCGCCAAGTTTCAGGGCGAGTTCGCGCGCAACGTCGATTTCCGCGCGGTGGCGTTGGCCATAATCAAAAGTGACGCAATGCACTTCATCATACTGTTGCAGAGCCTGCACCAGACAGGTGGTTGAATCTTGTCCTCCGCTGAAGACAACTACGGCGCGTTTCATGGCAATTCCTGACTTAATGAGTAAAGGCGATATGGTAGCGCCAGACGCCCGCCACCACCAGCTCTCTCACGTCGACGCCGGCAGCCAGGCGCTGGCGAAGTCGAACCAGCCGCGGGCGTTGAGGCGCAAGCCATTGACACCCGGCGGGGCGCTGATCCGATAGTTGTATTTAAACAGCGGCGTCATGATGGCGTCTTCCATCAGGTTGTTGAATACGTTGCGCAGCGCATCGTTGCGGCTGCGGGCTTCCGGCTGCGCCTGTACCGCGTCTAATGTCGCCTGCAGATGGGCATATTGCGCCCCGGTCAGCAAATTGGGCCACAGCATATCGCAGCGCAGCCACTGCTCCAGGGCATACTCTGGCGCTTCGCCGATCAGGCGGTCGCCCATCATCAGGTCGGCCTGCCCCAGATGCTGGCAGCCCTCCCAGTTTTTGGCGTCATGAAACAGAAGCGTCAGCTCGCAGCCCAGCACAGCCAGCCGCTGTCTCAGCTGTTCGGCCATGGCGTGGAGTTCGACCGGCAGATGGTAGAGCAGCGTGAGCCTGGCCGGCAGCGGCACCGCGCTGTTTTCCGGCCCCTGCGGGATGGACCATCCCGGCAACACCTCATGGCTTGGCGTAATCAGATCCTCGTCGAGCGGCAGCGTTTCCAGCAACGATGAGCGGTGAATTATCGATACCAGCCGCTGGGCCTGCGCTTTGCTAAGCCGAGGGCTGTGACGCAGGGTCAGATAGCAGAAGCCAAGACTGATGCTGTTGCTGACCTGGCGCAGGTTATGGAGCTCTTCGCGATCGCCAATCGTGATCTGCACCGGGTGGCGGCAGCTGGTGCCGAGATCGCGATCGAAGAGCTGGGGGGTGATCCAGTACTCCACCGCCTGGATCAGCGGATGCCGCAGATGGTAGCGGGGATGGTTCTCCAGGCGGACGAGTTCCGGACTAAACCGCTTCAGGCGGAACGGTCCGCAGCCGATGGCCGGATCGTCAGGATGGGCCAGCACGCTGCAATAGCTGGCGAGGCGGAACGGCAGCCAGTAGTCAGGACGATGCAGCGTGATGGTTAGGCACTGGGCGTGAGTGACATCGATGCGGCTGATACTGGCGAAGAGGGTCCTCAAGGCGGGCAGATCCAGCAGCAGCAGTAAGCGCTGCCGCAGCTGTGCGGTTTCCACCGCATCGCCGTTGTGCCAGCACAGCGTGGAGCGGATATAAAACTGCCAGCGCAGGCCGTCAGGGGAGACCTGCCAGTGGTGCGCCAGATCGCCGATCGGCATAGTGTCGCCTTCGTCGAAGCGCGTCAGCCCGGCATAGATCTGCCCGGCCAGATGCTGCTCGGCGCGTCCGGGCAGAAAGCCGGGGCGTAGCGGCTCCAGCGGGCGATAGTATGGAATACGCAGCGTCGGGGTATTATTTTGCCACTGACCGCCCAGAAAGGGGTGGAGCAGGGCTTTCAGCTCCACCGGGGCCAGCTGCGCCAGCTCCAGCGCGTTTTGCTGCTGACCTTTATGCAGCGCCAGCTCCATCATCTCATTGCGCAAACGTTCCGGCGTTTTGTAAAAAGAGAGCAGTCCGCGCTTGCCGCGCCCGGAGCGGGCCTGCCAGCTTAACCATCCGGCCTCTTGCGCCTGACGCAGCAGGGTACGGACGTGGCGTTCGCTGCAAAAACAGCGTTCCGCCAGTTCGCCGACGGTGACCTGCTGCGGCGCCCCGGCTGAGGGTTGCCACAGCCGCTGGTACTGATTTAAACGGTGTAAGAGTCGCATAAGCGCTGTCGTCCACCGGGCCGTAATAAACCCGGAACAATTTATATTATCTATTCACTATTACTTCCGTATATCCCAGGTGATACTGCAGCACAAGCGAAGCCCATCACACATTGGGGAAAATACCATGGCAAAACTGGCAGCATTTGATATGGACGGCACCTTGCTGATGCCGGACCATCGTCTCGGAGAAAAGACGCTCACCGCGCTGAAACGGCTGCGGGAACGCGATATCACCCTGACGTTCGCCACCGGCCGCCATGCGCTGGAGATGCACCATGTGATGGGTGAGTTTTCCCTGGACGCCTTTCTGATCACGGGCAACGGGACGCGCATCCACTCGCTGGAAGGGGAGGAGCTGTACCGCCAGGATCTCAATCCCGAGGTAGCGGAAGAAGTGCTGCATAGTCGATGGGATACCCGGGCCAGCATGCACGTGTTTAATGACGGCGGTTGGTTCACCGGCCAGGCAAGGCCTGAGCTGCTGAAGGCGCATGTCTTTAGCGGGTTTCGCTATCAACTGTGCGATCCGAAACGTATGTCGGCGCATCATGTCACCAAGATCTGCTTCTGCGGCGATCATGACGATCTGCGCCGCCTGCGGATCCAACTGAATGAGGCGCTGGGCCAGCGCGCGTTTCTCTGCTTCTCGGCGATGGACTGTCTGGAAGTGCTGCCGGTTGGCTGCAATAAAGGCGCGGCGCTGGCGAGGCTGAGCCAGCACCTGGGCCTCACCCTACAGGAGTGCATGGCCTTCGGCGATGCGATGAACGATCGCGAGATGCTTCGCAGCGTCGGGCGGGGGTTCATCATGGGCAACGCGATGCCGCAGCTGAAAGCCGAGCTGCCGCATCTCCCGGTTATCGGCGACTGCCGGCATCAGGCGGTCTCCCATTTTTTAACGCATTGGCTGGATAATCCTGATCTTCCTTATTCCCCCGAATAGAGAGACCCTTCCAGCAAGCCAGATAGCATTCTATCTGGCTTTTTTTATGTTCTGCCGACCAGCCGGGCGAGCTCCGCCTGCCAGGGGGCGATATCGCCGATGTTGGCCGCCACCCACTGTGGGTTGTAATAGCTTTCCAGATAACGCTCGCCGCTGTCGCACAGCAGGGTCACGAGGGAACCCGTGCGTCCTTCCTCGCGCATCCGCGCGGCCAGCTGCAGCACCCCCCACATATTGGTTCCGGTCGAGGCGCCGACTTTCCGTCCAAGCTGCGTTTCCAGCCACAAAGCAGTGGCCACGCTCGCCGCATCCGGCACGCGCAGCATCTCATCGACAACGTCGGGTATAAACGATGGTTCGACGCGCGGGCGGCCAATGCCTTCAATTTTGCTGCCGACCGGGCTGCGCAGGCTGGCGTCGCGAGTCTGCCAGTAATCGAGGAACACCGAATTTTGCGGGTCGACAACCATCAGCTGCGTCTCGTAGCCCTGGCTGCGAATATAGCGGCCAATGGTCGCTGAGGTGCCGCCGGTGCCGGCGCTCATCACGATCCACGATGGCTGCGGGTGCGGCTCATGGCTCATCTGGCGGAAAATACTGTCGGCGATATTGTTATTGCCGCGCCAGTCGGTGGCCCGCTCGGCGAAGGTAAACTGATCCATATAGTGACCGTTCAACTCGCGCGCCAGCGTTTCGGAAGCCGCGTAGATTTCGCAGGCGTTCTGCACAAAATGGCAGCGTCCGCCGTAGAACTCGATCTGTTCGATTTTGCGTCTGGCGGTGCAGGAGGGCATCACGGCGATAAACGGCAGCCCCAGCAGGCGGGCGAAATAGGCTTCAGAAACCGCGGTCGAACCCGAAGACGATTCGATAATCGTGGTGCCTTCTTTGATCCAGCCGTTGCACAGGCCATAGAGAAACAGCGACCGCGCCAGACGATGTTTGAGGCTACCGGTCGGATGCGTACTTTCATCCTTCAGATAAATCGGGATCCCGGGAAAACCAGGCAGCGCCAGGCGAATCAGGTGTGTATCGGCGGAACGCTGATAGTCGGCGTTAATTTCACTAATGGCGTGTTTTACCCAGGCGCTATTCATCTCGGATTCCTGTTTGTCATTTTGTGCCCAGCTTAGCGGATTGTGCGGGAAAAATTGTTGCTATTTAGCCTTTCAATTACAATTGCGGGAGTAAATTATTCTCTCTGGTGGCCTTATGTTAGATAAAATTGACCGTAAGCTGCTGGCGCTGCTGCAGGAAGATTGCACCCTCTCTTTGCAGGCGCTGGCTGATGCCGTTAATCTGACCACGACCCCTTGCTGGAAACGCCTGAAACGACTCGAGGATGACGGTATTCTCCGCGGGCGCGTCGCCTTACTGGATGCGGAAAAGGTGGGGCTGGGGCTGACGGCGTTTGTCCTGATCAAGACCCAACATCACAGCAGCGACTGGTATTGCCATTTTGTGAGCGAAGTGACGCAGATGGCTGAAGTGCTCGGCTTCTGGCGGATGGCGGGGGAGTATGACTATCTGCTGCGGGTGCAGGTGGCCGATATGAAGCGCTATGACGACTTTTATAAACGTTTGGTGAACAGCGTGCCGGGGCTGTCGGATGTCACTTCGAGTTTTGCCATGGAACAGATAAAATACACCACCGCCTTGCCTGTCGAATAACGGTATTGCGCCGTAACCCATAACAAAATCAGGATCTTACTGCTTGCGATTATTTGCACAACTCAGCTGGTATTTCCGCCGGGAGTGGCGCCGCTATCTTGGCGCCATTGCCCTGCTGGCCATTATTGCCGTCCTGCAGCTTGTTCCGCCGAAGGTGGTGGGCATTGTGGTCGACGGCGTGACGCAACAACATTACACCGCGGAGAAGGTGTGGATGTGGATCGGCGCGCTGGTGCTGATCGCGGTGATGGTTTACCTGCTGCGCTATGTCTGGCGCGTGCTGCTGTTCGGCGCCTCTTACCAGCTGGCGGTTGAACTGCGGGAAGACTTTTACCGGCAGCTGAGCCGCCAGCATCCGGCGTTCTATTTGCGCCATCGCACCGGGGATCTGATCGCCCGCGCCACCAACGACGTGGACCGGGTGGTGTTTGCCGCCGGTGAAGGGGTGTTAACCCTGGTGGATTCCCTGGTGATGGGCTGTGCGGTGTTGATTGTGATGTCGACGCAGATTAGCTGGCAGCTCACCCTGCTGGCGCTGCTGCCGATGCCGCTGATGGCCCTGGCGATCAAACGCAACGGCGATGCCCTTCACGAACGTTTTCGCGTTGCCCAGGCGGCCTTTTCCAGCCTCAACGATCGCACGCAGGAGAGTCTGACCAGCATCCGCATGATTAAGGCGTTCGGGCTGGAGGATCGCCAGTCGGCGCAGTTTGCCGCCGATGCGGCCGATACCGGAGCGAAAAATATGCGCGTGGCGCGCATTGACGCTCGCTTCGACCCTACTATCTATATCGCCATCGGGGCGGCGAATCTGCTGGCCATCGGCGGCGGCAGCTGGATGGTGATCCACGGTAGCCTGACGCTGGGTCAGCTCACCAGCTTTGTGATGTACCTTGGTCTGATGATCTGGCCGATGCTGGCGCTGGCGTGGATGTTTAACATCGTGGAGCGCGGTAGCGCGGCCTATGGTCGTATTCGCACCATGCTCGAAGAGGCGCCGGCGGTGGACGACGGGACCGAGACGGTACCGGCTGGCCGCGGCGTCCTGCAGGTCGCTATCCGCGATTTCATCTATCCGCAGGCGAGCAAACCTTCGCTGGAACAGGTTAATTTTACCCTGCAGCCGGGGCAAATGCTGGGCATCTGCGGGCCGACGGGCGCTGGCAAAAGCACCATTCTGGCCCTGCTGCAGCGCCATTTTGACGTCACCAGCGGCGAGATCCGCTTTCACGATCTGCCGCTACCGCGTCTGCAGCTCGACAGCTGGCGCGAGCGGCTGGCGGTGGTCAATCAGACGCCGTTTTTATTCTCCGATACCGTCGCCAATAATATCGCGCTGGGAAAACCGGACGCGACGCCGGAACAGATTGAGCGGGTGGCGCGGCTGGCCAGCGTGCATGACGACATTCTGCGTCTGCCCCAGGGGTACGATACCGAAGTGGGCGAGCGCGGCGTGATGCTCTCCGGCGGCCAGAAACAGCGCATCTCGATTGCCCGCGCCCTGCTGCTGGAGGCCGAAATTCTGATCCTTGATGATGCTTTATCCGCGGTGGATGGCCGCACCGAACACCAGATCCTGCATAACCTGCGCCAGTGGGGAGAGGGGCGGACGGTGATCATCAGCGCCCACCGCCTGTCGGCGCTGACTGAGGCCAGCGAAATCCTGGTGCTGCAGCATGGGCATGTCGCCCAGCGCGGCCGCCATGAGGCGCTGGCGGTGCAGCCCGGCTGGTACCGCGACATGTATCGGTATCAGCAGCTGGAAGCCGCGCTCGACGAGGTTCCCCAGGAGCAAGAGGAGGCCCTGGATGCGTAGCTTTACCGAACTCTGGCCGACGCTTAAACGCCTGCTGGCCTATGGTTCACCGTGGCGTAAGCCGCTGGCCATCGCGGTGGCGATGATGTGGATCGCGGCGGCGGCGGAGGTGAGCGGCCCGCTGCTTATCAGCTATTTCATTGACAATATGGTGGCGAAACAGACTCTGCCGCTGAAGCTGGTGGCAGGCCTGGCGGCAGCCTATATCGGTCTGCAGCTGCTGGCGGCGCTACTGCATTATAACCAGTCGCTGCTGTTTAACCGCGCCGCGGTCGGCGTGGTCCAGCAGTTACGCAGCGATGTGATGGATGCCGCCCTGCATCAGCCGCTCAGCGAGTTTGATACTCAGCCGGTCGGGCAGCTGATCTCACGCGTGACCAACGATACCGAAGTCATTCGTGACCTGTATGTGACGGTAGTGGCAACGGTGCTGCGCAGCGCGGCGCTGATCGGCGCGATGCTGGTGGCGATGTTTAGCCTCGACTGGCGGATGGCGCTGGTGGCGATCGCGATTTTCCCGGCGGTGCTGATCGTGATGATCATTTATCAGCGCTATAGCACGCCGATCGTGCGCCGGGTGCGCGCCTGGCTTGCCGACATCAACGATGGCTTTAACGAAGTGATCAACGGCATGGGGGTCATCCAGCAGTTCCGCCAGCAGGCGCGTTTTGGCGAACGGATGCGCGAGGCCAGCTACGCCCACTACCTGGCGCGGATGCAGACGCTGCGCCTGGACGGTTTTCTGCTGCGTCCGCTGCTGAGCCTCTTTTCCTCGCTGGTGCTGTGCGGGCTGCTGATGCTGTTCGGCTTTAGCGCGGCGGGCACGATTGAGGTCGGGGTGCTGTACGCGTTTATCAGCTATCTCGGACGCCTCAACGAGCCGCTCATTGAGCTGACCACCCAGCAGTCGATGCTGCAGCAGGCGGTGGTCGCCGGCGAACGCGTTTTCGAACTGATGGACCGTCCGCGCCAGGCGTGGGGCGCCGATGACGCGCCGCTGAGCAGCGGTCGGGTGGAAATCGACCATCTCTCCTTTGCCTACCGCGGGGATCGTCTGGTCCTCCAGGATATCACGCTGGATATACCTTCCCGCAGTTTTGTGGCGCTGGTCGGGCATACCGGCAGTGGGAAGAGTACCCTCGCCAGTCTGATGATGGGCTATTACCCGTTAACCCACGGGGAGATCCGCATCGATGGCCGGCCGCTCTCTTCTCTCAGCCACAGCGCGTTGCGTCGGGGCATCGCGATGGTGCAACAGGATCCGGTGGTGCTGGCGGATACCTTCTACGCCAACGTCGCGCTGGGCCGGGACATCAGCGAAACACAGGTCTGGGAAGCGCTGGAGGCGGTGCAGCTGGCGGCGGTGGCGCGCAGCATGCGCGACGGCCTGTACACCCAGCTGGGCGAGCAGGGCAATAATCTCTCCGTCGGACAGAAGCAGCTGCTGGCGCTGGCGCGCGTGCTGGTGGAGACCCCGCAGGTTCTGATTCTGGATGAGGCGACGGCGAACATCGACTCCGGCACCGAGCAGGCGATCCAGCAGGCGCTGGCGAAGGTTCGCCAGCATACCACCCTGGTGGTTATCGCCCATCGTCTGTCGACCATCGTTGAGGCGGATACCATTCTGGTCCTGCATCGCGGTCAGGCCGTCGAGCGGGGCAACCATCAGCAGCTGCTGGCGGCGAAAGGCCGCTACTGGCAGATGTATCAGCTACAGCTGGCTGGTGAAGAGCTGGCGGCCAGCGCCAGAGAAGAGTCGCTCAGCGCCTGATGCACCACCAGCAGGCAGCGAAGGCGGGTCGGCCTGTCGTGGTGCAAAAACGTTACATCAAATGCACCGCCGTGGTGCATTTTTGCCCGTTAAACGCCTTTACGCAGGCTAATGCCTGACCTCTCGCCTGTTTTTTGCCATCAAAGGGCCGCTCAGCGGCCTTTTTTCATTTCTGGCATAGCCCTTGCTTTATATCCATCGTGTTAGCTGCGGCCATTACCGAATACTGACTGGAGGGGACTTATGAAGCTGGTTACCGTGGTAATCAAACCATTCAAACTGGAAGACGTGCGTGAAGCCTTGTCTTCCATCGGCATTCAGGGCCTGACGGTCACTGAAGTCAAAGGATTTGGCCGTCAGAAAGGTCATGCGGAGCTCTACCGCGGCGCCGAGTATAGCGTCAACTTTCTGCCAAAAGTGAAGATTGATGTGGCGATCGCCGACGATCAGCTGGATGAAGTTATCGATGTCATCAGCAAAGCGGCTTACACCGGAAAAATTGGCGACGGCAAAATTTTTGTCGCTGAATTGCAGCGCGTCATTCGCATCCGTACCGGCGAAGCTGACGAAGCGGCACTGTAATTTCCAGACCACACAGTGATGGGGAACGAAACAATGAAAATGGCAACAATGAAATCGGGTCTGGGGGCGTTAGCCCTTCTTCCGGGGCTGGCGATGGCCGCGCCTGCGGTGGCGGACAAAGCCGATAATGCGTTTATGATGATTTGCACCGCGCTGGTTCTGTTTATGACTATCCCGGGGATTGCGCTGTTTTACGGCGGGCTGATCCGCGGTAAGAACGTTCTTTCCATGTTGACGCAGGTGATTGTCACCTTTGGCCTCGTCTGCGTACTGTGGGTCATTTATGGCTATACCCTGGCCTTCGGCACAGGCGGCAGCTTCTTCGGCAGCTTTGACTGGGTAATGCTGAAAAATATTGAACTGAAAGCGCTGATGGGCACCTTCTATCAGTATATCCACGTCGCCTTCCAGGGCTCGTTCGCCTGCATCACCGTCGGGCTGATCGTCGGCGCGCTGGCTGAACGTATCCGTTTCTCCGCGGTGCTGATTTTCGTGGTGGTGTGGATGACGCTCTCCTACGTGCCGATTGCGCATATGGTCTGGGGCGGCGGTCTGCTGGCGACCCATGGCGCGCTGGATTTCGCCGGCGGCACCGTTGTGCACATCAACGCCGCGGTCGCCGGGCTGGTGGGCGCCTATATGATGGGCAAACGCGTGGGCTTCGGCAAAGAAGCGTTCAAACCGCATAACCTGCCGATGGTGTTCACCGGCACCGCTATCCTCTATGTGGGCTGGTTCGGCTTCAACGCCGGCTCTGCCAGCGCAGCGAATGAAATCGCGGCCCTGGCGTTCGTTAACACCGTCGTGGCGACCGCCGCGGCTATCCTGGCGTGGACCTTTGGCGAATGGGCTCTGCGCGGCAAACCTTCACTGCTGGGCGCCTGCTCCGGGGCAATTGCCGGTCTGGTTGGCGTTACGCCGGCGTGTGGTTATATCGGTGTCGGCGGCGCGCTGATCGTCGGTATCGCCTCTGGCCTGGCGGGTATCTGGGGCGTGACTGCGCTGAAACGCTGGCTGCGTGTGGATGACCCTTGCGACGTCTTCGGCGTCCACGGCGTCTGCGGCATCGTCGGCTGTATCCTGACCGGTATCTTCGCGGCGACTTCTCTGGGCGGCGTCGGTTATGCGGAAGGCGTCACCATGGGCCATCAGCTGCTGGTGCAGCTGGAAAGTATCGGCATTACCGTGGTCTGGTCCGGCGTCGTCGCTTTCATCGGCTACAAAGTGGCGGATATGACCGTAGGGCTGCGCGTACCGGAAGAGCAGGAGCGCGAAGGGCTGGACGTCAACAGCCATGGCGAAAACGCCTACAACGCCTGACAGAAAACCCTTCTCCATGTAGCAAAAAGCCTCCCGTCAGGGAGGCTTTTTTTATGCGTTGCGGTTGCGCATTACCCCTTCCTGGACCGTTGAGGCAACCAGCGTGCCATCCTGCGTGTAAAACTCGCCGCGAACGAAGCCGCGGGCGCTGGAGGCCGAGGTGCTTTCAACGCTGTACAGCAGCCACTCATTGATATTAAACGGCCGATGGAACCACATTGAGTGGTCGATGGTGGCGACCTGCATGCCGGGCTCAAGGAAACCAACGCCGTGCGGCTGCAGCGCCACCGGCAGGAAGTTAAAGTCCGAGGCATAGCCCAGCAGATACTGATGAATGCGCAGATCGTCGGGAACGGCGCCGTTGGCGCGCAGCCAGACCTGGCGCGCCGGCTCGGCGATATGGCCTTTCATCGGGTTATGAAATTCCACCGGGCGGATCTCCAGCGGCTTATCGCAGAGGAATTTGTCTTTCACCTGCGGCGGCAGGAGATGCGCCAGCTTGCGGGCGATGTCGGTTTCCGAAGGCAGTCCGTCAGGGGAGGGGGCGTCCGGCATCGCTTTCTGATGCTCATAGCCGTGCTCTGGCGCCTGGAAGGAGGCGGTCATATAGAAGATCGGCTTCCCGTTCTGGATAGCGGCGACCCGGCGGGCGCTAAAGCTGTTGCCGTCGCGCAGGACCTCCACATCGTAGACGATCGGTTTTTGACTGTCGCCGGGGCGCAGAAAGTAGCTGTGAAACGAATGCACCAGACGTTCAACGGGCACGGTCTCTTTTGCGGCATACAGCGCCTGGCCCACCACCTGGCCGCCAAAAACCTGGCGCAATCCCAGGTCTTCGCTCTGTCCACGGAACAACCCTTCCTCAATTTTTTCCAGATCTAATAATGCCAGCAGGTTAGAGAGTGCCTGACTCATACTTATCCTCAATTAACAATGGCGGCGCCGTGCGCGTAATGTGGCAAAGTATAACCTGGAATCGCAAGTGGTCCGATGGGTGTAATAATCTGAATAACAACCGGTCAACAGGAAGAAATCTGAGATCTGTGCCACACTTATTGACGACACGAAAGTTCCTGCCGGCGAAGCGGCGGAACATCCTCCTGGGTATAAAGGGATGATAAGGAGAACATCATGAAATTTGCCTATATGTTTAGTGCCTTAGCCGTCGCCGCGACGCTGACCGCCTGTGCTAATCACCACTCCACCAGTTCTTCCGCTCAGGCAGCCGCACCCGACCCTTACGGTATTGCGACGCTGAGCGTGGCGCAGCAGCAGCCGAGCGTCACGGGGACGATTAATATCCGCCAGAGAATCGCATTACCGCCGGATGCGGTGCTGACGGTGACCCTGTCGGATGCTTCTCTGGCAGATGCGCCAGCCCGCGTATTGTCGCAAAAAGCGGTGCGTACCGAAGGCAAGCAGGCGCCATTTAACTTTGCCCTGCCTTACAACCCGGCAGATATTCAACCGAACGCCCGCATTCTGTTGAGTGCAGCGATTACGGTTAATGGCCAGCTGATGTTCATTACCGATACCGTGCAGACGGTGATCAATCAGGGGGGCACCCATGCCGACCTGACGCTGGTTCCGGTTCAGCAGACCGCCGTACCTGTCGCACAGTAAGCTCGATGAGCCCCCGGATGGGGGCTTTTTTTGTCTTCAGTAAACCCAGCGATAGTGCTGGAGATCGATATGGCCGCTGCCGGAGACCTGTACCCCTTCGGCCAGCAATGCCTGACGCTGCCGCTGCAGATCGGGGCCGGTGAGGGAGATATCGCCATGGCGATTGACCACCCGATGCCAGGGCAGAGTGGACCCTTCCGGCAGACGCTTCAGCACACCGCCCACCTGGCGCGCCGCGCGCGGAGAACCGGCCAGCCTGGCGACATCGCCATAGGTCGTGACATACCCTTCCGGTATTGACGCCACAATGTGCCAGACACGTTGGGGAAATGTATCGAGCGGATCCATATTCAGTCCTGTTACCCGAAAAACGCCAGCATAAGCGCTGATCTGCAGGCTGTACAGCCTGCATATCAGGCGGGCTGTTCGACGGTGAACGTCAGGGCCAGGCCGAGGATCTGCATGCCATGGACATTGTCGGAAGGTGAACTGGCGATGAGGCTCTCCAGGAATTTTAACCGCTGCGAGGTGGCGTTGATGATCAGCTTCGCGCGCAGGCCCGGCATGGTCAGCGACGAGATGGGGTAGACCACCCGACCGCTGATGTAGACCGGTAGCTTGCGCAGTTCCACCTGACGCAGCACGCCGACGGTGGAATAGAGCAGCGCCAGCGGCGTGACCGCCCGCACCGGCGCCTGACTGATAGTCACGAAGTCGAGCATTTTTTCAGGGCGCAGATAATTCACCCCCTGAAAGGCGATGGTCATCCCTTCAATGGCGGGCAAAGGCAGAGTGATGGTCTGTGGTGATGAGTCAGTCATTCGATTACCGTAGAGACAATGCGCTGATGATAAAAGAGAACATAAGGTGGATAAGTATGGTGGATATCCCGGCAGTGTGCTGAGCGCACGCTCTCACTCTCACAGATTGAGCGTGAGTGACTGGTTTTATTCGCGTTATTGCGCAATAAACCAGCAGGCAGTCGGGGCGCGCTTGCAATTCACCAGGTCAGCAGGGATAATGCGCCAGCGCGTTGGGTAACAACGCTCTCAATGGGGGCTCTGTTGGTTCTCCCGCAACGCTACTCTGTTTACCAGGTCAGGTCCGGAAGGAAGCAGCCAGAGCAGACGACGTGTGTGCCGGGATGTAGCTGGCAGGGCCCCCACCCATCTCGCCCTCATGATATATCCCTTATATTTTCCCGGTCTGTATTCCTGCTATATTTAATACCTGATACAGATCACATATTATTTTTTGTTGCTAAAACAACCCGTTTTTATTCCATAATATTGACTTGTCATAAATCTGAAATGCTACTGCAATATTAATGTCATTTTCGTGTCATAAATAAAGAGCATCTTATTACTGGGAATTTGTTGCCAGATCCATGCTATAAAATATATTTCTGGATCAGCATGTTAACTTCGTGTATTAATTATGATGATTTTATTGCACGGGAAGCGTAGCTATGACCACAGTGGTTTTGAATGTAAAAATTGACGCTGAGTTAAAAGAGAAGTTGCGTCATTATGCGGAAGTGAATAACGAGAACCTGGGTACGGCAACGGAAAAGCTGCTGCAGCTGGCTTTTCAGCTGGAGGCATCAGCAGGTGAGGCGGGGGTGACGGAAGAGGACATTGACAGCCAGCATACCGAAGAGGAGGCGACGCCATTAACCCCTAAAGAAATCAAAGCATTAAGAAAACTTCTGAAGAAGAAAAAATGAAACAACAATTCTCTACAGCCAGCAACTATAGCGAAGCCTGCGATATGTTGCGCTCAGGATACGTAAAACACGTTCGCCTGAACTGGAATATCGGTAGTGATGAGTTCTTTCGCATTGCATCCGACTGGTGTGACACCGGCGCTAAAATTAAAAAAGATGAAGATGGCTTTATTATTTCCCTGAAAGGGTTTCCTATTCCGCGCCAGCATTAATGAAATTGCCTTATTTCCGTCACCGGGTTGCCATAACCAGATGACAGGATACTCAGGCAATTTTATAAAAACATCTCATATACCTCATGGATGACGGACTTTTGACGGGCTGAAGCCAGCCCGTCGATATTTTCTTATATTATTTTCCGCAAACGCGTATTTTCCCGCTGTTCTGCAAGGCTATGCCACAATGGTTGTAGCGTGGAGAAGGCCTGGCGTAATGCTTCGTCCGGCAAGGTAAACGGCAGACGTAAATAGCGATCGAACGCGCCCTCCAGACCAAACCGCGTCCCGGTGCCGATATGGATCCCCTGGCTTTCCGCCCGCGCAGAGAACAGGGTGGCCAGCATGTCAGGGAGTTCCACCCAAAAAGAGAGTCCGCCTTCCGGTGGCGTAAAGCGCCAGCGGGGAAAATACTCTTTCATCAGCACTTCGCACATGTCCCGGCGCGCCTGCAGCATCTCCCGTCGCGGCGGCAGCAGTGTGGCGGCGTTTGCCAGCAGCCAGCTGCAGGCCAACTGCTCCAGCAGCGGCGTACCCAGGTCCAGAGAGTCGCGGGCCTGAATCAGCGAGGCGATCGTTCGCGCGCTGGCGCGGACCCAGCCGATGCGCAGTCCCCCCCAGAAACTTTTCCCGGCCGAACCGATAGTGATCACCGCGGCGTCGGGATTAAAGCAGGCCAGCGGCGGCGGGGGCGGGGCGTTATACCAGAGGTCGACCATGGTCTCATCGATCACCAGCGTTGTTCGCGTCCTGGCCGCGATGTCCGCGACCCGCTGGCGGGTAGGGGCATCCATACAGCGCCCGGTAGGGTTGTGAAAATCCGGCATCAGCCATGCCACACGCGGCGCGGTCTGCGCAATGGTCGCCGCTAATCCATCACAGTCCCATCCCTGCTGGGGGAGTGCGACCCCGACGGGCCGGCAGGAGGCGCCCTGAATGGCGCTGATGGCCATTGGATAGGTCGGGGCGTCAATGACCACCCGGTCACCGGGGCCGGTGAACAGACGCAGGATCAGCGCGAAGGCGCTGAGCGCGCCGTTGACCACCATCACTTCATCGGGCCGCGTCGGCAGGCCACGTTCGCTGTAGCGCCGGGCAATCGCTTCCCGCAGCACCGGGAGCCCCTGCTGATCGTAGCCGGTCTGGGTGAGATAGGGCGGCAGCAGGGTCATGGCGTGCTGGAAGGCCTGATGGAGCTCCGGACCGGCGCTGAGGGCAGCGGTAGAGAGATTGATCGTCGAGGGGGTCGCAGAGGGCGGCGGCAGATCGGCAGGGCGTTCCGGCAGGACAATGCGCGACCCGCTCCCCTGGCGGCTATGGAGAAACCCCTCCTCCCGCAGCTGACCGAGGGCGCTGGCGATGGTCGTCCGGCTGACGTTGAGGGCCGCCGCCAGCTCGCGCTCGCCGGGCAGGCGCGTCTGTAGCGTCAGACGGCCATCGAGGATCAGCAGGCGGAGCGCTTCCGCCAGCTGGCGCCATAGCGGTGTGCGGGAACTGGACTCCTGCCAGTTGCCAAGCAGGCGTACCAGGGACTGTGTTCCAAAGCGTCGGGCTGACATAGCGATCCACTTTTCCAAAACTGGCCATTAATTATCAGTCCATTTTTGCTGATGATGAGGGCATTCGCAATGATGTTGAGGAAAAAATATGCTTCGTCGCCTGCTGCAGTTATATATCGGTCTGGTGCTCTACGGCGTGTCCACGGCGCTCTTCGTGCATGCTAATCTCGGCGCCGATCCGTGGGACGTTTTTCATCTTGGGGTGGCTAAACAGCTGGGGATCAGTTTCGGGACCGTGATTATCCTGACCGGCGCCGCGGTGCTGCTGCTATGGATCCCGATTCGGCAGATGCCGGGGCTCGGCACGGTGAGTAATGTTATCGTGCTGGGGCTGGCGGCGGACGCCACGCTGGCCGTCCTGCCTCCGCTGGAGTCGCTGGTGGCGCGCAGTGCGCTGCTGGTGGTGGCGATTGTGATGAACGCTATCGCCACCGGGATGTACATTGGCGCGGGCTTTGGCCCGGGACCGCGCGATGGCCTGATGACCGGCCTGCACGCTCGTACCGGCTGGTCATTGCGCGGTATCCGTACGGCGATCGAGCTCTCCGTACTGCTGATTGGCTGTCTGCTGGGGGGCAAGTTTGGCGTCGGAACCGTCATTTACGCGCTGTCGATTGGGCCGCTGATCCAGCTGTGCCTGCCGTGGTTCAGCCAGCCCGTCCGCCGCCGGGCGGTCAGCACTCCCCGGGAGAGCGTCTCCTGAAGGGAACCCGCGCCCTCGTCGTCAAGAAGAGGGCGCATTGTGGTTTACAGGCCACTCAGGCCATGAAGCATCATGTAGATCCCCACCACAATAATCAGTAAGCCTGAGATCCAGGGCGCTTTGCGCGAGATGTCGTTAAGCCACGGCCAGCGGCGGGTGGCATGTTTCATGCTCAGGGCGGCGATAGCCCCGGAAGCCACCAGCGTCAGCGCCAGACCGACGCTAAAGCCGAGTACCAGCGTGGCGCCCAGCGAGAATTTCTTCAGCTGTAAACAGATAAGCAGCACGGTAATGGACGCCGGGCAGGGGATCAGCCCGCCGGTCAGGCCAAACATCACAATCTGCCCGGTCGTCACCTGGCGGCCATCGAAGCGCCGGTTAATCTCCTGAGCATGGGCCCGCTGATGCGCGTCCTGCCACTCCTCCGCCACCAGCGGCGCGCCAGGGGAGTGAGAATGATGGTGGTCATGATGTTCATGATGATGATGGTCATGGTGATGGTCATGGTCGTGCCCGTGCTGATGATGATGGGGGTGGGCGTGGGGCCGCGATTCGCGCCAGGTGCGCCAGAGCATCCAGCAGGCAATCAACACAATGACAACCCCCGAGATCAGCTGAAACCAGGGCTCAGAAGTCTGGGCGTTCCAGCCGCGGCCAAACCACAGGCCGGCCATGGCGATCAGCCAGACCACCGCGGTATGCGAGACCGTCGCCGCCAGCCCCAACAGAACCGCCTGCTTTAAGGTTCCCCGTACCGCCACGATAAAGGCGGCCATCATCGTTTTTGAGTGGCCGGGTTCAAGGCCGTGCAGCGCGCCGAGCAGTATCGCGCTGGGAATAAACAGCCAGGCATTGCCCTGCTGCAGAAGGGAAGTGAAATCGTTCATATCGGGATCCTTGCCAAAAGTGGCTCTATGCTACTCCCCCCCAGTAGTAAAATACTACTCCCCAGTAGAAAAAGAGGCTGATAAAAGGGATCATGCTATGCTGGCAGGCGTTGCCGGCGTCGAAGGTCGGGCAATGACGGCAGAATAAAACGGTGGATCGCGCAATGTCACACACAGTGAGAGACAAAAAGAAGTTACTGACCCGGCTGAAGAAAATTCAGGGGCAGAGTACCGCATTAGAGAAAATGCTTAATCGCGAGCATGAGTGCGCTGAGGTGCTACAGCAGCTGGCGGCGATCCGCGGCGCGGTCAATGGCATGATGCTGCAGGTTATCCAGGGGCATCTGACCGACCATGTGGTGAAAGAGCCAGATGAGACGCAGCGTGAAGCGGATCTGGAGACGGTGATGCAGGTGATTAAATCCTATCTGAAGTAGCCTCCGGCAGAGGGCGGCGAAGAGGCCGCGCCCGCTGACCTTCTGCGCAGGCTGCCTGCCGCTTAATGCGCATGGAGATTATCTTCCGCCCACTGAATAAATGACTCTTTTGGCAGCGCTTTGCTGTACAGCCACCCCTGGGCGTACTGAACGCCATGCTGTCGCAGCCAGTCGCGCTGGCTTTCGGTTTCCACCCCTTCGGCGACGGTGGTCAGATTGAGCGCCTTGGCCATTTCAATAATGTGCGGCGTCAGCGGCCGGTACTCGAGGGTATCGACAAAGGATTTATCGATTTTCAGCGTGTCGACGTCCAGCTTCTGCAGATAGCTCAGACTGGAGTAGCCGGTACCGAAATCGTCAATCGAGATCCGATGGCCAGCCTGACGGTAGTGAGCGATCACCGGCATGGTGGTCTCCGGGTCGACAAACCCGCGCTCGGTGATCTCAAGGATGATCTGTTCGGCGGCGATCCCCCAGTGCTGCAGCTGATCGTGTAACAGCGTGGGCAGGGTGGGAGAGCGTAAGTCATCCACCGACAGGTTGATGGAGATATGCACTTCCGGCCGCTGCCTCAGCCAGGGGCCCAGATCGGCGAAAATTTTCCTGACGATATCTTCCGTCAGCTGGGTGATCAGTCCGGTCTGCTCGGCCAGGGGAATAAAGATATCCGGCGATAAATAGGTACCGTCGGGTTGCTGCCAGCGCGCCAGCGCTTCGGCTCCGGCGATTTTCCCGTCCTGCAATGAAATAATCGGCTGATAGTGAACCTGAATCGCCTGGGAATGGAGGGCGTCCAGCATACTGTTACGCGGTGAACGCAGGTGTCTCAGCAGGCGCAGCAGCAGCCAGGTGGCAAGCAGGCTGGTGAAGATGCCGGCCGGGAGCCAGAAGATCAACTGCTGCCGTATGTGCTGCTGCAGGGGCAGGGTGGATGACCAGGTCACAATGCCGGATCCCAGCTCGGGAATGCGCTGGATCCGGTAGACCGTATTATCCAGGTTAAGCATATTCAGGTGCGGGTCTTTAATCCGTTGCCAGGCCTTCGCCGGCAGCGGCTGGCTGCTGATCACCATTTTCAGATGGTCCAAACCAAACAGCATGCTATGGATCTTCTCCTCGCTGACGGGCGCCACATCAATGAAGGAGATGGGATCGATCATTACCATATGCTGCTGGCTGGCCATGGCCGTCATCTGGTGATTGAGGCCAAGATCGTTAATCGAGGTCAGCCAGGTGCGATAGCCGTCGGAGGCAATGTGGTCCGGTGGCGGGAAGGTCACCGCGACGCTATGGTCTTCCAGCGAGGAGCATTGCGGCACGGAATCCTGCAGCCAGAGCACTTCCTGAACGTAGCGGTGGGTATAGGCGATCCGGCGGAGCATGAGCAGATGTTCAGGGCTACAGGACGAGGCTGTATGTGCATCGGCCTCCCGCAGCGCTTCCCGGGCCTGATCGGCGACCTGCAGCGTGCGGGCGACGATGCGGTTGGAATAATCATCCAGTTCACGATAGAACTGCATTTTGGCCTGCCGCGCCGCCTGCCAGATGCTGAGCGAGATGGGCAGGATGATGGCCAGTATCAGCACCCCTGTAAACAGCGCCATCAGATGCCGGGTCCTCATGCCTGTGTCCTTATCGTTCGCCGGGTGTCATCAGTATATGCGAAAGATAAACCGGGCGCAGTGGGAGAAATCGCGCTGTGCGGGGAAAAAAACCGGCATCACAATAGCCTGCGATGCCGGGAGAGAAGGATGATTCCGATGCAGCAGAATAAAAATGAGGGTGTGAATGCCGGGCAGGATGTATTCCGGCATTCAGTCGCAGCATACGCTGCGCAGATGACAGCAATATGTTGGCTTAATGCGCGTCTGGCGCCGTGATATCGGCGCTGATGCGCAGATCGTTCTCATCAAACACCATGCAGAAGCGGTCATCGAAGGCCAGATTAATCTTCTGCCACGGGCGGAAATGGACGTCGCCGGGCAGCAGAACCTTGACGTTATCGTGACCATAGCACTGGCCGAACAAGTAGGTATTGTTGCCCAGACGTTCCACCACTTCACATTGAAACTCCACCACGGTACCGGTGGAGACTTCAGGCGTGAGATGCTCTGGCCGGATCCCCAGCGTTACCGCGGCGCCGGGGTTAAGCGGTTGGGTGGCAACGTTCAGGGTGAGCTGATGATCCTGGGCGAGGGTGACCGTTAAACGCTCTGGCTGCCAGTCGCTGACGGTGGCGGGTAAAAAGTTCATCTTTGGCGAGCCGATAAAACCGGCGACGAATTTGTTGACCGGATTGTAGTACAGCGCCATCGGCGAACCCATTTGTTCAACCTTTCCGTAGTTCATAACCACGATTTTATCAGCGAGAGTCATCGCCTCCACCTGATCGTGCGTGACATACACCATGGTGGTCTTCAGCTCCTGGTGCAGGCGGGCAATATGCAGGCGCATATCGACGCGCAGTTCCGCGTCGAGGTTAGAAAGCGGCTCATCGAACATAAACACCCGGGGATTACGCACGATAGCGCGGCCTATGGCTACGCGCTGCCGCTGGCCGCCGGAGAGCTGCTTCGGTTTACGGTCCAGCAGGTGAGAGAGCTGCAGCGTTTTGGCCACCATTTCCACCTGGCGACGGATCTCCGCTTTCGGCACTTTATTCACCTTCAGCCCGTAGCCCATATTCTCCGCCACCGTCATGTGCGGGTAGAGCGCATAGGACTGAAAAACCATCGCCACGCCGCGGCGGGCGGGGACCACATCGTTCATCACCTCATCGCCGATCAGCACTTCCCCGTCGCTAACCTCTTCCAGCCCGGCAATCATACGTAACAGCGTCGATTTTCCACAGCCGGAAGGGCCGACGAAGACCGCAAACTCGCCATCTTCAATATCGAGATTGACCTGGTGCAGCGTCACCGTGCTGCCGAACCTTTTGGTGACATTCCTCAGTCGTATATTGGACATCCACATTCCCCGAAGTGAGTAGCCGTTGTTTGCCGTTGGCGTGTCGCTGAGTTGATTAAATTTGTATTACGTGTAACAAAACAGCGTGACGATATTCAACAGCGCTAAAATCATGTCCTGACTATAACTTCCGCGTTTTTTGCGCCATACAGCGGCGTTTCATTTCTGCAAGGATGATCACACAACTGGCAGCTTATGGTAGTTTTATCCCCAATCAAAGCGTAGCGTATAACAAAAGCGAATCAGCGTCTGTTTTCTATCTAACAACGCAGTTTGAAATGATTTTTTTTTCTAGCTGACAGACGTAATTCAAATAAAAACCAATAAATTGTTATACCTTCACATGAGGTTGATAATGAAAAAGAACACGCTTGCTGCACTGATCCTTACCACCCTCGCGGCGGGGCAACTTACCAGCCTGCAGGCGCAGGCCGCCGGGCAGCTCAACGTTTGGGAAGACATTAAAAAATCCACTGGCATCAAAACCGCGGTCAGCGATTTTGAGAAGCAGTACAACGTGAAGGTCAATCTGCAGGAGATGCCTTATGCCCAGCAGCTGGAAAAGCTGCGCCTCGACGGCCCGGCGGGCATTGGGCCGGACGTGCTGGTGATCCCGAATGACCAGCTCGGCGGCGCCGTCGTTCAGGGGCTTCTCTCGCCGCTCAACGTCGAGCAGGCGAAACAGGATGCCTTTACGCCAGCCTCTATCAATGCCTTCCGCATGGACAACGCGCTGTACGGCATCCCGAAAGCGGTGGAAACCCTGGTGCTTATCTACAACAAGGACCTGATCGACAAGCCGCTGGACAGCCTGCAGGCCTGGCTGGACTACTCGAAGACCCAGCGCGAGCAGAACAAATACGGCCTGCTGGCGAAGTTTGATCAGATCTACTACAGCTGGGGAGCCATTGGCCCGATGGGCGGCTATATCTTCGCGAAGAACGACGGCGGCGGTTTCAACCCGCAGCAGGTGGGGCTCAATACTCCCGGCGCCGTGGAAGCCGTGACCTTCCTGAAAAAATTCTATGCCGAGAAGGCTTTCCCTGCAGGGATCCTCGGCGATAACGGGCTGAACGCCATTGATTCGCTGTTTACCGAGAAAAAAGCGGCAGCGGTGATCAACGGCCCCTGGGCCTTCCAGCCGTATGAAGCCGCCGGTATCAACTATGGCGTGGTGCCGCTGCCGACCCTGCCGGACGGCAAGCCGATGAGCTCCTTCCTCGGCGTTAAGGGCTACGTGGTATCGACCTGGAGTAAAGACAAGGCGCTGGCGCAACAGTTTATCGAGTTCATCAACCAGCCGCAGTATGTAAAAGCCCGCTATGTCGCCACCGGCGAAATCCCGCCGCTGAAGGCGATGATTGACGACCCGGTGATTAAAAATGACGAAAAGGCCAGCGCCGTCGCCGTACAGTCGGCGCGGGCGATGGCCATGCCGGGCATTCCGGAGATGGGGGAAGTGTGGGGGCCGGCTAATGCCGCGCTTGAACTGAGCCTCACCGGCAAGCAGGCGCCGCAGGCCGCGCTCGATAACGCGGTGAAACAGATCAAGATGCAGATCGAAGCGATGCAGGCCAGCAATCAGTAATTTACCGTCACGTGAAGTCACCGAGCGGGAGGGGGACCTCCCGTTTGTAGAAGGAGTCGAGTGTGAGCATCCATTCCAGCGAAAATTATAGCGACGCGCGCGGGCCCGGGCGCCATGCGTGGTGCGGCCTGCTGCTGGCAATCGTGCCGGGTTTCGGCCAGTTTTATCATCGCCAGTGGCTGAAGGGGCTGGTCTTCCTGGTGTTGTTGAGCAGCTTTCTGGGTATTTTTTATGACTTCCTGCGCGAGGGGCTGTGGGGGCTCTATACCCTGGGTGAAGAGGTGCCCCGGGATAACTCTATCTTCCTGTTAGCGGAGGGGATTATCAGCGTGCTGATCGTCGCTTTTGGCGTGCTGATCTATTTTCTCTCGCTGCGGGACGCGTGGCTGAACGGCAAAAAACGCGATGAGGGGGGCGCGCTGAACAGCGTGCGTAAGCAGTACCAGATGCTGCTGAGCGACGGCTTCCCGTACCTGATGATCACGCCAGGCTTTATTCTGCTGGTCTTTGTGGTGATCTTTCCCATTCTGTTTGGTTTCGCCATCGCCTTCACCAACTATAACCTGTACCACACGCCGCCGGCGAAGCTGGTGGACTGGGTGGGCCTGAAAAACTTCGTCAATATTTTCACCCTCTCCATCTGGCGCTCCACCTTCCTGGATGTGCTGCAGTGGACCGTGGTGTGGACGCTGCTGGCGACCACCCTGCAGTGTACGGTGGGCGTGCTGTTGGCGATTCTGGTGAACCAAAAAGATCTGCGCTTTAAGCCGCTGATCCGCACTATCTTTATTTTGCCGTGGGCGGTGCCGGGGTTTGTCACCATCCTCGTCTTTGCCGGGATGTTCAATGACTCCTTCGGGGTGATTAACAACGCGATCCTGTCATTCTTCGGCATCAGTCCAAAGGCATGGCTGACCGACCCGTTCTGGACCAAAACTGCGCTGATCATGATGCAGACCTGGCTTGGCTTCCCGTTTGTCTTTGCCATGACCACCGGCGTGCTGCAGGCGATCCCGGACGATCTGTATGAAGCGGCGACGATGGACGGCGCCAGCGCCTTTACCCGCCTGCGCACCATCACCTTGCCGCTGGTGCTGTACGCGATCGCGCCGATCATCATCACCCAGTACACCTTCAACTTTAATAATTTCAACATCATTTATCTGTTTAACAACGGCGGCCCTGCGGTGGCGGGATCTAACGCCGGCGGGACGGATATTCTGGTGTCGTGGATCTATAAGCTGACGATGTCCTCGTCGCAGTACGCCATCGCGGCGACCATCACTATCCTGCTGTCGATCTTCGTCGTCGGCCTGGCGCTGTGGCAGTTCCGCGCCACCAAATCCTTCAAAAATGACGACATGGCGTAAGGGAAGCAACATGGCTCAATCACCCAGTATTAAACGCGAAAAGTGGATCCGACTCTCTCTCACCTGGCTGGTGGTTATCCTGGTCTCGGTGGTGATTATCTATCCGCTGGTCTGGACCGTCGGGGCGTCGCTGAACGCCGGCAATAGCCTGCTGAGTACCTCGATCATTCCGGAAAATCTGTCGTTCCAGCACTATGCCGATCTGTTCAATGGCAATGTGAATTACCTTACCTGGTACTGGAACTCGATGAAAATCAGCTTCCTGACTATGGTGCTGACCCTGATTAGCGTCAGCTTTACCGCCTACGCCTTCTCCCGCTTCCGCTTTAAAGGGCGGCAGAACGGGCTGATGCTGTTCCTGCTGCTGCAGATGATCCCGCAGTTTTCCGCGCTGATTGCCATCTTTGTGCTGTCGCAACTGCTTGGCCTGATTAACAGCCATTTGGCGCTGGTGCTGATCTACGTCGGGGGAATGATCCCGATGAACACCTGGCTGATGAAGGGGTATCTCGACGCGATCCCAAAAGATCTGGATGAGTCCGCCCGCATGGACGGCGCCAGCAGCTTTCGCATCTTTATCGAGATCATCATGCCGTTGTCGAGGCCGATCCTCGCGGTGGTGGCGCTGTTCTCCTTCACCGGCCCGCTGGGGGATTTCATCCTCTCCAGCACCATCCTGCGTACCCCGGATAAATACACCCTGCCTATCGGTCTGTATAACCTGGTGGCGCAAAAAATGGGGGCCAGCTACACCACCTACGCGGCGGGGGCGGTGCTGATTGCCGTGCCGGTCGCGATCCTCTATCTGGCGTTACAAAAATACTTCGTCTCCGGCCTGACCTCGGGCAGTACTAAAGGATAAGCACATGAAAAGATTTACACCCGCATGGCTTGCGGTTTGTCTGGCATGCAGTTTTTCCCCCCCTTCGCTGGCGGCGGACGCGCTTGAAACCCGCGCCTTTCAGGGCATGCCGGCGGACTTTATTAAAGGCGCGGATATCTCCACGCTGCTGGATGCTGAAAAGCACGGGGCGACCTTCTACGACCAGAATAACCAGCGTAAGGATCCGATCGCCATTCTGAAAGAGAACGGCGTCAACTATGTTCGCCTCCGCCTGTGGGTGGATCCGCAATCGGCAAGCGGCGAGGGCTATGGCGGCGGGAATAACGATCTGGCCACGACCCTGGCGCTGGCGAAACGCGCGAAAGCCCAGGGAATGAAGCTGCTGCTCGACTTTCATTACAGCGATTTCTGGACCGATCCCGGCAAGCAGTTCAAACCGAAGGCCTGGGAAAAGATGGATTACCCGCAGCTGAAAACGGCGATTCATGACTATACCCGGGATACCATCGCCCGCTTTAAGCAGGCGGGCGTCCTGCCGGATATGGTGCAGATCGGCAATGAGATCAATGGCGGTATGCTGTGGCCGGAAGGGAAAAGCTGGGGGCAGGGGGGCGGAGAGTTCGACCGGCTGGCTGGTCTGCTGAACGCGGCCATTGATGGCCTGAAGGCGAACCTGCACAACGGCGAGCAGGTGAAAATCATGCTGCATCTGGCTGAAGGGACCAAAAACGATACCTTCCGCTGGTGGTTTGACGAAATAGAGAAACGCCATGTGCCGTATGACGTGATCGGTTTGTCGATGTACACCTACTGGAACGGGCCGATCAGCGCCCTGAAGGCCAATATGGATGACATCAGCAAACGCTATAACAAAGACGTTATTGTCGTCGAGGCGGCCTATGCCTATACCCTGGCCAATTGCGATAACGCGGAAAATAGTTTCCAGGCCAAAGAGGAAAAGGACGGGGGATATCCCGCCAGCGTGCAGGGACAATATCGCTATATCCACGATCTGATGCAGGCGGTCATCGATGTTCCCGACCAGCGCGGCAAAGGGATTTTTTACTGGGAGCCCACGTGGATTGCCGTTCCGGGAAATACCTGGGCCACCCCGGCGGGGATGAAATATATCCATGACGAATGGAAAGAGGGCAATGCGCGTGAAAATCAGGCGCTATTTGATTGCCAGGGAAAAGTATTGCCGTCGGTAAAAGTATTTAATTAATTTTTTGTCGTTCTTTTCAGGAAGTTTATTATGAATAAATTTGCACCTTTACATCCAAAGGTTAATACGCTGCTGCATGGCGCAGATTATAACCCGGAACAATGGGAGAATGACCCCGATATTATTGATAAAGACATTGCCATGATGCAGCAGGCAAAATGTAATGTGATGTCGGTGGGAATATTTAGCTGGGCGAAACTTGAGCCGCGCGAAGGGGTATTTGATTTCGCCTGGCTGGATACTATCCTCGATAAACTGTATGCCGCCGGCATTCATGTTTTTCTGGCCACGCCGAGCGGCGCGCGTCCGGCGTGGATGTCACAGCGCTATCCGCAGGTTCTGCGGGTGGGGCGCGATCGGGTGCCAGCCCTGCACGGCGGCCGTCACAACCACTGTATGTCATCGCCGGTTTATCGTGAGAAGACCCTTAAAATCAATACTCTGTTGGCGGAGCGCTATTCTGCGCATCCGGCGGTGCTGGGCTGGCATATTTCCAATGAATATGGCGGCGAATGTCATTGCGAGCGCTGCCAGACTCGCTTTCGCGACTGGCTGAAGGCGCGGTACCAGACCCTGGAGAATCTCAACCAGGCCTGGTGGAGCACTTTCTGGAGCCATACCTACAGCGACTGGTCGCAGATTGAATCGCCTGCGCCGCAGGGCGAGGTGTCGATCCACGGCCTGAATCTGGACTGGCATCGCTTTAATACCGCCCAGGTGACCGATTTCTGCCGCCATGAAATCGCCCCGCTGAAGGCGGCGAATGCCGCCCTGCCGGTGACCACCAACTTTATGGAGTATTTTTACGATTACGACTACTGGCAGCTGGCGGAGGTGCTGGACTTTATCTCCTGGGACAGCTATCCGATGTGGCACCGCGACAAAGACGAAACCGCGCTGGCCTGTTATACCGCGATGTATCACGACATGATGCGCAGCCTGAAGGGCGGCCAGCCGTTTGTGCTGATGGAGTCCACGCCGGGCGCCACCAACTGGCAGCCGACCAGCAAACTGAAGAAACCGGGGATGCATATTCTCTCTTCGCTGCAGGCGGTGGCGCATGGCGCCGACTCGGTGCAGTATTTCCAGTGGCGCAAGAGCCGTGGTTCGGTTGAGAAATTCCACGGCGCGGTGGTCGACCACGTTGGGCATATTGATACCCGCATTGGCCGTGAAGTCAGCCAGCTCGGCGAGATCCTCAGCAAGCTGCCGGCGGTGAGGGGGTGTCGCACCGAGGCGAAAGTGGCGATTATCTTCGACCAGCAGAACCGCTGGGCGCTTGATGACGCCCAGGGGCCGCGCAATCTGGGTATGGAGTATGAGAAGACGGTCAATGAGCACTACCGTCCGTTCTGGGAGCAGGGCATCGCCGTCGATGTGATTGACGCCGACGCTGATTTAACGCCGTACCGGCTGGTGATTGCCCCGATGTTATACATGGTGCGCGACGGCTTTGCCGGGCGGGCGGAGGCGTTCGTCGCCAGCGGCGGCCATCTGCTGACCACCTACTGGACCGGCATCGTCAACGAGTCCGATCTCTGCTATCTCGGCGGCTTCCCGGGCCCGCTGCGCAATCTTCTGGGCATCTGGGCGGAGGAGATCGATTGTCTGAATGACGGCGAGTTTAATCTGGTGCAGGGCCTGGCCGGGAATCAGTGCGGTCTTCAGGGCCCCTATCAGGTGCGCCATCTCTGTGAACTGATCCATACCGAAAGCGCGCAGACGCTGGCCACCTACCGGGATGATTTTTATGCCGGAAGGCCAGCGGTGACGGTGAACGGCTTCGGGAAAGGTAAAGCCTGGCATGTGGCCTCCCGCAACGATTTGGCCTTCCAGCGCGACTTCTTTGCCGCCCTGAGCAAGGAGCTGGCGCTGCCGCGGGCGATCGCGGCGGATTTACCGCCCGGAGTGGTGGCCACCGCGCGCACCGACGGTGAGAGTACATTTGTCTTCCTGCAGAACTACAGCGCGCAAAGCCATACCCTGGGCCTGCCGCCAGGGTATCGGGATTGCCTGACCGACGCGGCGGTGTCGGACCCGCTGACCCTGTCAGCATGGGATTGCCGTATTCTCCGTCGCCACGCGTAATCCTTTTTTCTCCACGCCTGCTCTGCCGAGCAGGCTTTTTTTTATCTATTACCCTGGAGTTTATGATGGTGAGTTTAAAATCTTTCCTGCACTATTTCTCGCCTGCGCGTCCGGCACAGCCGTTAAGCGAAGCGGAAAAACAGCAAATCGAGGCGCTGATTCAGGCCTTCGGCGGTGAAGCGAATATTACCCAAGTGGACGCCTGTATTACCCGTCTGCGGGTAACGGTTCGTCATCTGGCGGCCGTGGACTCTGACGCATTACAGCAGCAGGGCGCGCTGGGCGTCATTATTCTTGGTCAGCAGGTTCATGCTATTTTCGGTAAGCAGTCCGATGCGCTACGTCAATTGCTGGATGACCATTTTGCCGCGCGGAAATAAATAAAATGGGATAACCTGAAAATAGGTTATCCCGAAAATAAGACAAAGACAGCAGTGGCAATAATGATTACCGGAGGGTAATTAATGACCTTAGCGTTGGAGATATCAATAACGTATTTTTCTTACCAGAGCGATATTACCACCAGGCTTCAACCTGCACGCCGAAATTCCAGGTATTATTCGCCGTCTGGTCTTCAAATGGTTTACCATCTTCGGAATCATTCAGATACGACGCGAAAATACGTAATTCCGGACGTGACATAAAGTCCGGCCCGTCCGCCAGGCCCAGCGCAATGGTATATTTCTCACCGGCCTGTTTGTAACTGGTGCCATTGTTGTAGCTGTCTTTCTGATAGAAACCGCCGACTTCGCCAATCAGGCGCACGTAGTCGGTGAACTGATACTGCCCGCGGGCGACCAGCGACAGCATCCGCGTTTTGTCGGTGTAGTCGGTAATATCATCCGCCGAGCCCCAGGTCAGAACGTGGTTGATGGAGAACTTCTCGGTAATGGGGATCAGACCGGTGTTAATCACGCGATAGCCGGTGGCGTCATTCACGTAGTTCCACATATCGTACCAGCCGCCGCCCTGGGAGACCATATTCTGCGCCAGCCCTTTGTTGGCATACTGCAGCACGGTTTTGTTATAGCCGCCCAGCATATCCTGACTGATTTCACCGGTTAGCATCACGCCATTTTCGGCATCGTACAGCCCGCCGTAGCTGTCCTGTTTTTTGGTGGTGTTCGGCATGGCGTAGTCGATGCCGAATTCGGTCCACGACCCGGACCACGGCTTCCATCCCGCATAGCGTAAATCGATATAGTTGATATTGACGTTGCTGTCGCCATCGACGCGATAGTCAACGTCGTTGGCATCGCCGCGGATCCACGCCAGCGAGACGGCGCCCGGGCCAAGGGTGTAGTTTTCCACCCCGGCCCCGGAGCCGGAAATGTTCCAGTATTTGGTATCGATGATGTGCAGATCGTGACGCTGATAGTAACGTTTGCCGCCCCAGATCACCGCATTCGGATCGCCCGGGATCAGCCCTTTGATCTGCAGATTCAGCTGACGTAAGCCGAACTGCGCGTCATCGTTCAACGTGGTTTCATTATCGTTAGAGCCATCGGAGACCATGCTGACCATGCTGTCGAGATAGAAACTGACATCATCTTTTTTGTAGACCTCGGAGCCCAATTCCAGTTCGCCATAGGTATCCGATTCGTTCCCCAACCGGCCCAGCTTGTTCTTTTGCCATTCCGCTTCGCTACCGTCGCCGGAGACCCCAACCCCGGCGCGCAAATAGCCATGAAAATCAACGGTCGGGATCGCAGCGGTAGCCGCAAAGGCGGAAGGGGTGATTAGCGCAGCGGCTAATGCTGTAGAAAGGGCGCGCAGTGTCGTATTCATCTCTATCCTCTTATTGTTTTGTATTACGTTCACATAACTGATGTCATAAAATGCCTAAATGTAACTTCAGGCAAACGAGATATGATTATTGTGTGACTAACTGCAAATAATAACGCTGGTTTTTGTTGTGATGAGTGAGGTGATTCACAATTAACCAAGTTGTGAACGTAATACTTTTTGTGGTCTAATTTTGCGGTGAGAAGTGGCGGTGAGCGTTTTTTCAAATGGCCCCTGTTACAATCATGGGATAACAACATAAGGAACCGGACCATGAAGTCTAAAAGCGCTACTCTGGAAGACGTCGCACGTCATGCGGGTGTCTCTTACCAGACCGTGTCCAGGGTACTCAACAAATCTGCCAATGTATCCGAAGCGACGCGCCGCAAGGTGGAGAAATCGATAGAGGCTCTACGCTATGTGCCCAACCGGCTGGCGCAGCAGCTGGTGGGGAAGGAGAGCCAGACGGTGGGGCTGGTGACGATTTCGCTGGCCTGGCATGCCCCCTCCCAGGTAGCGGCGGCGGTAAAACGCTATGCCAATCTGGAAGGTTACCAGGTCCTGATTTCGATGATCGATGAGAGCGTCAACCAAAGCATCCAGGATTCCATCAATGAGCTGAAGTCTCAGCGGGTGGATAAGGTCATTATCAACGTGCCGCTGGAGACCGAACAGGCGCAGAAAATCGCCGCTGACAACGATGATATCGTCTGCCTGTTTCTCGATGTTGATCCCTACAGCTCCGTGTTTAACGTTTCGTTTAACCCGGCGGACGGCACCCGGGCCAGCGTCAAATATCTCTACGAGATGGGGCATCGGGAGATCGCGCTGCTGGCGGGGCCGGACAGCTCCGTATCGGCCAAACTGCGGCTGAAAAGCTGGCTGGAGACCCTGGATGGCTACGGTCTGAAGCCGGTGACCGTCCTGCACGGCAACTGGGATGCGCAAAGCGGCTACGCCGGCGCGCTGCAGATGCTGCGTGAAACGCCGAACTTCAGCGCTGTGCTGGTGGGCAATGACCAGATGGCGCTGGGGGTGCTCAGCGCCTTCCATCAGCATCAGGTGGCGGTGCCGGGAGAGAAATCGGTGATTGGCTATGACGATACCTACGAAAGCTCCTTTTTCTATCCGGCATTGAGTACGGTATCGCTGGACCTCGACCTGCAGGGTAAAGAGGCGGTGCGGCGGATCCTCGCCAGTACCAGCGGCGCGGCGCATACCTCATCCATCCTGCCGGCGCGCCTGGTGATTCGCCATTCCAGCGGCGCCAGAGTTGAGCAGGGGAAAGATCTGCAGGCTATCGCGGAGCAACTTCGCGCAATCGCTCACCGTCTGGCGCCCTGAAGCCAAAGGCGAGGAAACTCGCCTCTTTGTTATTACCCCTGCTATAACCATGGTTGATCTTTGTCGTGGAACGGCGTAACTTAATTGTTATGTTATAACATAATAACGAGGTCATCATGAAAGCCCATATCCATCCTCCCTATCGCACGGTGGTGTTTCACGACACCAGCGCCAATGAATATTTTAAAGTTGGCTCAACCATCCGCACCGAACGCGTGATTGAGCTCGACGGTGAGACGTATCCGTATGTGACGATCGATGTCTCATCGAAATCGCATCCTTACTACACCGGCAAACAAAAAACGTTCGCCAGCGAGGGTAGCGCGGCCCGTTTCCGCCAGCGCTTCGGCGGCTTTATTGATGCAAAAAGGAAGGCATGATGCAGGTCGTTAACTCATTACGCAGCGCCAAACAGCGCCACCCGGATTGCCAGCTGGTCAAACGCAAAGGGCGGCTGTACGTGATCTGTAAGAGCAACCCCCGCTTTAAAGCGGTGCAGGGGCGCAAAAAACGTCGTTAACGGAAGCTTTCCAGGGGACGGCGCTGCTGGCCGTCGGCGGTAAAATTGTCGGCGGCCAGCCATTGGCGCATGGCGCTATCCAGCTGCGGCCATTCGCCATCAATCACTGAAAACCAGTCCGTGTCCCGGTTGTGTCCTTTGCTCACCAGCGCCTGACGAAAACGTCCTTCGTACTGAAATCCCAGTCGCCTTGCCGCCCGGCCTGACGGCGTATTGAGGCTATTGCATTTCCATTCATAGCGACGGTAGCCGAGCGTCCCGAAAACATACTGCATCAACAGCCAGTGCGCTTCGGTGGCCATAGCCGTTCGGCTCAGCAACGGAGAGAAATGGACATGCCCCACCTCGACCACGCCGTGGTTGGCATCGATGCGCATTAACGCCAGCGACCCGACCGCCGTCCCGCGCTGCTGGTCAACGACGGCGAAATGGATAGGATCTGTCAGCATCGCAACCTGCGCCACCCAGGCGCTAAATTTAGCCAGACTGGTTTCCGGTTCGCGCAGCAGCCACGTCCAGCTGCGGGCGTCGGGCGCCAGCTGGTGGGCAGCAAACAGATCGCTGGCGTGGGCGAGGGTGAGCGGTTCGAGCCGACAGCGGCTGCCCTGAAGTACCTGCCGCGTTGGCCAGGGGCGGGGTTGCCAGTCGGGCAGCGCGGCGCCGAGCGCCTGTCCAAACTGATTGTATTCACACATTGCGGTTTCCTTATTGGGGATGTACAGGCAGGGTACGCGCTGGCTGGTTCCATAAAAAGTGCCACCAGAGTATGTTCTTATGGATCCACGAGGAGGTGACATGAACATACCGGACGATGCGTTTTATGGATTGGTGACGCAGGGGATGCGGCAGCGAACGGACGAAACCCTGCAGCGCGCCCTTTACCACACTTTGCGCCATGCCATCCTGCAGGGAACTCTGGCAGCCAGCTGCCGTTTGCCAGGATCGCGCGTGATTGCCGGTCGACTGCATCTATCGCGCAATACGGTGAATGCCGCACTGGAGCAGCTGACGCTGGAGGGATACCTGACGCGAAGCCGTCAGGGGACGCAGGTTGTGCCGCTCGCCGCCAGCCGCCGGCAGGAGGTAAACGCGCCTCCCGTTGTGCTGTCTGAGCGGCTGCAGGGACTGCCAGCCGCTATGCGCCGTGACTCGCCGGCGCTGCCGTTTACGCCTGGCATGCCGGCGGTGAACTATTTCCCGCTGCCGCTGTGGCGGCGATTAATGGATAAAGCATTGCGCGACGAGGGCAGCACGCTGCTGGGTTACGGTGAGGCCGCGGGCGATCCCCAACTGCGGGAGGCGATCGCTCGCCATCTGGCGCTCTCCCGAGGTATTCAGTGCGATATCCGGCAGATCGTCATCACCGAGGGGGCGCTGGAAGGGGTCAACTTATGCGCCTCGCTGTTGACCAACCCGGGCGACACCGTGTGGCAGGAAGAGCCGGGATACCTGGGCGCCAGGAGTGGTTTCCAGCGGGCGGGGCTGCAGGTCTGCGGGATGGCCGTCGATCATGAAGGGATGTGTATGGCCAACGGCGCGGCAGAGCCACCCCGGCTGATTTTCACTTCTCCCTCTCATCAGTATCCCCTTGGGAGCGTTATGAGCGCCGCGCGGCGTCTGGCGCTGGTGGAGTATGCCCATCGGCACGGCGCGTGGATTGTGGAGGATGACTACGACAGCGAGTTTCGCCACAGCGGAGAGCCGATCCCGGCGATGCTGGGAATGGTCCCGGATGCCCCGGTGGTCTATCTCGGCACCTTCAGCAAAACCCTTTTTCCGGCGCTGCGTATCGGTTTTATGGTAATGCCGCCCGCGCTGGCGGATGCCGCTCAGGAGGCCATTGGCGCGCTGCTGCGCGGGGGACACCGCGCTGAACAGCGGGCGCTGGCCAGCTTTATCGAGAAGGGGCACTATGCGCGTCATCTGGCGGCGATGCGTCGTCTGTACCGCAAACGTCAGCAGCAACTGCGCGAGGCGCTGGCGCAAGCGATCACCGTGCCGTGCGAAGTCCTTGGTGGGGAAGGGGGGCTCCATCTGACGCTGGCCATCGAGGGGATCGACGATCGCGCGATAGCGCAGCAGGCGCGTCAGTTTCAGCTGGCGCCCGCTGCGCTAAGTCATTTCTATCTCGACCCACGGCGGGGGCGGAGCGGGCTGGTGCTGGGGTATGGCAATACTTCTGCTTCCCGCTATCCGCTGGCGCTGCGGACGCTGAATCGTCTTATTGCGCAGTACCGGCTCGGGTCAGCGTAAAGACATCGTAAAAGGAGAGATCGCCTTTGGTGTCGACCATTTTTTTAAGCTGCGCCTTCTGCTCGCTATCGACGTCCGGCGACTGCAGGATACGGTCGATCAGCTGTCGGGGGACAAAGCGGGTGTTGTACCATTCGCCGTTGTAACACACGCGAAAGTCGAGGACGTCGATATCTTCGTAACGATAGCGTGGATAGACGTCAAAGAAGAAAAAAGCGTTGAACAGGATGAACAGCACCACCAACAACCAGACCGAATCCACCAGCGTTTCAGAGCGCAGCATCACCACCAGCGTCGCCAGAAACGCGGCATACATGGCAACAAACAGGCCCGGATGGTTACGGATAAAACTGATGCTAAAACGCGGGCGATTATCGCGTTTTTCCTGCACGTTCAGTTCGTCAATGGTGTGAGTTAGCAGGCGTTGTATTTCTGTCATCTTGGTCCCCGAATTCTGCAATAAGCCTGCCCCGTGCGCCCGGTGGCTCGGGCGTGGCAGGCTCAGCCTGAAGGCTATTTTATGTTGCAGTATTCTGCGGAGAAAGTAACAGATCAGTTACAGAAAAGCATAACAGTTACGCATTTGGCGGCGGAAGGCGCTTGATGATCTGCGCCGGGTTGCCGCCGACAACGGTACTGGCGGGGACGTCTTTAGTGACCACCGCTCCGGACGCGATGACCGCATTATCGCCAATGGTCACCCCGGGATTGATCACCGCCCGACCGCCAATCCACACATTGTGGCCAATGGTCACCGGTTTGCCATATTCCTGGCCGCTGTTTCGGGCCTCAGCATCCAGCGGATGGGTGGCGGTATAGATATGGACGCCCGGGGCCAGCATGCAGTTATCGCCAATATGGATAGGGCAGACGTCCAGCATCACGCAGTCAAAATTGGCGTAAAAACCGGCGCCGAGAAAGATATTGTAGCCGTAGTCGCAGCGAAAGCTTGGCTCGATATACGCATCGCCAGCGCGACCGAGCAGCTCGGCGAGAATACGCTGACGTTCTTCCTGCGCATCCGGGGCGGAATGATTATAACGGTGCAGCAGCTGTCTGGCGCGCAGGCGATCGGCGCGTAGCGTTGGGTCGCCAGATAAATAGAGCTCACCGGCGATCATTTTGCGTTTTTCTTCACTCATTGGTCTTCCTTATACCTGACGTTAGATGGCCAAAGCAGTATAAAAAAGAAACCGGTTACAGGTTTGCTGTTGGCTAAATGATGTGATGACTATCACAAAGATACCCTGCTGAGGCTGGCGATGACCGCCCGGTCAGCAGACCGCGTCGGGCGCGGTAATTAGCGGATAAATTTCCAGACGGACGTCGGGATCTTATCGTACAGCTTATTCATGGTCAGTTCAGCCAGACGATGATCGGCGGCTGAGTAAAATACCGCCAGCTCATTATCAGAAAGTTCATATTTGTTTTTTTCAATGACGCGCTCCAGCGTGTCAATTGTCTGGCAACGGCGTAAGCGCATCAAATAGTCTGTTTTAGTTAATGGCTTATCAGACATAATTCCACCTTTTGATTGTAATAATCCTAACACGAAAGACTGGCCGGATTTTCCCGGCTGGCGTTGACAAAACAACGAAATAACCGATTACCGGATTTTTTCCACTTTTGCAAATCCGTAGAGTTAATGCCGTAGTTACTGAACAACGTAAATGTATCGTCCAGATATTCGTCAACCTGAGCGATCAGCTTATTATCCTCAGCGTACTTAATTTTATAATTAAGGGCGAATGTGGCAATGTGCTCGATCAGTTCATTTAACTGGAGATTGACAGCCGATGTCGGGTCGTTGACCCAGCCATGGTTGCTCTCTTCCAGGTTTGCAAGGCAGTCATGATACAGCGTTTCGCAGAGAAAGCGTAGTTGTGCGATATCATGTCTTTTTGGCGAGTATTCGTCCATAACGCATCCCCTTTTGAGTGGTTTAAACGACGACTAACAAACACCGTTGTGGGATGAACACGACTAACTGACCTGACACTAACTGAGTAATCCTGCTGATTTAACTATAATCCACTCTCCAACAGATTTCATCGTGCTATTACGAAAAATTACAATTATCAGAGAGAAATTATCTTAAAAAGAGACGAATTAATTTCTCCGGCCCGGGCGCGCAACCTGAAAAATAGAGATGCCTTATCAATCATTGGCTTAAGGCAGGCAGTCGTCGCGTTCAGAAACCGCCGGCCGTGATGATGATATTAGGATTATTCCTGGTAAATGAGCGTAAGAAGATCCTAAGGGCTAAACAGCGTGATAGATATAGCCGGGAACACATCAATATATATTAAAGGCAGCGCGAAAAATAAACAATGGCAATATGTGCCCTGTGGGTAATGATCAAAAAAAGGGCCGCAGTAGCGGCCCTTTGTTCATCAGTGCAGATTAATGATGCTCAACCTGATGGCTGTGCTCAATATCTTCCGATTTCTTACTAAAGCGGCGTCGCACCACCACAAAGAACACCGGCACGAAGAAGATTGCCAGGATCGTCGCGGTCACCATCCCGCCCATTACGCCTGTACCTACGGCGTTCTGCGCACCGGAGCCCGCTCCGGAGCTGATAACCAGCGGCATAACCCCAAGGATAAACGCCAGGGAGGTCATCAGGATTGGACGCAGACGCATACGTACCGCTTCAAGCGTCGCCTCAATCAGCCCTTTGCCCTCTTTCTCCATCAGGTCCTTGGCGAATTCAACGATCAGTATCGCGTTCTTCGCCGACAGGCCGATGGTGGTCAACAGGCCAACCTGGAAGTAAACGTCATTGGTTAAACCGCGGAAGGTGGCGGCTAACAGCGCACCGACCACACCCAACGGTACGACCAGCATGACCGAGAACGGAATCGACCAGCTCTCATACAGCGCTGCCAGACACAGGAAGACGACAATCAGCGAGATGGCATACAGGGCAGGGGCCTGGTTACCGGACAGCCGCTCCTGATAAGACATCCCGGTCCAGTCGTAGCCAATACCCGACGGCAGTTTACCCGCCAGCTCTTCCATCAGGCTCATCGCCTCACCGGTACTCTTGCCTGGCGCTGCCTGGCCAAGAATTTCCATTGATGGCAGACCGTTGTAGCGTTCCAGACGCGGCGAACCGTATTCCCAACGCGAGGTGGAGAAGGCGGAGAACGGCACCATCTGGCCATCACTACCGCGAACATACCACTTGCCGATGTCTTCCGGCAGCATACGGTATTTCGCTTCGGACATGATGTACACTTTCTTCACGCGGCCGCGGTCGATGAAGTCGTTGACATAGCTTCCGCCCCAGGCGGCGCCCAGCGTGGTGTTAATGTCGCTGATGGAGACGCCCAGCGCCTGGGCTTTTTCCTGATCGATATCGACTTTGAACTGCGGTGTATCTTCCAGACCGTTAGGACGCACGCCGGTCAGCACGTCAGGATGCTGCGCCACCATGCCAAACAGCTGGTTACGTGCCTGGGTCAGTTTTTCGTGTCCCAGGCCGCCCTGGTCAATCAGCTGGAAGTCAAAGCCGGTCGCGGTACCCAGTTCAACGATAGCCGGCAGGTTAAAGGCGAAGACCATCGCGTCTTTAATCTGCGAGAAGTAGCCCATCGCCCGACCGGTGATCGCTTCAACTTTGTTTTCATCGCCTGGACGCTGACTCCAGTCTTTCAGCGAGACGAACGCGATACCGGTGTTCTGGCCGCGGCCGGCGAAGCCGAAGCCGTTAACCGCAAACACGGATTCCACGTTGTCCTTCTCTTTGGTGAGATAGTAATTCGTCATCTCATCCAGCACTTTCTGCGTGCGCTCCTGGGTGGCGCCGGCAGGCAGCTGGGCCATACTCAGGAACACCCCCTGGTCTTCGTCCGGCAGGAACGAGCTCGGCAGACGAACGAACAGCCACGCCATACCCACCACGATGATCAGATACAGCACCAGATAACGACCGGTGCTGCGCAGAATGTTGCCTACGCTGTCGGTGTAATGGTGCGTGCTCTTATCGAACATGCGGTTAAACCAGCCGAAGAAACCCGTGGTCGCGCCATGGCTGCCTTTCTGAATAGGCTTCAGCATCGTGGCGCACAGCGCCGGCGTCAGGATCAGCGCGACCAGTACCGATAGCGCCATCGCGGAAACGATGGTGATGGAGAACTGGCGATAGATGGCCCCGGTTGAGCCGCCGAAGAACGCCATCGGGATAAATACCGCCGACAGCACCATGGCGATACCTACCAGCGCGCCCTGAATCTGCCCCATCGATTTACGCGTCGCTTCTTTCGGCGGCAGGCCTTCTTCGGCCATGACGCGCTCGACGTTCTCGACCACCACGATGGCGTCATCCACCAGCAGGCCGATGGCGAGCACCATCCCGAACATCGTCAGGGTGTTTATCGAGAAGCCAAACGCCGCCAGCACCGCGAAGGTCCCTAACAGGACCACCGGCACCGCGATGGTCGGGATCAGGGTGGCGCGGAAGTTCTGCAGGAACAGATACATCACCAGGAAGACCAGGATGATCGCTTCCACCAGCGTTTTAACCACTTCGTGAATAGAGATTTTCACGAACGGGGTGGTGTCATACGGGTAAACGATTTTCATCCCCGACGGGAAAAACGGCTCCATCTTCGCCAGTTCAGCGCGGATCGCGTTGGCGGTATCCAGCGCGTTCGCGCCGGTAGCCAGTTTAATACCCAGACCGGACGCAGGCTGGCCGTTATACTTCGCCACCACGTCATAGCTTTCGCCACCCAGTTCAATTTTGGCGACATCACGCAGACGAACCTGGGAACCATCCTGGTTCACCTTCAGCAGAATGTTGCCAAACTCTTCCGTATTGGTCAGACGCGTCTGTGCGACGATGGAGGCGTTGAGCTGCTGGCCTTTCACCGGCGGCGTACCGCCTAACTGACCAGCGGCTACCTGGGCGTTCTGCGCTTTCAGCGCGCTGATCACGTCCACCGGCGTGAGCTGGAAGTTATTCAGTTTATTCGGATCCATCCAGATACGCATCGCGTACTGGGAACCGAACAGCTGAACGTCGCCGACGCCGCTGGTACGGCTGATCGGGTCCTTCATGTTGGCCGCCACGTAGTCCGAAATGTCGTCCTGGTTCATGGTGCCGTTGGTGTTAATGACGCCGACAACCATCAGGAAGCTGCTGGACGCTTTCTCAACGCTGATCCCTTGCTGCTGTACTTCTTGCGGCAGCAGAGGGGTGGCCAGGGCCAGCTTGTTCTGAACCTGAACCTGGGCGATGTCCGGATCGGTACCGGATTCGAAGGTCAGGGTGATGGTCGCCGTACCGGTGGAGTCGCCATTCGAGGACATGTACATCAGGTGATCGATACCGTTCATATTCTGTTCGATAACCTGAGTCACGGTGTTCTGCACGGTTTCGGCGTCAGCACCGGGGTACATGGCGGTAATGGAAATTGCTGGCGGCGCAATCGTCGGATATTGCGCCACCGGCAATTTGAGGATCGATAATCCCCCAGCCAGCATGATGATGATGGCGATCACCCATGCAAATATGGGGCGATCGATAAAGAAATTAGGCATGTCTTAACGGCTCCTGTTTAAGTTAAGACTTGGTTTGTTCTGATGGCGCGTTGCCTGCGGCTTGCTGTTTATCATCAGAAGCTACTTCCTGCGCTTTTACCTGCACGCCTGGTTTGATTTTTTGCAGGCCGGTGACAATAACGCGATCGCCGGATTTCAGACCGTCAGTGACCAGCCATTTATCGCCAATCGCTTGAGAAGCAGTGACCTGGCGGACTTCGACCTTATCGCCTTCACCCACAACCATGACGCTGGCGTCACCGCGCGGCGTACGGGTCACGCCCTGTTGCGGCACCAGCAGGGCGTCAGGGTTAACCCCTTCTTCCAGACGCGCGCGGACAAACATCCCCGGTAACAGGGTGTGATCCGGGTTGGGGAAAATGGCGCGCAGCGTGATAGAGCCGGTGGTCTGGTCGACGGTCACATCCGAGAACTCCAGGGTGCCGGACTGCGGATACTTAAGACCGTCGTTAGTCACCAGCTCCACTTTCGCTTTACCGTTTTCCTGTTTCAGACGGCCATCGGCCAGCTCCTGTTTCAGGCGCAGGAAATCATTGCTAGACTGGGTGACGTCAACATAGATCGGATCCAGCTGCTGAACGGTTGCCAGAGCGGTTGACTGACCATTCTGCACCAGCGCCCCTTCGGTCACCGCGGATTTACCAATGCGGCCGCTGATCGGCGAGGTGACTTTGGTGTAGGCCAGATTGATGCGCGCGGTTTCCACGGCCGCTTTCGCCGCGACCACGGCCGCATTGCTCTGCTGCGCCGTTGCGACGGCGGTATCGTAGTCTTGTTGACTGATATACTTAGTGCCTAACAGTTTCTGATAACGCTTGACCGTCAGTTGATCCATGTTTGCCGCCGCCTGGGCTTTTGCCAGGTCGCCTTTGGCGCTGTCATAGCTGGCCTGATAGGTGGCTGGATCGATCTGATACAGGGAGACGCCGGCCTGGATATCGCTACCTTCGACGAAGTTACGTTTCAAAATAATGCCACTGACCTGAGGGCGGACTTCCGCAATGCGATAGGCGCTGGTGCGGCCTGGCAGTTCGGTGGTCATTTGTAGAGGTGCGGATTTGAGCGTCACAATACCGACTTCCGGCATGTGCTGGGCTCCCTGTTGAGCCGGTTTATCGTCACATCCTGTTAGCGCTAAGCTGCCTGAGAGCATCAGAACGACCGCCAGAGGCGTTAACCCTCTGTTTTTGTTCATATGTAAACCTCGAGTGTCCAATTTCAAAATGTTCAGTGGCTCAAACAACCACAAACCCACTACAGTCTTTCTATTATGGTCGTGCTATGGTACATACATTCACAAATGTATGTAAACGTAACCTCTGTAAAGTCATTAACCTATGGCACGAAAAACCAAACAACAGGCACGTGAAACCCGGCAACTGATTCTGGATGTTGCTCTGCGTCTGTTTTCGCAGCAAGGCGTATCATCTACCTCGTTGGCAACAATTGCAAAAGCTGCGGGTGTAACGAGGGGGGCTATCTACTGGCATTTCAAGAATAAATCAGATTTATTCAACGAAATTTGGGAGCTGTCAGACGCCAGTATTAGCGATCTCGAAATTGAGTATCGGGCAAAATTCCCTAACGATCCACTCTCAGTTATCAGGGAGATATTAGTCTATGTTCTTGAAGCGACGGTGACAGAGGAGCGCCGTCGGTTGATGATGGAGATTATCTTCCATAAGTGTGAATTCGTCGGTGAAATGACCGTGGTGCAGCAGGCCCAGCGGCAGTTATCCCTGGCGAGCTACGAACGCATCGAGCAGACCTTGAAAGAGTGCATCGCCGCGAAGCTGTTGCCCGCCAATTTACTCACCCGGCGAGCGGCGATTTTAATGCGCAGCTATCTTTCCGGCCTGATGGAGAACTGGCTGTTTGCCCCCGACTCGTTCGACCTGCATGCGGAAGCGCGCGACTATGTCGCCATCCTGCTGGAGATGTATCAGTTCTGCCCCACGCTGCGCGGCCCGGAGAACCTGTCAGCGTAAACGTCGCGCGCGGGGGGACGTGAATTTTTAGCGCCGTTCGCCGCTATTCGCCAGCGATGAGAAGTGCTATTCTTCGCGCTTGCGACGACCCCCGGTATTCTCCGGCATTTGCATTCATTCATATTAACTATGCTGCACACGATCTCCAGGCAACGCGCCACGTTCATCTTTATCATTATGCTGCTCTGTTTTATTGGTCTTTTCAGTCCAGTTCAGGGCCGCGCCGCGGACCTCCCTGACCGGGCGGAAGTGCAGAGTCAGCTCAATACATTAAACAAGCAAAAAGAACTGACTCCGCAGGACAAACTGGTCCAGCAGGATTTGACCCAGACCCTGGAAACGCTGGATAAAATCGATCGCATCAAGAGCGAGACGACGCAGCTCCGCCAGCAGGTCGAGCAAGCCCCGGCGAAGCTGCGCCAGGCGGTGGACAGCCTTAACAATCTGAGTGATGTCCCGAACGACGACGCGACGCGCAAAACGCTGAGCACGCTCTCCCTGCGTCAGCTGGAATCGCGCGTCACCCAAACGCTGGACGATCTGCAGAATGCGCAAAACGACCTGGCGACCTACAACAGCCAGTTGGTTTCCCTGCAAACGCAGCCGGAACGCGTGCAAAATGCAATGTACAAAGCCTCCCAGCAGCTGCAGCAGATCCGCAATCGTCTGAATGGCACCTCGGTGGGGGATGAGACTCTGCGTCCGACCCAGCAGGTGCTGCTGCAGGCCCAGCAGGCGTTGCTTAACGCGCAGATCGAGCAGCAGCGCAAGAGCCTCGAAGGCAATACGGTGCTGCAGGATACCCTGCAGAAGCAGCGTGACTACGTCACCGCCTGGAGCAACCGGCTGGAGCATCAGCTGCAGCTGCTGCAGGAGGCGGTGAACAGCAAGCGGCTGACGCTGACTGAGAAAACCGCCCAGGAGGCGGTCACGCCCGACGAAACGGCGCGTATTCAGGCCAACCCGCTGGTCAAGCAGGAGCTGGATATCAACCACCAGCTGAGCGAGAAACTGATTCAGGCGACGGAGAATGGCAACCAGCTGGTGCAGCGCAATATTCAGGTGAAGAACTGGCTCGACCGCGCCCTGCAGTCTGAGCGGGATATTAAAGAGCAAATTTCCGTGCTCAAGGGCAGCCTGCTGCTGTCGCGCATTCTCTACCAGCAGCAGCAGACGCTGCCGTCGGCGGATGAGCTGCAGGATATGACCAATCGCATTGCCGATCTGCGGCTCGAACAGTTCGAGGTGAATCAGAAACGCGACGCGCTGTTCCAGAGCGATGCCTATGTCGCTAAGCTGGAAGAGGGGCACAGCGATGAAGTAAACGATGAAGTGCACGCCGCGCTGCTGGAAGTGATCGACATGCGCCGGGAGCTGCTCGACCAGTTCAATAAACAGCTGGGGAATCAGCTGATGATTGCCATCAACCTGCAGATCAACCAGCAGCAGTTGATGAGCGTCTCGAGCAGCCTGAAAGAAATTCTGACCCAGCAAATTTTCTGGGTGAACAGCAATAAACCGATGGACTGGGAGTGGATTAAGGCCTTCCCGGAAGCGCTGAAAGGTCAGTTTAAGGCGATGAAAATCACCGTGAACTGGGAAAAAGCGTGGCCAGCGGCGTTTGTCGCTTTTCTTGCCGGATTACCGCTGCTGCTGATTGCCGGCCTGATCCGCTGGCGTTTGCAGTGGCTCAAGGATTATCAGGCAAAGCTTGCCTCCCAGGTAGGCCAGCTGCGAAATGATACCCAACTGCATACGCCGAAGGCGATCCTTATCGACCTGATCCGCGCCTTACCGGTGGTGCTGGTGATTCTGGCGATTGGCCTGATCTTACTCACCATGCAGCTCAATATCAGTGCTCTGCTGTGGGCGTACAGTAAAAAGCTGGCGATGTTCTGGCTGGTGTTTGGCCTGTGCTGGAAAGTGCTGGAAAAGAACGGCGTAGCGGTCAGCCACTTTAATATGCCGGCGCAATTGACCAGCCACTGGCGGCGGCAGATTGTTCGCGTCAGCCTGGCGCTGCTGCCGCTGAATTTCTGGTCGGTGATTTCCGAGCTGTCGCCGCTGAACCTGATGGACGACGTGCTGGGGCAGCTGGTGATTTTCTTCAACTTACTGCTGATAGCGGTGCTGGTCTGGCCGATGTGCCGGGAAAGCTGGCGCGATAAAGAGTCGCACAGCCTGCGCCTGCTGACGATCACAGTGCTGTCTATCGTTCCGGTGGCCCTGATGGTGCTAACGGCGACCGGCTACTTCTACACCACGCTGCGCCTGGCGGGACGCTGGATCGAGACCGTCTATCTGGTCATGATCTGGAACCTGCTGTACCAGACTGTACTGCGCGGCCTGAGCGTGGCGGCGCGGCGCATCGCCTGGCGCCGGGCGCTGGCGCGCCGTCAGCATCTGGTGAAGGAGGGCGCGGAAGGCGCCGAGCCGCAGGAGGAGCCGACTATCGCCCTCGAGCAGGTCAACCAGCAGACGTTACGCATCACCATGCTGGTGATGATCGCGCTGTTCGCGGTCATGTTCTGGGCGATTTGGTCGGATTTGATCACCGTTTTCGCCTATCTCGACAGCATTACCCTCTGGCATTACAACGGCACCGAGGCAGGGGCCAGCGTGGTGCGCAGCGTCACGATGGGCAGCCTGCTGTTTGCCATTGTGGCGTCGATGGTTGCCTGGGCGCTGATCCGCAACCTGCCGGGGCTGCTGGAGGTGCTGGTCCTGTCGCGGCTCAACATGCGCCAGGGGACTTCCTACGCCATCACCACCATTCTTAACTATGCGATTATCGCCATCGGGGCGATGACGGTATTCGGGTCGCTGGGCGTCTCATGGGATAAACTGCAGTGGCTGGCGGCCGCGCTGTCGGTTGGTTTAGGTTTTGGTCTGCAGGAGATCTTCGGTAACTTCGTCTCCGGCCTGATTATTCTGTTCGAACGTCCGGTGCGCATTGGGGATACGGTGACTATCGGCACCTTCTCCGGTACGGTAAGCAAAATCCGTATTCGCGCCACCACCATCACCGACTTCGATCGCAAAGAGGTGATCATCCCGAACAAGGCGTTCGTTACCGAGCGCTTGATCAACTGGTCGCTCTCCGACACCGTGACCCGCGTGGTGATCCGCCTCGGCGTCGCCTACGGTTCCGATCTGGATAAGGTGAAGGAGGTGCTGCTGAAGGTCGCGCACGATCATCCGAAAGTGATGCAGGAGCCAGCGCCAGCGGTCTTCTTCACCACCTTCGGGGCCAGTACCCTGGATCATGAACTGCGTCTGTATGTCCGTGAACTGCGCGATCGCAGCTACACGGTGGATGAGCTCAACCGCGCCATCGACCGTCTGTGCCGGGAGAATGACATCAACATTGCCTTTAACCAGCTGGAAGTCCATCTGCGAAATGAAAAGGGCGACGAGGTCACGGAAGTGAAGCGGGACGGAAAGGGTGACGATTTAGCTCCCTCCGTCGCGTCTTAACTGAAAAGGGGCGGCGCAAAGCCGCCCCTGCTGCATCAGGGCGTCAGCGCGGCGAGCTCTTCGTCGCTAAGCCCGGTGAGTTCCCGCACGATTTGACGTTCGAGGCCGCGCGCCAGCATTCTGGCGGCGATGCTGCGAGTGGCTTCCTGCTCGCCCTCCTGCTGCCCCTGTTTACGGCCTTTCTCTTCCAGCCATTCGGCAATGGTCATCATCAGCTCCTTATGTCTGGGCGACTGCGCCGCCAGCGCGCGGATCAGCGCCCCCGGATGTTCCGTGGTACCCGCCTGCAACATATAGCGCAGCAGCGTATTTAACTGCGCTTCTGTCAGATAGCCTTGCGTCATCAGCGCAATCAGCGGCACCTGCAGCTCGGCCAGATCGCGATGGCGGATATGCTTTTGCAACAGCTCCAGCATGGCCATACGCCGATGACGGACGATCTGATTATCTGGCATAACGGTGAGGTCCACCAGCGGAAAATCACCGCTATAGAGCGCCTTCGCCAGCGCCGGTTCGGCGAATAGCTGTTGCCAGTTGCGGGGCCAGGGCCAGGGGCTGACCTTGCCGTGATAAAAAAGAATTGGCACCACCAGCGGCAGCGTGTCGTGGCCAGCGTCCAGATGACGCTGCATGGCGGCCAGCGCGTAGCGCAGCAGGCGAAACGCCATCAGCTTGTCCGGGGTACTCTGATGCTCAATCAGCGCGTAAACATAGCCCGGTCCGTGGCGGGTGCGCAGTGAGTAAAGGATATCGGAATAGCTGGCGCGCAGGTCCTCTTCAACAAAGCTACCGGAGACCAGCTGCAGTGAATCCAGCTCGCAAATTGCCAGAAACGGCGCGGGCAGATACAGCTGCAGGAAATCCTTCGCCACCGCCTGATGCATCAGCATCTGGCGAAAAACCGCATCGTGCGGGGTTTGACTGACCTTTTCCATCAATATTGCCTCCATCGGCGTCATGCGCAGAGGAGCACTCTGCCAGCACGTCGTCGTGGGCAACATCTTACTTCTGCGGCGTTTGCGAGGCGCTTTCCGTGTTTTTTAACTTGTTTGCATAATCCCGCCTGACAATTTCCAGCGCGTCCAGCACCGTTTGCGCTGGGATCTGATGCGACTCCAGCAACATGATTAAATCGACGGCCAGTTTGACCTCATCGGGGGCATTTTCCAGCGACATCGGACTCTCCTGTTAGCGCGTCAGCCGCGCCAGTACGTTTTCAATCTTGTCCAGCGCCTGTCGACAGCGCGCCAGCCGTCCGCTGTAGACCTCGACTTCGCTGGCCAGCCGCTGCTGTTCGTCAAGGCTGGTAGCCTGCGTCAGCTGGCGCTGGCGTTGGTCGCGCATCGCCAGCAGGCGGCGCTCATACTCCTGATGCTGCAGGCGACGGCGCTGCCAGCGGCTCAGCGTTGGCGAGGCATGGTCCCAACTGCGCAGCGACCAGGTGGCGGTTTCGCGACGCAGCGCGGCGATTTGCGCCGCCAGCCGCTCGGCGATCCAAGCTACCTGCGGCAGCTGCTGGCGCTCGACAGCCTGGCGGAGCTGGCTGAAGTTGTGTTGGGCTTCCGCCAGATAGGCCTGCATCAGCGTGCTGCGGGTGTGGAAGAGCTGACGGTCAAAGCGCGGGCTGAGGGTCGCGTGCTCCGCCAGCGGCGCCACCAGCGCGGCCAGCTCGCTGAGCTGATTGTTCAGCGTTTGTAAAAGTTGAGCTGTTTTCACCCACCCCCTCCATTTTCCATCAGCCAACTGTGCTACAGTAGCCGTATCTGTTGATAACGATTCGCATTATGCCACCTGTTATTTTAACCATTATCGGCTGGCTGGCGGTAGCGCTGGGTACGCTGGGCGTCTTCTTACCGTTGCTGCCGACGACGCCGTTTATTCTGCTCGCCGCCTGGTGCTTTGCCCGCTCATCGCCACGCTTTCACCAGTGGCTGCTGTATCGCTCATGGTTCGGCGGCTATCTTCGCCACTGGCAGCAGTACCGCGCCATGCCCCGTGGCGCCAAACCGCGCGCCATTGCCATGATCGTGGCGACTTTTGCTATTTCACTGTGGCTGGTTAAGCTTACGTGGGTGCGCATTATGCTGTTGGTCATTCTGGCCTGTCTGCTGATCTTTATGTGGCGCATTCCGGTGGTTGACGCAAAGCAACAAAAGCACTGATGCGCAATAATGCCTGTTGCAATTGTTGCTGACAGCCAGTAAATTCTGGCGTTTTCGAGCGCGGGTAAGCCTGGTCAAAGGTTAAACAAATGTTTCTTTGGCCCCTTTTGCACGCCCGTGGGTAACACCGTTTCAATCAGGCATACACTTATGACCGCAACTGCACAGCAGCTTGAATATCTGAAGAACAGCATCCAGAGTATCGAGGATTATCCAAAACCTGGCATTCTTTTCCGCGATGTCACCAGTTTACTGGAAGACCCGAAAGCTTACGCGCTCAGCATTGAACTGCTGACCGAGCGCTACAAAGACGCGGGAATTACCAAAGTGGTAGGGACTGAGGCGCGTGGCTTCCTTTTCGGCGCACCGGTTGCGCTGGCGCTGGGCGTGGGCTTTGTTCCGGTACGCAAGCCGCGTAAGTTGCCGCGTGAAACCATCGCTGAGAGCTATGAGCTGGAGTACGGCACCGATCAGCTGGAGATCCACGTTGACGCCATCAAACCGGGCGACAAAGTGCTGGTGGTGGACGATCTGCTGGCGACCGGCGGAACCATCGACGCGACGGTCAAACTGATCCGCCGTCTCGGCGGCGAAGTACAGGATGCCGCTTTCATTATCAATCTCTTCGATCTGGGCGGCGAACAGCGCCTGGAGAAGCTGGGGGTCCACTGCTACAGTCTGGTGCCGTTCCCGGGCCACTAAGCAAATCCCTCCACATAGCCTCGCCGATCGGGCGGGGCTGTGATAGCATGACCCCTTCGTGATTTCACCTTCCAGCGTTTCAGAGCCAGCCCATGAGTTATCAGGTCTTAGCCCGTAAATGGCGCCCACAAACCTTTGCTGACGTCGTCGGCCAGGAACATGTGCTGACCGCACTGGCGAACGGCTTGTCGTTAGGGCGCATTCATCACGCTTATCTCTTTTCCGGTACCCGCGGGGTCGGTAAGACTTCCATCGCCCGCCTGCTGGCGAAAGGGTTAAACTGTGAAACCGGCATCACCGCCACCCCCTGCGGCGTGTGCGATAACTGCCGGGAAATAGAACAGGGGCGCTTTGTCGATCTGATTGAGATTGACGCCGCCTCGCGAACCAAAGTCGAAGATACTCGCGACCTGCTGGATAACGTCCAGTACGCGCCGGCCCGCGGCCGCTTTAAGGTCTATCTCATCGACGAAGTCCATATGCTGTCGCGCCACAGCTTCAACGCGTTATTAAAGACGCTGGAGGAGCCGCCGGCGCACGTCAAATTCCTGCTGGCGACGACGGATCCGCAGAAGCTGCCGGTGACGATCTTATCCCGCTGCCTGCAGTTCCACCTGAAGGCGCTGGACGTTGAACAGATCCGCCATCAGCTGGAGCATATTCTTGGCGAAGAGCAGATTGCCTCCGAGCCCCGCGCGCTGCAGCTCCTGTCGCGCGCCGCCGACGGCAGCCTGCGTGATGCCTTAAGTCTGACCGATCAGGCTATTGCCAGTGGAGAAGGGCAACTGACGGCGGCGTCGGTGAGCGCCATGCTCGGCACCCTCGATGACGATCAGGCGCTGTCGCTGATTGAAGCCCTGGTCGCCGCCGATGGCGAGCGGGTCATGGCGGGCGTCAATGACGCCGCCGCGCGCGGCGTTGAATGGGAGGCGCTGCTGGTGGAGATGCAGAGCCTGCTGCACCGCATCGCCATGGTTCAGCTGTCCCCTTCGGCGCTGGGCGCCGACATGGCCGCGGTCGAAGTGCGAATGCGCGAACTGGCGCGCACCGTACCGCCGGGCGACGTTCAGCTCTACTACCAAACGCTGCTGATTGGCCGCAAAGAGCTGCCCTATGCCCCGGACCGGCGGATGGGCGTCGAAATGACGCTGCTGCGCGCCCTGGCGTTTCATCCGCGTAAGCCGCTGCCCGAGCCGGAGGTGCAGCCGGCACAGGCCGCCGCGCCCGCGCCGCGCCAGCCGGTTTCCCCCGCAGCGCCGCCGCCGCAGCCGCCGCAGAGTTTGCCGCCGACCACCAGCCAGGTGCTGGCGGCCCGCAGCCACCTGCAGCGCAGCCAGGGAGCAACCACCCCAAAAAAGAGTGAACCGGCAGCCGCTTCCCGCGCGCGGCCGGTGAATAACGCTGCGCTGGAGCGACTGAGTTCGATTACCGAGCGCGTCCAGGCTCGTCCGGCCGCGGCGGCGCTGGAGCAGGCCCCGGCGAAGAAAGAGGCCTATCGCTGGAAGGCGACGACGGTGGTTGAAGAGACCAAAGTCGAAGTCGCCACGCCTAAAGCGCTGAAAAAAGCGCTGGAGCATGAAAAAACGCCGGAGCTGGCGGCTAAGCTTGCCGTTGAAGCGGTCGAGCGCGACAGCTGGGCGGCGGAAGTGAGCCAGCTGGCGGTACCGAAGCTGGTCGAGCAGGTGGCGCTCAACGCGTGGAAAGAGCAGGAGGGCAATCGCGTCTGTCTGCATCTGCGCCCCAGTCAGCGCCACCTCAATTCCGCCGGCGCGCAGCAAAAGCTGGCTGAAGCGCTGGGGGTGTTGTACGGTACGCCGGTTGAATTGACCATCGTGGAAGACGATAATCCCGCGATGCGCACGCCGCTGGAGTGGCGGCAGGCTATTTATGAAGAGAAGCTCGCGCAGGCGCGCGACGCGATTATTGCGGATAATAACATTCAGACCCTGCGTCGTTTCTTCGACGCCGATCTGGATGAAGAGAGTATCCGCCCCATTTGACTGCAAGTTTGACTTGCAGTCAGTACCTTTAATGATGACTGACTGAGAGAGAAGCCTATGTTTGGTGGAAAAGGCGGCCTGGGTAACCTGATGAAGCAGGCCCAGCAGATGCAAGACAAAATGCAGAAGATGCAGGAAGAGATCGCTCAGCTGGAAGTGACCGGCGAGTCCGGCGCGGGTCTGGTGAAAGTGACCATCAACGGCGCGCACAACTGCCGCCGCGTGGAGATCGACCCAAGCCTGCTGGAAGATGACAAAGAGATGCTGGAAGATCTGGTGGCTGCCGCGTTCAATGACGCCGCGCGCCGTATCGAAGAGACCCAGAAAGAGAAGATGGCTTCCGTCTCTGCCGGTATGCAGCTGCCGCCAGGCTTCAAGATGCCGTTCTGATGCAAACCAGCCCGCTGTTAACTCAGCTTATGGAAGCGCTGCGCTGTCTGCCGGGCGTCGGCCCGAAGTCCGCGCAGCGCATGGCGTTTACCCTGCTGCAGCGCGATCGCAGCGGCGGGATGCGTCTGGCGCAGGCGCTGACGCGCGCGATGTCGGAGATCGGCCACTGCGCCGATTGCCGCACCTTCACCGAGCAGGAGGTGTGCAATATCTGCAGCAACCCGCGTCGCCAGGAAAACGGCCAAATCTGCGTGGTGGAGAGTCCGGCGGACATCTACGCCATTGAGCAGACCGGGCAGTATTCCGGCCGCTACTTCGTGCTGATGGGGCACCTGTCGCCGCTCGACGGCATCGGGCCTGACGACATCGGGCTCGATCGCCTGGAACAACGGCTGGAGGCGGAGTCGATCACCGAGGTGATCCTTGCCACCAACCCGACCGTTGAGGGCGAGGCGACGGCCAACTACATCGCAGAGCTGTGCGCGCAGTATGGCGTCGACGCCAGCCGAATCGCCCACGGCGTGCCGGTGGGCGGCGAGCTGGAGATGGTCGACGGCACCACGCTGTCCCACTCGCTGGCCGGTCGCCACAAGATTACTTTCTGAACAAATGGAGGCGGCCATCGCCGCCTCCGCTTGAAAAATTTCCCCGCTGTCCCCATCTCCCACTCAACGGTTTTTTACCCATTTAAAATGGCATTGTTGAGGTTGAATCAGATGAAAGGACAAGAAACTCGTGGTTTTCAGTCAGAAGTAAAACAGCTTCTGCACCTGATGATCCATTCCCTCTATTCCAACAAAGAAATCTTTCTGCGTGAGCTGATTTCCAACGCCTCTGATGCGGCCGATAAGCTGCGTTTCCGCGCGCTGTCGCAGCCGGATTTGTATGAGGGAGACGGCGAGCTGCGCGTGCGGGTTTCGTTTGATAAAGACAACCGTACCCTGACCATCGCCGATAACGGTATCGGCATGAACCGGGAAGAGGTTATCGATCATCTCGGCACCATCGCCAAATCCGGCACCAAAGCGTTCCTGGAATCCATGGGTTCCGACCAGGCAAAAGATAGCCAGCTGATTGGCCAGTTCGGCGTCGGCTTCTATTCGGCCTTCATCGTGGCGGATAAAGTGACCGTGCGCACCCGTGCGGCAGGCGATAAACCTGAAAACGGCGTGTTCTGGGAATCCGCCGGCGAAGGGGAATATACCGTGGCCGACATCACCAAAGCCGATCGCGGGACCGAAATCACCCTGCATCTGCGCGAAGGTGAGGACGATTTCCTCAACGACTGGCGCGTGCGCTCCATCATCAGCAAGTATTCCGACCACATCGCGCTGCCGGTTGAGATTGAAAAACAGGAAGAGAAAGACGGCGAAACCGTTATCAGCTGGGAAAAAATCAACAAGGCGCAGGCCCTGTGGACCCGCAGCAAGTCTGAAGTTAACGACGACGAGTACAAAGAGTTCTATAAGCACATTGCCCATGACTACAGCGACCCGCTGACCTGGAGCCACAACCGCGTGGAAGGTAAGCAGGAGTACACCAGCCTGCTGTATATCCCGTCGCAGGCGCCGTGGGATATGTGGAACCGCGATCATAAACACGGCCTGAAGCTGTACGTCCAGCGCGTGTTCATTATGGACGACGCCGAGCAGTTTATGCCGAACTACCTGCGCTTCGTACGCGGCCTGATAGACTCCAACGATCTGCCGCTGAACGTCTCCCGTGAAATCCTGCAGGACAGCAGCGTGACCCGTAACCTGCGCACCGCGCTGACCAAACGCGCGCTGCAGATGCTGGATAAGCTGGCGAAAGACGACGCCGAAAAATATCAGACTTTCTGGAAACAGTTCGGCCTGGTGTTGAAAGAGGGCCCGGCGGAAGAACCGAGCAACCAGGAGGCGATCGCCAAACTGCTGCGCTTCGCGACCACCCATACCGACTCCTCCGCGCAGACCGTGTCGCTGGAAGAGTACGTCTCGCGTATGAAAGACGGTCAGGAGAAGATCTACTACATCACAGCCGACAGCTATGCGGCGGCGAAAAGCAGCCCACACCTCGAACTGCTGCGTAAGAAAGGGATCGAAGTGCTGCTGCTCTCCGATCGCATCGACGAGTGGATGATGAGCTACCTGACCGAATTCGACGGCAAAGCGTTCCAGTCTGTCGCTAAAGCCGACGAGTCGCTGGACAAACTGGCGGACGAAGTGGACGAGTCCACCAAAGAAGCCGAAAAAGCGCTGGAGCCGTTCGTTGAGCGTGTGAAAAACCTGCTTGGCGACCGGGTCAAAGAGGTGCGTCTGACCCATCGTCTGACCGATACCCCGGCGATTGTCACCACCGATGCCGACGAGATGAGCACCCAGATGGCGAAGCTGTTCGCGGCTGCGGGCCAGGCGGCGCCGGAAGTGAAATACATCTTCGAACTGAACCCGGCGCATCAGCTGGTGAAACGCGCAGCCGATACCCAGGATGACGCGCAGTTCGGCGAATGGGTGGAACTGCTGCTGGATCAGGCGCTGCTGGCCGAGCGCGGCACGCTGGAAGATCCGAACCAGTTTATCCGCCGTATGAACCAGCTGCTGGCTTCCTGACGCGAACCTGAACGAGTAGCCCGGCCGAGCGACGCGACGCCGGGAACGGGATAAATGCCCCGTCTGAGCGATTTGCTCCGGCGGGGCATTTCACATTGGATGGCATAAAATATCTCACCATTAACCGTTTCAGCCGCACCGCCTTCCTTGAGCCATCGCCGTTCTGGTGGTATGGTTTAGCGTTTTTGAAAAATTGAATCGACTTTTGAGGGGATTTTCGTAATGCGTATTATTCTGCTTGGCGCTCCGGGCGCGGGTAAAGGAACTCAGGCTCAGTTCATCATGGAGAAATACGGTATTCCGCAAATCTCCACCGGCGATATGCTGCGCGCTGCGGTAAAATCCGGCTCCGAGCTCGGTAAGCAAGCGAAAGACATCATGGACGCCGGCAAGCTGGTGACCGATGAGCTGGTTATCGCGCTGGTTAAAGAGCGTATCGCCCAGGAAGATTGCCGTAACGGCTTCCTGCTGGACGGCTTCCCGCGCACTATTCCGCAGGCTGACGCCATGAAAGAAGCGGGCATTACCGTTGATTACGTGCTGGAATTCGATGTGCCGGACGAACTGATCGTCGACCGCATCGTTGGCCGTCGCGTTCACGCGGCATCCGGTCGCGTATACCACATCAAATTTAATCCGCCGAAGGTGGAAGGCAAAGACGACGTGACCGGCGAAGAGCTGACCACCCGTAAAGACGACCAGGAAGAGACCGTGCGTAAGCGTCTGGTGGAATATCATCAGATGACGGCGCCGCTGATCGGCTACTACACCAAAGAAGCGCAGGCGGGCAACACCAAATACGCCAAAGTCGACGGCACCAAAGCGGTGGCTGACGTGCGCGCCGAACTGGAAAAAATCCTCGGCTGATAAAGCCTTTTCTCATCCTGCTGCGGCAGGATGAGAACTTCTCTCATTCCTACCTTTTGCTATGATTGGTTCCGTTTAGCGCCATTTCAGCTACAATTGGCTGCGATTCAAATGGTTAAGAGGCGGTAATGCATCAGACGAAAACAGGTATCTTGCTGGCCAATTTAGGCACTCCCGATGCGCCCACCCCCGGTGCGGTGAAGCGCTATCTGCGACAATTCCTCAGCGACAAACGGGTGGTGGATACGTCTCGTCTGCTATGGTGGCCGCTGCTGCGCGGCGTCATACTGCCGATTCGCTCTCCCCGCGTGGCTAAACTCTATCAGTCCGTCTGGATGGAAGAGGGGTCGCCGCTGATGGTATACAGCCGTCGCCAGCAGCAGGCGCTGGCCGCCAGACTGCCGGATACCCCGGTGGCGCTGGGCATGAGCTATGGATCGCCGTCGCTGGCCAGCGCGGTGGATGATTTACTGGCGCAGGGGGTGGGGCACATCGTAGTGCTGCCGCTGTATCCGCAATATTCCTGCTCGACGGTGGCTGCCGTCTGGGATGAGCTGGCGCGGATCCTCGCGAAGAAACGCGCCATTCCCGGTATCTCGTTTATTCGCGATTACGCCGGGCACCCGGACTATATCCATGCCCTGGCGGCCAGCGTGCGCGCCTCGTTTGCCGTTCATGGGGAACCGGATCTGCTGCTGCTCTCCTATCATGGGATCCCGCAGCGCTATGCCAATCAGGGGGATGATTATCCTCAGCGCTGTCGCGATACCACGCGGGAACTGGTCTCCGCGCTGGGGCTGCCGCCGGAGCGGGTGATGATGACCTTCCAGTCGCGCTTTGGTCGGGAACCCTGGCTGACGCCGTACACCGATGAGACGCTGAAGATGCTCGGCGAGAAAGGGACGAAGCATATTCAGGTGCTGTGCCCGGGGTTTGCCGCCGACTGTCTCGAAACGCTGGAAGAGATCGCCGTCCAGAACCGGGAAATATTCCTCGAAGCGGGCGGAAAGCAATATGAATACATTCCGGCGCTTAACGCGGACGCCGCGCATATTGAGATGATGGTCAACCTGACGGCGCCTTATCGCTGATCGCGCGCAGGGCGGGGAATATGCTACTATTTCCCGCTTGTTCCCTGTTATTTAAGCGCCACTATGAAATTTCCCGGTAAACGCAAATCCAAACACTATTTTCCCGTTAACGCCCGCGACCCGCTGCTGCAGCAAATTCAGCCGGAGAATGAATCCAGCGTCTCCTGGGTGGTGGGTATCGACCAGACGCTGGTGGATATCGAAGCGAAAGTGGATGAGGCGTTTATCGTGCGCTACGGCCTGAGCGCGGGCCACTCGCTGGTGATTGAAGATGACGTCGCCGAGGCGCTGTACCAGGAGCTGGTGCGCAATAATCTTATTACCCATCAGTTTGCCGGCGGCACGATCGGCAATACCATGCACAACTACTCGGTGCTGGCGGACGATCGCTCGGTGTTGCTTGGCGTCATGTGCAGCAATATCGAAATCGGCGGCTATGCCTATCGCTACCTGTGCAATACCTCCAGCCGTACCGATCTGAACTATCTGCAGGGCGTCGACGGCGCCATTGGCCGCTGCTTCACCCTGATCAGCGACAGCGGCGAGCGCACCTTCGCCATCAGCCCGGGTCATATGAACAAGCTGCGCCCGGAAAGCATTCCGGAAGCGGTGATCGCCGGCGCCTCGGCGCTGGTGCTGACCTCCTACCTGGTACGCTGCAAGCCGGGCGAGCCGATGCCGGACGCGACGATGAAAGCCATCGAGTATGCCAAAAAGCATGATGTGCCGGTGGTGTTAACTCTTGGAACCAAATACGTGATTGCCGATAACCCGGCGTGGTGGCAGCAGTTCCTGCAGGAGCATGTCTCGATTCTGGCGATGAATGAAGAGGAAGGGGAAGCACTGACCGGCTTTGCCGATCCGCTGACGGCGGCGGATAAAGCGCTGGACTGGGTCGACCTGGTGCTGTGCACCGCCGGACCGGCGGGGCTGTATATGGCGGGCTTCACTGAAGAAGAGGCGAAGCGTAAGACCCAGCATCCGCTGCTGCCGGGGGCGATCCCGGAATTTAACCAGTTCGAATTCAGTCGCGCGATGCGTCACCAGGACTGCGTCAATCCGCTGCGGATTTATTCGCACATTGCGCCGTATATGGGCGGCCCGGAGAAGATCATGAACACCAACGGCGCAGGGGACGGCGCGCTGGCGGCGCTGCTGCATGACATCACCGCCAATAACTACCATCGCAATAACGTCCCCAACTCCAGCAAACACAAATGCAAATGGCTGACCTACTCCTCGTTGGCGCAGGTGTGTAAATATGCCAACCGCGTGAGCTATCAGGTGCTGAACCAGCACTCGCCGCGCTTAACCCGCGGCCTGCCGGAACGTGAGGACAGCCTGGAAGAGGCGTACTGGGATCGGTAAGCGAGTCCCTCTCCCGACGGGAGAGGGCAGAACATCAGCCGGTGACCACTTCACCGGCGGGTGGCGTTTCCAGAAGCTGCAGCATGGCGCGGGCAATTTCCCGCTCGCCCATCACCACCTGATTGGCCCCACGGTCGATAATGTAATCCACTTCGTCATCATAATGGGCGCGGGCGATAATCTCTATATGCGGACATTTTTCCCGTGCGGAAGCGACAATCTCGCCGGCCTCATAGCCGTTGGGAATGGTCAGCAGCAGCCAGCGGGCGCAGTCGAGATGCGCCAGCTCCATGATCTCTTCATTGGCGGCATTGCCCAGCACCGCGCTGATCCCGCGCTCGCGTAGCTCATCCACGCGGGTGCGCGAGGTTTCAACCACCACCAGCGGGATCCCCTGGGCCATCAGCTTCTCGCCCAGCAGGCTGCCGACGCGGCCAAAACCGACCAGCAGCGCGTGGTTGCAGATATCGACCGGCACCTGCTTCTCGTCTTCCAGCACCTCTTCCAGGGTCTGCTCGTCGAGGGTTTCGGTTTTATCGAGATATTTCTCCAGCAGAGTGAACAGTACCGGGTTGAGCATAATCGAGATGATCGCTCCGGCCAGTACCAGGTTTTGCCCGGCCTGCGGCAGCAGGTTAAGCGCCATCCCCAGGCCGGCGAGAATAAAGGCAAACTCACCAATCTGCGCCAGGCTGGCGGCAATGGTCAGTGCGGTACGCGGCGAATGGCCAAACATACGCACGAGGAAAAAGGCGGCTGCGGATTTACCAAAGATAATGATCGCCAGCGTCGCCAGCACCGCCAGCGGCTGCTGGACCAGCACCATCGGGTCAAACAGCATGCCGACGGAGACAAAGAACAGCACCGCGAAGGCGTCGCGCAGCGGCAGGGTGTCATGAGCGGCGCGGTGGCTTAGCTCGGATTCGTTAAGCACCATACCCGCAAAGAAGGCGCCGAGGGCGAAGGAGACATCAAACAGCTCCACGGCGCCGAAGGCGATGCCCAGCGCCAGAGCCAGCACCGACAGGGTGAACAGCTCGCGCGAGCCGGTGGCCGCGCTGCGCGACATGATCCACGGCACCAGCCGCCGGCCGACCAGCATCATAATGGCGATAAAGGCCACCACTTTGCCAATGGTGATCCCGAGGTCGAGGGCCAGGGAAGCGAAGCCGAGGTTGCCTTTCTCCGCCATACCGGCCACCGCCGGCAGCAGGACCAGCGTCAGGACCATCACCAGGTCTTCCACAATCAGCCAGCCGATGGCGATCTGCCCGCGCTGACTGTCAATCAGCTGTCGTTCCTCCAGGGCGCGCAGCAGCACCACGGTACTGGCGGTGGAGAGGCACAGACCAAAGACGATGCCGGTCATCAGCGACCAGCCAAGGGCGGCGGAGAGCGCCATACCCAACAGCGTCGCCACGGCTATCTGGGCGATGGCCCCGGGAATGGCGATCGACTTTACCGCCATCAGATCCTTGAGGGAGAAATGCAGGCCGACGCCGAACATCAGCAGGATCACGCCGAGCTCCGCCAGTTCCGGAGCCAGTTTGGTGTCAGCAACAAAGCCAGGGGTGAAAGGTCCGGACAGCACGCCCGCTAAGAGATATCCCACCAGAGGAGAAATACGTAGCTTATTGGCAATCATGCCGAGAATAAAGGCGAGCACGAGGCCGCCGACAATGGTGGTGATTAGCGGTGTTGCGTGGTGCATTCCGTCTCCTTTCCAGTGGTAAATCGGTCCATTTTGCTACCCTGTCCGCGTAATAGTTTATGACAAAAACGTTCACTTTGTTTATGAATAATTCTTGAATTGTGCAAAAAAATGCAATTAGGGGATAAAAAGGCACAGAAGGGAAAATCGAGGGAGGAATGCGCGCATCAGGCCGATGGCGCAAGGGGTAACGGCGGCCAGCGTTACACTTTGGCCGCCGGTTAATCAGGCTTTTTGCCGGTTATCAGGAAGAAATATCGTCAGGAATCCCAGCAGCGGCAGGAAGGCGCAGATTTTATACACCAGGTCGATGCTGGTATGGTCCGCCAGCAGGCCCAGGACCGCGGCGCCAAGGCCGCCCATACCAAAGGCGAAGCCGAAAAACAGGCCTGAAACCATGCCGATACGTCCCGGCAGCAGCTCCTGTGCATAGACCAGAATAGCGGAGAAGGCCGAGGCGAGGATAAAACCAATGATCACCGTTAAAATCCCGGTCCATTCCAGGTTGGCATAGGGTAAAACAAGGGTGAAAGGCGCCACGCCGAGGATAGAGCCCCAAATAACATATTTTCGTCCAATCTTATCGCCAACGGGCCCGCCAATCACCGTCCCGGCGGCCACCGCGAACAGGAAGGCAAACAGATGCAGCTGGGCGTTTTGCACCGATAAGCCGAACTTATGCATCAGATAAAAGGTGTAATAGCTGCTGATGCTCGCCATATAGAAGTATTTCGAGAAAATCAGCATCAGCAGAATACCTACCGCCAGAATCACCTTATTGCGCGGCAGCGGATTGACGATCGCCGGCTTCGGTTTGCCCTTATTCATCCGGTGCTGCGCGGCGTACCAGCGGCTGATTTGCGACAGCACGACGATAGCCAGCAGGGCGGCCAGCACGAACCAGGCGACGTTGCCTTTACCATACGGGGCGATGATCACCGCCGCCAGCAGCGGGCCAAGCGAACTGCCGAAGTTGCCGCCGACCTGGAACAGCGACTGGGCCAGGCCGTGACGGCCGCCGGAGGCCATCCGTGCCACGCGGGATGATTCCGGATGGAAAACCGAGGAGCCGGTACCCACCAGCGCGGCGGCCAGCAGCACCATACCGAAGCTACCGGCCAGCGCCAGCAGGATCAAACCGCAGAGGGTAAAGCACATGCCCACCGGCAGCGACCACGGCATCGATCGTTTATCGGTGATGTAGCCAATCACCGGCTGGAACAGCGATGAGGTGAGCTGGAAGGTGAGGGTGATCATCCCAATCTGCACGAAGGTAAGGGAGAACTCGGCTTGCAGCAGCGGGTAGATAGCGAGTATGAGCGACTGGATCATATCGTTAAGCAAATGGGACAGGCTGATCGCGCCTAAGATGCCAAACGAGGTGCGCGCTTTTTGCGGCGGCGCGTCGGTACTGGGTAAGGTCTGAGCGGATTGGTTGGTTGTCATAGGTTCACTTCAGCGAGTTCGATTTGTTGTAGAGAATGCAGGTTGTTACCCTAAATAATTCGAGTTGCAGGCAGGCGGCGACGCAGCGAATCCCCAGGAGCTTACTCTCGTAAGTGACTGGGGTGAGCGAGGACAAATTCGTCAGGAACGAATTTGAACGCAGTTCACTGCGCCCGTAAGGGCGAGGCCCAGGGATGGGCCGAGTTATTGCCAACGCACATGCAACTTGAAGTATGACGGGTAGAATTATTATCCGACTAACATACCTGTTGATAAGGTTTGAAGGAAGTCGCAATTCTGAAAACATATTTGTCAACGCGGCTAACTCGCTATACTTTCGGCACTTGGGATTAAGTCAGGGAGTGAAGCATGCATTATTTCAAACACAGCGTGGCGCTGGCGTTATTCGCCGCTTTATCGCTGGGCAGCCTGTCCGCGCAGGCCTATGAGCAGGATAAAACCTATAAAATTACCATCCTGCACACCAACGATCACCACGGCCATTTCTGGCGCAATGACTACGGCGAATATGGCCTGGCGGCGCAAAAAACGCTGGTGGACGGTATTCGTAAAGAGGTGGCGGCCGAAGGCGGTAGCGTTCTGCTGCTGTCCGGCGGGGATATCAATACCGGGGTGCCGGAGTCTGATTTACAGGATGCAGAGCCCGATTTTCGCGGCATGAACTTGATCGGCTACGACGCGATGGCGGTGGGGAACCATGAGTTTGATAATCCGCTGAGCGTGCTGCGCCAGCAGGAAAAGTGGGCGAAGTTTCCGTTCCTGTCGGCCAATATTTATCAGAAAAGCACCGGCGAACGGCTGTTCAAACCCTGGGCGCTGTTTAAACGCGGCGGGTTAAAAATCGCGGTAATTGGCTTAACCACTGACGATACGGCCAAGATTGGCAATCCGGAATATTTCACCGATATCGAATTCCGCAAACCGGCGGAAGAGGCGAAGCTGGTGATCCAGGAGCTGCAGCAGAATGAAAAGCCGGACGTGATCCTGGCCACCACCCATATGGGCCACTATGACAACGGCAACCACGGGTCTAACGCGCCGGGGGATGTCGAGATGGCCCGCAGTTTACCCGCGGGCTCGCTGGCGATGATCGTCGGCGGTCACTCACAGGATCCGGTGTGCATGGCGTCGGAAAATAAAAAACAGGTCGACTATGTGCCAGGGACGCCGTGCGCCCCGGATCGCCAGAACGGTATCTGGATCGTCCAGGCGCATGAGTGGGGCAAATACGTCGGCCGCGCCGATTTTGAGTTCCGCAACGGTGAGATAAAGCTGGTGCACTATCAGCTGATCCCGGTCAACCTGAAGAAAAAAGTGACATACGATAACGGCCAAAGCGAGCGGGTGCTGTATACGCCGCAGATCGCGGAGAACCCGCAGATGATGTCGCTGCTGACGCCGTTCCAGAACAAAGGTAAGGCGCAACTGCAGGTCAAGATCGGCAGCGTGAATGGTCATCTGGAGGGCGATCGCAGTAAAGTGCGCTTCGTACAGACCAATATGGGCCACCTGCTGCTGGCGGCGCAGATGGCGCGCAGTAACGCGGATTTCGCGGTGATGAGCGGCGGCGGGATCCGCGACTCCATCGAGGCGGGCGATATCACCTACAAGGATGTGATGAAGGTCCAGCCGTTCGGCAATGTGCTGACCTATGTCGATATGAGCGGCAAAGAGGTGGTGGATTACCTGACCGCCGTCGCGCAGATGAAGCCGGATTCCGGCGCCTATCCGCAGTTTGCGAACGTCAGCTTTGTGGCCAAAGACGGCAAGTTGAACGATCTGAAAATCAAAGGCGAACCGGTGGATCCGGCGAAGACCTACCGGATGGCGACGCTGAGCTTTAACGCCACCGGCGGCGATGGCTATCCGAACATCGCCGATAAACCCGGGTATGTGAATACCGGCTTTATCGATGCCGAAGTGCTGAAAGAGTATATCGAGAAGAACTCGCCGCTGGATGCCGCCGCCTATGAGCCGAAAGGCGAGGTGAGCTGGCAGTAACCCTGAGGGGAAGCCCGGATAAAGCGCGCTGCGTCGCTATCCGGGCGCTTTCCCGGTGGCGCTGCGCTTACCGGGCACGGGGCGCGTCATCAATCGCGGCGGGCGATATCGGCGAACTTCGCATCCAGCAGCTGCGCCAGATCGCTGGCCGCCAGCTCAATATCCAGCCCGCGTTTGCCGCCGGAAATGTAAATGGTGGCAAATTCCTGCGCCGGGGCGTCAATCACCGTCGGCAGGCGCTTCTTCTGCCCCAGCGGACTGATACCGCCCACCAGATAGCCGGTGATACGCTGCGCCACCATCGGGTCGGCCATGTCGACTTTCTTGGCGCCCAGCGCTTTCGCCACTTTCTTCAAATCCAGCTGCCCGGCGACCGGGGTGACGGCGACCGCCAGATGCTTCATATCGCCATTTACGGCGACCAGCAGGGTCTTGTAAACCTGGTCGGCATTGAGGCCGAGCTTGCGCACCACTTCATCACCGAAGTTGGTCTCATTGGGATCGTGATCGTAACTGTGGATCTGAAAGGGGATTTTGTTTTTTTCGAGTAATTTAACGGCGGGAGTCATAGCTATCCTTCTTACCAACCGGTTTTGCGTGACGTCAGAATACGCCCGCAGGTTGTCTAAAAAATAGTACCATCTTGCGCAATAGTGTTGGCAGTGATGGTCACTTTGAGCGACAATCAGACGATCCGGGATGCAAATCCCGGGATAATAATAATGATGAAATTCCTCTTTGACGGGCCAATAGCAATATTGGCCATTTTTTTATGTCAGCATATCCGGCAGATTCCCTTCGCCATACAGATGCAGCGCGCCGACGGCGACCACGTAGCGCCCCGGCGGCAGGGCCAGCAGCGTCTCGCGCCAGGCGAGATTGCGCTGGTGCATCAGCACATCATATAAAGACTGGCTGAAGGTCGTCGGCAGCGATACCGCGCCGCGCGACGGCGGTTGCTCCAGCCACCAGCCGATCATGACCTGCAGTAAACGGGCGTTGGTGCGCCAGTGGGTCAGCGTATCCTCCAGCAGCGCCATTCCGCCATCGGGCAGGTCGCGCAGCAGCGCGATCTGGCTGTCGGCGCCTTCCAGCTCCATCACCGCTATGTTGCTCTCGCGGGCGGCCATCAGCAACTGATAATCGATACCGTAATCCGGCCGCAGCCCCAGCTTCTGCGCCTGGGTGGCCTGCAGAACCATCGCCACCTGCCACAGCGGCTGGCTGTCGAATAGCGCGACCGACAGGCCGAGTTCTCCGGCTCGCGTCTGTAGCTCGCTCAGCTGCGCGTCGCTCAGGCGCTCCGCCAGCGGCGGATAAGCGGGGAGATGGCTAAACGGGGTTTCATTGCCGCTGATATCGGCCTCAACGATTAACGCATCGGCCTGGCGTATTTTTTTCAGCAGCTTCGCTGGCGGCGGCGCCATATCGCGGGTGCCCATATGGATGCTGCCGACGAGGTGCAGATAGCGTTCGCCGGGCAGGACGATATCCATCGCAGGCCAGGAATAAGACGAGCCGACGGCGGCTCGCCACAGCATTTTTATCCGGTTTAACAGGCCCATACGCGCTCCGAAGTGTGAGGCATTCATGCTAGCGCATATGGTGATACACGTCACCCTTCCGGCGGGCTTTTCTTGTCCCGGTAAAAAAGCGGGCGCCGACCCTTTCAGCGCCCGCTTTCCTGGACAGCGCTTATGCTTTTGGTTTAAAGCGCAGCAGGCGGTTAGCGTTACTCACCACGGTAATCGACGACAGCGCCATCGCCGCGCCGGCGACCACCGGATTGAGCAACGTGCCGGTCAGCGGCCAGAGGATCCCGGCGGCAATCGGGATGCCCAGCGAGTTGTAGACAAAGGCCCCCAGCAGGTTCTGCTTCATATTGCGTAAGGTCGCCTTCGAAATCGCCAGCGCATCGGCCACGCCGTGAAGACTATGGCGCATCAGGGTGATCGCCGCCGTTTCAATGGCGACATCGCTGCCGCCGCCCATGGCGATCCCGACATCCGCCTGCGCCAGCGCCGGGGCGTCGTTAATCCCATCGCCCACCATCGCCACTTTGTGCCCCTGGCTCTGCAGACGCTTAATGGCGTCGGCTTTACCGTCCGGTAGCACGCCGGCAATCACTTCATCAATGCCGGCTTCTTTGGCGATAGCATTCGCGGTAGTGGGGTTATCTCCGGTGAGCATCACCAGGCGGTAGCCCTGACGATGCAGGCGCGCCAGAGCGTCGACGCTGTCTTCGCGTAGCGGGTCACGGATGGCGAACAGCGCGGCCGCCTGACCATCTACCGCCAGCAGCACCGGCGTAGCCCCGCGCGAGGCCTGCGCCATCATCTCGCTTTCTATATCGCCGGTGGCGATATGTTGCTCGTTGAGCAGCGCCTGGTTACCGAGCAGCAGGCGATGGCCTTCCGCTTCGCCGCTGACGCCAAGGCCGCGCAGGGTGCGGAAGCCGCTCACTTCCGGCAACGGGCTGTCTCCGGCTTTATCAAGGATCGCTCGCGCCAGCGGATGGCTTGAACCCTGCTCGAGCGCGGCGGCAAGACGCAGCGCGGTCATCTCATCAACGTCTGCGAAAGTTTTCACCGCCACCACCTGCGGCTTGCCTTCGGTCAGGGTGCCGGTTTTATCGAACACCAGGGTGTCGAGTTCACTGGCGCGCTGCAGAGCATCGGCGTCGCGCACCAGCACGCCGTATTCCGCCGCCCGGCCAACGCCGGAGATAATCGACATCGGCGTCGCCAGGCCTAAGGCGCACGGACAGGCGATAATCAGTACCGTGGTGGCGATCACCAGGGTATAGACGATCTGCGGCGCCGGGCCGAAGAAGTACCAGATCGCAGCGCTAATCAGCGCAATGGCGACCACCGCCGGGACAAACACCGCGGAGATTTTATCCGCCAGCTGGCCGATCTCCGGCTTGCTGCTCTGCGCCTGGCGTACCATGCGGATAATACGTGCCAGCGTTGTCTGGCTGCCGACGGCGCTGGCGGTGAACAGCACGCTGCCGTCCTGCACTACGGTGCCGGCGTGAATGGCGTCGCCGTCGCCTTTTTGCTGCGGTACCGGTTCGCCGGTGAGCATCGCTTCATCAAACCAGGCTTCCCCCTGGCTTATCACGCCGTCGACCGGGACGCGGTCGCCGGTCGTCAGGCGCAGCGTCATGCCGGCCTGAACTTCAGCGAGCGGCAGATCTTTCTCGCCCTCGGGCGTAACGACCCGCGCCGAAGGCGGCGTCAGGTCGAGCAGTTTTTCCAGCGCTTTTGAGGAGCGCTGGCGGGCGCGGGCCTCCAGCATATGGCCGAGGTTAATCAGGCCGATAATCATTGCGCTGGCTTCGTAATAGAGATGGCGGGCTTCCATCGGGAACCACTGTGGCCACAGGTTGACGCTCATCGAGTACAGCCAGGCGACGCCGGTACCGAGCGCCACCAGCGTATCCATGGTGGCGGTGCCGTTTTTCAGGCTTTTCCACGCGCTGCGGTAGAAGTGGCCGCCGGCGAAGACCATCACCGCCAGGGTGACGAGGCCGATGACCAGCCACAGCGAACGGTTGTCGTCGCTGACCATCATGTTATCGCCGATCATGCCCCAGACCATCACCGGCACGCCGACCAGCAGGGCGACAATCGCCTGCCAGCGAAAACGTTTCATGGTGGCGATGGCGGTTTCCTGCTGCCGTTCGCGGCGTTCCAGATCGTCCTCGATTGCCTCCGCGCCGTAGCCCGCTTTCTCCACCGCCTGCACTAATTCTGCGGCGGACGCACTGCCCATCACCAGCGCCGTGCGTTCCGCCAGGTTAACCCGCGCCTGTGAGACGCCCGGCACCGCGGCAAGCGCGTTCTGTACCCGGGAGACGCAGCTGGCGCAGCTCATGCCGTTGATCAGCAGCTGTTGACTGTCATCTTCGTCATGGGCTGCCGGAAGCTCAGGAGTGGCCGCTGTCAGTGCTTCCGACGGGATTGATGATTCTGCCAGCGGTTTAGCCTTTGGGTGGCTGAGCTCCGCGCCGTATCCGGCTTGTTTAACGGTTTCAATCAGCGCTTGTGCGCTGGCGCTGCCCGTCACATGGGCTTCAGTGAGGGTGACTTCCGCTTGCTCAACGTCAGGACGCTGCTCCAGACTCTCTTTCACGCGTTTAACGCAGTGGCCGCAGGAGAGGCCATCCAGCGTCAGGTCGATAGTGTTAGACATAAATAACTCCTGAATAATTTTCCGGTCAACGATTGACCAGAACCACTCTTTCATCGAGTATTAAGAAGGTTAAACCTTCCAGCAAGGGGAAGGTCAAGGAGAAAAAATGAATATCAGCGATGTGGCGAAAAAAACCGGTTTAACCAGCAAAGCGATTCGTTTTTACGAAGAGAAGGGGCTGGTGACGCCGCCGTTGCGGAGCGAAAACGGCTACCGCACCTACGGTCAGCAGCATCTCGATGAGCTCACGCTGCTGCGTCAGGCGCGGCAGGTGGGGTTTAATCTGGAAGAGTGCCGCGAGCTGGTGGCGCTATTCAACGACCCGTCACGGCACAGCGCCGATGTGAAAAAACGCACGCTGGAGAAAGTGGCGGATATCGAGAACCATATCCGCGAGCTGCAAAATATGCGCGCGCACCTGCTGGCGCTGGCTGAATCCTGCCCCGGCGACGACAGCGCGGAGTGCCCGATTATCGATAATCTTTCCGGCTGCTGTCATCGCAAGGCGCAGGCTTAACGAACAACGGGTCTGATCCGCAGCGTAATCCCTTCCACGGCGACCACTTCGACCTTGCTGCCCGCGGCGAGGTCCTCGTCAGCCATCACCGGCCAGGAGCTGTCGCCCACGCGCACGTGGCCGCGGCCGTTTACCAGGGGGGTATCCAGCGTCAGACGGCGGCCAATCAGCTGTAGCCCGCGCTGGTTGAGTTGAGCATCGGCAGAATGCTGCAGTTTGACGCGCTTGCGCAGCCACTTCGACCACAGCCACGCCGCCAGCAGGGTGAGGACGGCAAACAGCGTGCCTTGCCATTCCCAGCTCAGCGGCAGGAGCCAGGTCAGGGCGCCGGTCACCACGCCGGCGACGCCGCTCCATAGCAGGTATCCGCTGCCGCCCAGCATCTCGGCCGCCAGCAGCAGCCCGCCGAGGCTTAGCCAGAACAGATGGGGGGGGGCGAGGATCAGGTCGATCATGATTTTTTCCGATCGCCAGCGCCTTCTTTGATCAGCTCGCTGATCCCGGCGATCGATCCCATCAGGCTGCTGGCATCCAGCGGCATCAGCACCACTTTACTGTTGTTGGCGGCGCCAATCTGCTGCAGCGCATCGGTGTATTTCTGCGCCACGAAGTAGTTGATCGCCTGAATATCGCCTGAGGCGATCGCCGAGGAGACCATCTGGGTGGCGCGGGCTTCCGCTTCAGCGGAACGCTCGCGGGCCTCCGCCTGCAGGAACGCGGACTGCCGCTCGCCCTCCGCCTTGAGGATCTGCGACTGCTTTTCCCCTTCCGCTTTCAGTATTTCCGCCTGACGCACCCCTTCGGCCTCGAGAATATAAGCGCGCTTGGTTCGTTCGGCTTTCATCTGGGCGTTCATCGAGGCGATAAGTTCCGCCGGTGGGCGAACGTCGCGAATTTCGACGCGGGTGATTTTCACCCCCCACGGGTTGGTGGCGTCGTCAACGATATGCAGCAGGCGGGTGTTAATGCTGTCGCGCTGGGAGAGCATTTCGTCCAGCTCCATCGAGCCGAGCACGGTACGGATGTTGGTCATCGTCAGGTTGACGATCGCCTGCTCAAGATTGCTGACCTCGTAGGCGGCCTTCGGCGCGTCAACCACCTGAATAAAGCAAACGGCGTCGATAGTGACGTTGGCGTTATCCCGGGAGATCACCTCCTGTGACGGGATGTCGAGCACCTGCTCCATCATGTTCACTTTGCGGCCGATGCGGTCCATAAACGGCACGACTAAGCTTAATCCCGGCTGCAGCGTCTGGGTAAAACGCCCGAAGCGCTCCACCGTCCACTGGTAGCCCTGCGGGACGATTTTCACCGCCGCGGCCACAATGACCAGCGCGACGAAAATAAGGATAGGAATAAAAATCAGCATCAAAAACCTCCTGTCTTGTTGCCTGGTGGGGCGCTACAAGGAAATAGCGCATGTTTAAATTGAGTATATCTTTCTCCTCATCCTGGAGAAAGGAAAGTGGGGTAAACTAGCGGTGTTTCAGAAAATAATCAGGAAGACTCATGAAGGAAAATAACGCGCTTTTGCGTCTCGAGGATGTGGGATTTAAGACCGACGACGCAGTTATTTTACATAATATCAACCTTCAGCTCAGACCCGGGGAATTCAAGTTGATTACCGGGCCTTCCGGCTGCGGGAAAAGCACCTTGCTGAAAATTATCGCCTCGCTGCTCAGCCCGACCTCCGGACGTCTGTTTTTCGATGATGCCGATGTCGCGACGCTGTCGCCGGAAAGGTATCGCCAGCAGGTCTCTTATTGTGCGCAGACGCCGGCGCTGTTCGGGGATTCAGTCTACGATAACCTGATTTTTCCGTGGCAGATCCGTAATAAACAACCGGATCCGCAGGCGCTGGTGGCCGATCTGCAGCGCTTTGGTCTTGGCGAAAATATGCTGGAAAAATCGATTAACGAACTGTCGGGCGGTGAAAAGCAGCGCGTATCGCTGATCCGCAATTTACAATTTCTGCCGCGCGTGCTGCTGCTGGACGAAATTACCAGCGCGCTGGATGACAGTAATAAACAGAATGTGAATGACATTATTCATGGCTACGCGACGGAAAAACAGGTCGCTGTTCTATGGGTCACCCACGATCGCAATGAAATTTCGCATGCCGATGAAGTAATTACGCTGCAACCTGCCGGCGGAAACATGCGGGAGGCACAGCATGAACGGGCATAACATTACGAACGAATCGCTGGCGCTGTCGATGGTGCTGGTGCTGATCGCTATTCTGGTGAGCTATCGGGAAAAGCTGGCGCTGGAAAAAGATATTCTCTGGAGCATCGGCCGGGCGATCGTGCAGCTGATTATCGTCGGCTATGTGCTGAAATATATCTTTAACGTCAACCATGCGGTTCTGACGCTGTTGATGGTGCTGTTTATCTGCTTTAACGCGGCGTGGAATGCCAAAAAGCGCAGTAAATATATCGATAAGGCGTTTGTCTCGTCATTTATCGCCATCACCACCGGCGCCGGGCTGACGCTGGCGGTGCTGGTGTTCTCTGGCTCGATAGCCTTCGTGCCGATGCAGGTGATCCCGATTGCCGGGATGGTGGCCGGGAACGCCATGGTGGCGGTGGGGCTGTGCTACAACAATATGGGCCAGCGCTTCAGCAGCGAGCAGCAGCAGATTCAGGAGAAGCTCAGCCTCGGCGCGACGCCGAAGATGGCCTCGGCGCGGCTGATCCGCGACAGCATCCGCGCGTCATTGATTCCCACCGTCGATTCAGCGAAAACGGTCGGCCTGGTGAGTTTGCCAGGGATGATGTCGGGACTAATTTTTGCCGGTATTGACCCGGTGAAGGCGATTAAGTACCAGATCATGGTAACTTTTATGCTGCTGTCGACCGCCAGCCTGTCGACGATTATCGCCGGCTATTTGACCTACCGGAAGTTCTTCAACGCCCGCCATCAGCTGGTGGTGACGCAGCTGAAAAAACGCCCGTGAACGATCCCGGGTTGCTAAGGCTACGTTGCGCCTCGTTCGCATAGCCCGGATAGCGCAGCGCTATCCGGGGCAGGCAACGAATTAGTACAGCAGCGAATAGAGCTGACGGCGGTATTTGGCGGCCAGCGCATCGCCGGTACCGAGGGCGGCGAGGATCTCCTGCAGCATCTTGCGCGCCTGGCCGTCGCCGGCGCCTAAATCCTTCTGCAGATGGCTGAACAGCAGCGCCAGCGCTTCTTCGTTACGCCCGACCTGATGCAGCTGTAGCGCCAGCTGGGAGGCCAGCAGCGCATCCTCCGGATTCTGTTCCACCTGCTGCTGCAGCTGCTGGATTTCCGGCGTGTCGGCGGCCTGTTTGAGCAGCTCAATCTGCGCCACCAGACCCTGATAGTGGGTATCCTGATCCTGCAGCGGGATGGTTTTCAGCACGCTTTCCGCTTCATCGGAACGGTGCAGGGCAATCAGCGTTTCCGCCAGCAGCAGGCCAATCTGGCTCTCCTGATTCGACAGCTGCCAGGCTTCCTTCAGCAGCGGCAGGGCATCGGCGTATTTTTCTTCCTGCATCAGGGCCAGCGCCTGCTGAGCTTTCAGCTCCTCTTCGCGGGGCAGGACTTTATCCAGCAGGGCGCGGATCGCTTCTTCCGGCTGCGGGCCTTCAAAACCGTCCACCGGCTGGCCGTTCTGGAACAGATAAACCGTAGGGATGGCGCGCAGACCAAACTGTGAAGCGAGCATCTGCTCAGCGTCGCAATCGACCTTCGCCAGCGTAAACTGGCCATTGTATTGCGCGGCCAGACGCTCAAGAACCGGGGTCAGCTGTTCGCAGTGCTGGCTGCGGGCAGACCAGAAGTAAAACAGCACCGGGACGTTCATAGACTGCTGTAGCGTCTGCTGCAGGTTCGCTTCGCTAATGTTGACAATATTCTGTTCGGACATGGGCATTTCTCGTTAGTCGATTTCTGTTTTACATGGGGGCGGCATTCCGCGCTTCAACTCAGCCGTGGATAATTTTGTCCATCGCGCGGGCTGGCAGCAGGCGTTTGAGCAGCGCCACCGCGTGGGTGACCAGGGTGACCGGGTAGCGCAGCTTCGGCTTATCGCTGGTAAAAGCGTGGCGTACTTTTTCCACCACCGCCTCCGGCCCGAGGGTAAAACGGGCGGCGATGCCCGGGTTTTCAACGGGCTTGTCGCTTTGCGTCTGGTTGACGTTATCGGTAAAGCGGGTGCGGATCGGGCCCGGTTCAATCAGGCTGACCTGAATACCGCTGTGGCGCAGCTCCATGCGCAGCGCATCGGACCATGCCTCAAGGGCATATTTGCTGGCGGCGTAGGCGCCGCGGCCGGGGCTGGCGATAAGCCCCATCACCGAGGAGGTCATCACGATGCGCCCTTCGCCGTGCGGGGTCATCGCCGGCAGCAGCAGCATGGTGAGCTGATGGGCGCCAAAAAAGTTGGCGGAAAACTGCTGTTCCATCTGCTGGCGGCTGATGGTGTTCAGCGGGCCATAGACGCCGTATCCGGCGTTATTGAACAGGCCGTAGAGACGATTATCGGTCAGCGCAATCACCTCCGCCGCCGCGCGCTCCACGCTCTGCGGGTCGTCCAGATCGAGCAAAATACCGGTTAGCCCCAGCTCCTGCATTCGCGCCACGTCCTCCGCTTTGCGGCAGGCCGCCAGCACGCGAAAGCCCTCGCGGGTTAAATCCAGCGCGCTTTCCAGACCAATTCCGCTGGAACAGCCTGTCACTAAAACCGTTTTTTGCATAACTTTACCTGTCAGCGACCCCTGGCGTTCAGGAGTCATGATTAACTAAGGGAGCCAGCCGGTTCGCCATCCAGTCGGCGATAAACGGCTGCGCGTCGCGATTCGGGTGAATGCCGTCGTCCTGCATCCACTGGGGTTTCAGATACACCTCCTCCATAAAAAAGGGCAGGAGAGGAATAGCGAACTCTTTGGCCAGGGCCGGGTAAATCGCGCCGAAGGCTTCATTATAGCGGCGGCCATAGTTCGCCGGCAGGTGAATTTGCATCAGCAGCGGCTCGGCGTTGGCCGCTTTGATCGTCTGAATGATGGTGCGCAGCGTCTGCTCGGTCTGCTGCGGCGGAAAGCCGCGCAGCCCGTCGTTGCCGCCGAGCTCAACCAGCACCCAGCGCGGCTGATGCTGCTTAAGCAGCGCTGGCAGACGGGCCAGTCCCTGCTGGGAGGTATCGCCGCTGATGCTGGCGTTCACCACCGGCGTTTTCGCCTGCCACTTATCATTGAGCAGCGCAGGCCACGCGGTGTTGGCCGCCATCCGATAGCCAGCGCTCAGGCTGTCGCCGAGGATCAGCAGCGTGTCCGCCGCCATCGCGCGGCAGGTAAACAGGAACAAAAACAGGAAAGGCACATGCCAGCGGAAAACATACTTGAAGTTCATCATCTTAAGAAGTCCGTCGGTCAGGGGGAGCATCAGCTCACCATCCTTACCGGAGTTGAGCTGGTTGTCAAACCGCGGCAGACCATCGCCCTGATCGGCGAGTCGGGCTCCGGTAAATCGACCCTGTTGGCGATCCTCGCCGGCCTGGACGATGGCAGCAGCGGGGAAGTATCGATGCTGGGCAAACCGCTGCATCGAATGGATGAGGAGGCGCGGGCGGCGCTGCGGGCGCAGCACGTCGGTTTTGTATTTCAGTCGTTTATGCTGATCCCAACGCTCAACGCCCTGGAGAACGTCGAGCTGCCGGCGCTGCTGCGCGGCGCCAGCGATAGCCAGAGCCGGGGCGATGCCCGGGCGCTGCTTGAGCAGCTGGGGCTTGGCAAACGCCTGCACCACCTGCCGGCGCAGCTCTCCGGCGGCGAACAGCAGCGGGTGGCGCTGGCCCGGGCCTTCAATGGGCGTCCGGCCATTCTGTTCGCCGATGAGCCCACCGGCAACCTCGATCGCCAGACCGGGGACAAAATTGCCGATCTGCTGTTCTCGCTTAATCGCGAACACGGCACCACCCTGATCCTCGTCACTCACGATCCGCTGCTGGCGGCGCGCTGCGACCGCCGTCTGCGCCTGGTGGATGGCCAGCTGCGGGAGGAAGCATGATCGCCCGCTGGTTCTGGCGCGAATGGCGCTCGCCGTCGCTGCTGATCGTCTGGCTGGCGTTAAGCCTCGCCGTGGCTTGCGTGCTGGCCTTGGGGTCGATAAGCGATCGAATGGAGAAAGGTCTCAGTCAGCAAAGCCGTGAGTTTATGGCGGGCGACCGGACGCTGCGCAGTTCGCGCGAGGTGCCCGCTGAGTGGATCGCGCAAGCGCGGAAGTCAGGGCTGAGCGTCGGCGAACAGCTGAGCTTCGCCACCATGACCTTTGCGGGCGATACGCCGCAGCTGGCGGACGTCAAGGCAGTGGATGACCGCTATCCGCTGTATGGCACTCTCGAGACGCAGCCGCCGGGGCTGAAGCCCCGGGCGGGCAGCGTCCTGCTGGCGCCAAGGCTCATGGCGCTGCTGAACCTGAAAAACGGCGATACGATTGACGTTGGCGACGCCACGCTGCGCATTGCCGGGGAAGTGATTCAGGAGCCGGATGCGGGGTTTAACCCCTTCCAGATGGCGCCGCGGCTGATGATGAATATGGCCGACGTGGCAAAAACCGGCGCCGTGCAGCCCGGCAGTCGCGTCGCATGGCGATATAAGTTCGCCGGCGACGCTGAACAGCTGGCCCGTTATGAGCAGTGGCTGCTGCCGAAACTCGGCCCGGAGCATCGCTGGATTGGTCTTGAACAGGACGACAGCGCGCTGGGCAAATCCCTCGAACGCTCGCAGCAATTCCTGTTGTTATCCGCGCTGTTGACGCTGCTGCTGGCCGTCGCGGCGGTGGCCGTGGCGATGGGCCACTACTGCCGCAGCCGCTACGATCTGGTCGCCATACTCAAGACGCTGGGCGCCGGACGGGCGCAGCTGCGCAAGCTGATTGTCGGTCAGTGGCTGCTGCTGCTGGCGCTGTCGGTGATAACCGGCGGGGTGGCGGGGCTGGCGCTGGAGCGCCTGCTGCTGCTGGTGCTCAAACCGGTTCTGCCCGCCGCGCTCCCGCCGGCCAGCGGCTGGCCGTGGCTGTGGGCGGTGGGCGCGACCGGCGTGATTTCCCTGCTGGTGGGCCTGCGGCCGTATCGGCTGCTGCTGGCGACCCTGCCGCTGCGAGTGCTGCGCCAGGACGTGGTGGCCAGCGTCTGGCCGCTGAAGATCTGGATCCCGACGGTCAGCGCCGTGGTGGTGGGCCTGCTGGCGTGGCTGATGGGCGGCAGTCCGCTGCTGTGGTCAGTGCTGGCCGGGGCGGTAGTGCTGGCGCTGCTGTGCGGCCTGGTGGGCTGGGGATTGCTGTGGCTGCTCAAACGCCTGACGCTCAGAGCCTTGCCGCTGCGTCTGGCGGTGAATCGCCTGCTTCGCCAGCCGTGGTCGACCCTCAGCCAGCTGGCGGCGTTTTCCCTGTCGTTTATGCTGCTGGCGCTCCTGCTGGTGCTGCGCGGCGATCTGCTCGACCGCTGGCAGCAGCAGCTGCCCCCGGAGAGCCCGAACTACTTCCTGATCAATATCGCCCCTGAGCAGATAATGCCGGTGAAGACCTTCCTCGCCGAACATCAGACGCGGGCGGCGGAATTCTATCCGATCGTCCGGGCTCGTCTGACGCAGATCAACGGCCAGTCCACGGACGGGAATAAAGACGAAGCGCTGAATCGCGAGCTTAATCTCACCTGGAGCGAACAGCGTCCGGATCATAATCCGCTGGTGGCCGGCAGCTGGCCGCCGAAGCAGCGCGAGGTATCGATTGAGGAGGGGCTGGCGCAGCGATTGGGAGTGACAATCGGCGATACGGTGACCTTTACCGGCGATACGCAGGAGTTCAGCGCGAAGGTGAGCAGCGTGCGCATAGTCGACTGGGAGAGCCTGCGGCCAAACTTCTTCTTTATTTTCCCCACCGGGGCGCTGGACGGGCAGCCGCAGAGCTGGCTCACCAGCTTCCGCTGGGATAACGGTCCTGCGATGTTGACCCAGCTGAACCGCGAGTTTCCCACCGTCAGTCTGCTGGATATTGGCGCTATCCTGCGCCAGGTCGGCCAGGTGCTCTCCCAGGTCAGCCGGGCGCTGGAGGTGATGGTAGGCCTTGTGACGGCCTGCGGCGTGCTGCTGTTGCTGGCGCAGGTGCAGGTCGGTATGCGTCAGCGTCATCAGGAGCTGGTGGTCTGGCGCACGCTGGGGGCCGGGAAATCGCTGCTGCGCGCCACGCTGTGGGCGGAGTTTGCCCTGTTGGGGCTGGTCTCCGGCCTGGTGGCGGCGATAGGCGCCGAAGTGGCGCTGGCGATGCTGCAGACTAAAGTCTTTGATTTTCCCTGGGCGCCGGACTGGCGGCTGTGGGTGATGCTGCCGCTGACGGGAGCGGTGTTGTTATCCCTGTGCGGCGGCGGGCTGGGGCTGCGTTTATTAAAAGGGAAAGCGCTATTCCGTCAGTTTAGCCAGTAAGAATATTACATGTTGATGATGCGCCGCCGTTTTTGGCGGCGCTTTTATTTTAAGCGCACAAATTGATAAACCATTGATTTTTAAGCGCACGAAACATTAAAAACCCAGCAACACGCTGTGCTGATTCGCGGTTAATATTCAACTGGAAAATATAAGGTTGCTTATTAATCAAGGAAAAACTATGGCACACACAATAAAAACGCTGGCGATCTCGATCGGCGCAGCATTAGCGTTAACGTCATTGGCTGCCCACGCGGAGATCACCCTGCTAAAACAGGATCCGCAGGCGGGGGATCCGTTAAGCCGGCTTAACTTTACCGTCGGCGGAAGTATCCGCCCGCAGTTCAATATGATGACCGGCGACGGGGATAAAGGCTCCTATAAGCGCAACGGTTTTGACGGCGGCACCCGCTTTCGTTTCGCCGCGGACTACTATCTGTTCGATGATATTAGCTGGATCAGCTACTACGAGCTGGGGGTGAATATTCCGGCGCTGTTCGACTGGGATAATCACTACGCGGAAGGGGCGAACAATACCACCCGCCGCATGCTGTATACCGGCCTGAAAAGCGATACCTGGGGGACGTTAACCTACGGTCAGCAAAACAGTATTTACTATGATGTGGTCGGGGTGAAAACCGATATCTGGGACTACGATATGATTGCCCAGGCGCCGGGCAACGGTATTAACGGCGATTATGATGGTTCTTATCGTTCACGTAATATGCTGAAATATAAGAAAACCGTTGGCGATGTCGATCTTTACGGCTCCTATCTGTTCGAAGACAGCGAATACCTGCCGGGTAATGGTCTGCGCTATAAACGTAAAGGCGGCGGTTCTATTGGCGCGGACTACCACATCATGAAGGATCTGACCTGGGGGACCGCGTGGAACTACACCCGCGCCGAAATGCGCGACCCGTCAAGTTCCGACAGCAAAACCTATGACCAGAACATCGTCGGTACCGCGCTGAGCTGGACCCCGGATAACTGGACTTTCTCCTTCGGCGGCGGCTGGTATCAGAACTTCCTCACTACCAAAAAAACCGATGTCCATAATTACTTCGCCGGCGACGCCTGGGGGATTGAATATTTTGCGGGCTATAAATTCCCGATCAATCAATATGCCGTTAAATCTATTCAGCCGTACTTTATGGGCGACCGCCTGGAATATGTGAACGGCCGTAACTACCAGCGTATTGATAACGGTCTGGGGATCAGCTTCCAGCTGGATTATGGTTTCCGCGTTGACTACGAGCACGTGTTTACCTCCAGCACCGACAACCTGGGCGATATGAACCTGGTGCGTCTGCGCTACGACTTCTAAGCGGTAACCATTCCCCGGTGACGCTGCGCTTACCGGGGCTACAGGTTCACCGCCGTCTGCGGACCCGTAGCCCGGCTAAGGCGTTTACGCCGCAAGCCGGGACAAGAGAGGGTGTGATTACTCCGCCAGCCAGGCAGCGACCTCCTGCCAGTTGCCGCGAAAAATAATCTTCCCGGCTTTTTTCCCCAACTGATAGCGATACATCGGGTCGTAGTATTCTTCCAGCAGCGGCACCAGCCAGGCGAAGTGCGACTCGGTGCTGGTGGTGCGCTGCTGCTGCGCCAGCGCCTCATCGAGGCGTTCAGTGAGCTGAGCAAAACGCTGCAGTCCCAGGCGACGGCGGATGGCGAACAGGCCGTGATGCAGATACTCGCCATATGCCTGCCAGCCTTTCTCTTCGCCATAGGCGGCGATAAAGTCGCGATACATGCGATCGAAATACTCCTCGCGCAGCCGTTCGAGGCGAACGTCAAACGGATCTTCCACCACCGCCAGCGGCGATTGCGCCATGCGGATGCGCAGGCACTCCGGCAGATGGTTGGCGCCGATCATGTGGCCTTCATCTTCCAGCACCCAGCGCGTCTGCTGTTCGGCTTTTTTGAGCAGGCTAACCGCCAAATGGTTTTCAAAGGTGGCCTGCGGATGCTGCGGCTGTAGCGTGCGGCCAAACGAAGAGCCGCGGTGGTGGGCATGGCCTTCCAGATCGATACCGTCCGGGCGCGAGCAAACCAGCTGGGTTTTGCCGTTGCCGGTGCAGCCGCCAATCAGCACGATCGGTCGCTGTACCAGCGCGTCGATGGCCTGGATCGCCGCCTGGCGCAGCGCTTTATAGCCGCCGACGATCAGGGGGTAATCCACACCAGCTTCTTTCAGCCACTGCTGGACGATATGCGAGCGCTGGCCGCCGCGAGCGCAGCACAGGAAACCGTGCGGGTAACGGGCGCACGCTTCCAGCCAGGCCTGGATCCGGCTGGCGCGCAGGTCGCCCTGGACCAGCTTATGGCCGAGCGCCAGCGCCGCTTCCGGCCCCTGGCGCTTGTAGCAGGTGCCAACCGCGGCGCGTTCTTCATCATTCATCAGCGGCAGGTTGATCGCCGCCGGCATCGCGCTTTGGCTAAACTCCACCGGGGCGCGCACGTCAATCAGTGGCGTATCGCTGGCGAGAATGGCGCGATAATCCGTCCCATTGGTCATGGGGTATCCTCTGAAGTCAAAACAGAAATGGGCTTTACAGCAAGGGGGGGATTGTACGCGCCTCAAGGTGTGCCGGGGAAGGGGATAGATCAAATCCCCGGCACGAAGGGCTTAGCTGAGCTGCGCCTGCGCCCAGACGATACCGCTGGCGTATTCCGCTGGCAGCAGCGGCTTCAACGCTTCCAGCGTCGCGCTCAGACGGTCTGTATCGCTGTCGGTCAGGTTCAGGTGGCCGACTTTACGACCCTGGCGCACATCTTTATCGTACCAGTGCAGGTGGACCAGCGGCAGCTTCAGCCAGTCGTAATTGAGATCGGTGCCGATCAGGTTGATCATCACCGACGGGCTGTTAACCACCGGCGGCGGCAGCGGAAGGTCGGTCATTGCTCGCAGATGCAGCTCAAACTGGCTGATGGAGGCGCCATTTTGCGTCCAGTGGCCGCTGTTGTGTACGCGCGGCGCCAGCTCGTTGATCAGCAGCCCCTCGGCGGTGACGAAGCACTCCATCGCCATCACGCCGACGTAGTTCAGCTCGTTCATGATCGCCGTCAGCATGCTTTCCGCTTGCTCCTGCTGGCGGGCATTGGCCTGCGGGAAGGCGACGCTGGCGCGCAGAATACCGTCCTGATGCAGGTTGCGGGTCAGCGGGTAGAAGACGGTGCTGCCGTCCTGGGCGCGGGCGCCTACCAGCGACACTTCGCCGGAGAAGTTAATCCCCTGCTCGACGATGCACTCGCCGTAGTTATCGTCCGGCAGCTGATCGATCTCGTTTTCCCGCAGACGCCACTGGCCGCGGCCGTCGTAGCCGCCAACGCGACGCTTAACAATCGCCAGTTCGCCAAGGCGGGCAAACACCGCCGGCCACTCGCTTTTATCCGCCAGCAGCTGCCACGGGGCAGTGGCGAGGCCCAGCTTATCGAACAGCTGCTTTTGCGTCAGGCGATCGGCGATAATCGGGAAGACGTCGCGGTTGACAAACGCCGGGTGGCGGGCCAGCTCGCGGGTGAGGGCGGTTTCCGGCCAGCGTTCAATTTCTGCGGTGATGACGCTCTGCTGGAACGGCACCGCTTCCGGGTCGGCTTCCAGCCCCACCGGCCAGACGGCGATACCCAGCGGCTCGCCGGCCTGGCGCAGCATACGGCCTAACTGGCCGTTACCGAGCACGCATACCTGTTTCATGCCGCACCCCGCGGGTCCGGGTTATCCAGCACTTCATCGGTTTGCGCCTGACGCCAGGCGCTCAGGCGCTGGTGGAGTTCAGCATCATGCTGGGCGAGGATCTGCGCGGCGAGCAGACCGGCGTTTGCAGCCCCGGCTTTGCCGATGGCCAGGGTACCGACCGGAATACCGCGCGGCATCTGCACAATGGAGTAGAGGCTGTCGACACCGCTTAAGGCCGCGCTCTGAACCGGTACGCCGAGCACCGGCACCAGGGTTTTCGCCGCAATCATGCCCGGCAGATGCGCCGCGCCGCCTGCCCCTGCAATAATCACCTGATAACCGTGGCTTTCGGCGCTTTCAGCGAAGCTGAACAGCTTATCGGGCGTGCGATGGGCGGAGACCACTTCGACATGGTACGGAACGTTCAGGGCATCAAGGATTTCTGCGGTAAACTGCATGGTAGCCCAGTCGCTTTTGGACCCCATCACGATGGCGATACGCGCCGAATTATTGCGGGAAGACATGCGTCTTAAAACTCCTGTGGGTGTGTTTCACACTGCTTTAGAGGCCACAGAGAATAGCATGAACTGCCGGCAAGGAAAACGGTTGCGTGTGCATGGTTAGCCGTCTTTTGTCTCGCTTATCGAGGACGGCGATCGCGGCTTATCGACACTTCTCTCATTCATGATACAGGTGATAAGCAGCACGAGCCCCCAGGGGAGCATCAGGGTGCCCATCATCAGTAAAAAGATCTGTACTGACCGGCTCTCGTGAGGGCGGGTGCAGAGCAAATAAATGGCATAGAAATAGATGGCCCACGCCAGAAGGGCGCACCAGACAAACGTCAGCGTGTTGCCGAGAGCGACGCCGATTAAGGCGATATAGCTTATCCCTAACGGATTGAGGAGCGCGAGGATCATTCCCCAGATCAGCGGCTGGCTCCACTTTTTCCTGTTCATGCTCGTTCCTTGAGAGTGATGTCGAGGAAGACTAGCATGCGGAATGCCGGGAGGCGCATACCTCCGCCCGGGCAAAAGGCGGTTTCGGAATTATGCTCGCGCAGGAATTAGAACGGGAAGTGGATCAGTTCGACGTCGTCCGGTGTCACCTTGACCATCGATCCTTCGCTGTGCCAGGCGCCAAGCACCACGCGCCATGCGGGCTGGCCGTTGGCCATCAGGTCATGGACCGCCGGGCGATGGGTATGGCCGTGGATCAGCCACTGCACGTGATGCCGCTCCATCGCGTCAACCACCGCCTGCGGATTCACATCCATAATTTCCATTGATTTGCTGCTGTTGGCGGCTTTGCTGTCGGCGCGCATGCGGGCGGCAATACGGCGGCGGATAAACAGCGGCAGGGCGAGGAACAGGCGCTGGATCCACGGGGTGTGGACTTTCGCGCGAAACGCCAGATAGCCCGGGTCATCGGTGCACAGCGTGTCGCCATGCATAATCAAGACTTCACGGCCATAGAGGTCCAGTCGCTCTTCTTCGGCGAGCAGGATCATCCCGCTCTGGCGGGCGAAGCGCTGGCCGACGAGAAAATCGCGGTTGCCGTGAATGAAGTAGCAGGGCACGCCGGCGTCGACGACGGCTTTGATTGCCGTAGCGATTTGCTGATGCAACGGGTTCGGATCGTCATCGCCGATCCATGCCTCGAACAGATCGCCAAGGATATACAGGGCGTCCGCCTGACGGACTTCCCCCTGTAAAAAACGCAGAAAACCGGCGGTGATCGCCGGTTCTTCTGTTTGCAGGTGCAAATCTGCAATAAAAAGTGTCGCCACGAATTACTCGCTGACGGTGACGCTTTTGATGATCACATCGTCTTTCGGCACATCCTGGTGCATGCCGCTGCGGCCGGTGGCAACCGCTTTGATTTTGTCAACCACGTCCATGCCTTCAACCACTTCCGCGAAGACGCAGTAGCCCCAGCCCTGCAGGCTTTCGCCGGAGAAGTTCAGGAAGTCGTTGTCAACCACGTTGATGAAGAACTGCGCGGTTGCAGAGTGCGGCGCCTGAGTACGGGCCATCGCCAGCGTGCCGCGGGTGTTTTTCAGACCGTTGTTCGCTTCGTTCTGAATCGGAGATTTGGTCGCTTTTTGTTTCATGCCAGGTTCAAAACCGCCGCCCTGAATCATGAAGCCGTTGATAACACGGTGGAAAATGGTGTTGTCGTAGAAACCTTCGCGGCAGTAGTCCAGGAAGTTTTTAACTGTTTCCGGCGCTTTGTCGTCAAACGTTTTGATTACGATATCGCCATGATTGGTGTGGAAAGTAACCATTTTTGCATCCTGTTCCGATGAGTGTGGTGCCAGCACCCGGTGTCGGGTGAGATATAGGGGGGTGTTATAGCATAACCGCGGGGGTCGATGCACCTTGCAATGTGTGCTGCGTCCTGTGTGAATTATGGGTATTATAGAGGCTTCATTACCCACACACGTCTACACGGAATCTTCGATGTTAAAAATTTTTAATACACTGACGCGCCAGAAAGAGGAATTTAAACCTATCCATGCCGGGGAAGTCGGCATGTACGTGTGTGGTATTACCGTTTACGATCTCTGTCACATCGGCCATGGGCGTACCTTCGTCTCCTTTGACGTTGTGGCGCGTTATCTGCGTTTTCTCGGCTATAAGCTGAAGTACGTGCGCAATATCACCGATATCGATGACAAAATCATTAAGCGCGCTAATGAAAACGGCGAAAGCTTTGTCGCGCTGGTCGATCGGATGATCGCCGAAATGCACAAGGATTTTGACGCCCTGAATATTTTGCGTCCCGACAGCGAGCCGCGCGCGACGCATCATATTGCGGAAATCATCGAGATTACCGAGCAGCTGATCGCCAAAGGCCATGCCTATGTGGCGGATAACGGCGACGTGATGTTCGATGTGCCGACGGACCCGAACTACGGTTTGCTGTCGCGTCAGGATCTCGATCAGCTGCAGGCGGGGGCGCGCGTCGACGTGGTTGACGTCAAGCGTAACCCGATGGACTTCGTTCTGTGGAAGATGTCGAAAGAGGGCGAGCCAAGCTGGCCGTCGCCGTGGGGCGCGGGCCGTCCGGGCTGGCATATCGAGTGCTCGGCGATGAACTGCAAACAGCTGGGCAACCATTTTGACATCCACGGCGGCGGTTCCGATCTGATGTTCCCGCATCACGAAAACGAAATCGCTCAGTCCACCTGCGCCCATGACGGCGAGTACGTTAACTACTGGATGCACTCCGGCATGGTGATGGTCGACCGCGAGAAGATGTCGAAATCGCTGGGCAACTTCTTTACCGTCCGCGACGTGCTGAAGTATTACGATGCGGAGACCATTCGCTACTTCCTGATGTCCGGCCACTATCGCAGCCAGCTGAACTACAGCGAAGAGAACCTCAAGCAGGCGCGCTCGGCGCTGGAGCGTCTGTACACCGCGCTGCGCGGTACCGACAAATCCGTCGACGCGGCGGGCGGCGAAGCCTTCGAAGCACGCTTTATCGAGGCGATGGACGATGACTTCAACACCCCGGAAGCCTACTCGGTGCTGTTCGATATGGCGCGCGAAGTAAACCGCCTGAAAACCGAGGACACGGCCGCGGCGAACGCCATGGCGGCCCACCTGCGTAAGCTTGCGTCGGTGCTGGGGCTGCTGGAGCAGGAGCCGGACGCCTTCCTGCAGAGCGGCGCGCAGGCTGACGACGCGGAAGTAGCGGAAATTGAATCGCTTATCCAGCAGCGTCTGGACGCGCGTAAAGCGAAAGACTGGGCGGCGGCGGATGCGGCGCGCGATCGTCTTAACGAGATGGGGATCGTGCTGGAAGATGGCCCACAGGGCACCACCTGGCGCCGGAAGTAAGTCATAAAAAAACGCCCGCTTAAGCGGGCGTTTTCCTTTTCGCGGTCAGGCCGTGACGGTTACGCTCTGGCCTTCAAAGCTCACCGTCTGACCGGCGACGATTTTGCAGCGTTTGCGGGTTTCCACCGCGCCGTCGACTTTTACCAGCCCGTCGGCGATGGCGATCTTCGCCTGGGCGCCGCTTTCGCTCCAGCCTTCCAGCTTCAGCAGATCGCACAGCTCAACGTGCGGGTGTTTTCCTAAGGAAAATGTCGCCATCTCAGGCCTCCTCAACGTCGTGGTACTCTTCGCACGCCTGCAGCGTGTTCTGAATCAGGGTGGCGACGGTCATCGGGCCAACGCCGCCGGGAACCGGGGTGATGTAGGATGCGCGTTCAGCGGCATCTTCATACACCACGTCGCCGACCACTTTGCCGCTTTCCAGACGGTTAATGCCGACATCGACCACAATCGCCCCTTCTTTGATCCATTCGCCAGGAATAAAGCCCGGTTTACCCACCGCGACGATCAGCAGGTCGGCGTTTTCGACATGATGGCGCAGGTTTTTGGTAAAGCGGTGGGTGACGGTGGTGGTGCAGCCGGCCAGCAGCAGCTCCATGCTCATCGGACGGCCGACGATATTGGACGCGCCAATGACCACCGCATTCAGGCCGTAGGTGTCGATATTGTAGCGCTCCAGCAGCGTCACGATACCGCGCGGGGTGCACGGACGCAGGCGCGGCGCCCGCTGGCACAGGCGGCCAACGTTGTAAGGATGGAAGCCATCGACGTCTTTATCCGGCGCGATGCGCTCGAGAACTTTGACGTTATCGATCCCTGCCGGCAGGGGCAGCTGAACCAGAATACCGTCGATGGTCTTATCGGCATTCAGGGTGTCGATAAGCTCCAGCAGCTCGGCTTCGCTGGTGGTTTCCGGGAGATCGTAAGAGCGGGAGACGAAGCCCACTTCTTCACATGCTTTGCGCTTGCTGCCGACATAAATCTGCGAGGCCGGGTTGCTGCCGACCAGCACGACGGCCAGCCCAGGGGCGCGTTTTCCGGCCGCAACGCGAGCCTTCACTTTTTCCGCAACCTCAGAGCGTACCTGCTGCGCAATCGTTTTACCGTCAATAATTTTTGCTGCCATCAGAGAGAGGATTCCATCTGTATCTTTACGAAAGGGGGATGAGGATATTTTGTCAGAAGCCGGCCTCGCTGTCAGTCCTCGTTTGCTGTTTTATCCTGTCTGGGGCAAATTTAGCCAGTTTTTGACCCTTTTCATTGCATGGTTATTGGTGTGTTGCGCCTGGCCACTCAGTCGATTTACTGGCGTAAGAGCCCCGGTGGTATGCTTCTTGTACAGTTGGCGGAGGATATTTCGCCAGCCTCGTATAAGCCCCGCAGTTTCCTGGCAAAATGGATTGACTCAACCGACGTGGACCGTATAATTCCAGGCGTTTCACTCCGCGAAGCACTCGCTTCTCAGGGCGCCCTTAGCTCAGCTGGATAGAGCAACGGCCTTCTAAGCCGTAGGTCACAGGTTCGAATCCTGTAGGGCGTGCCATTTTGAATCAAAACGTTATACCAATCTTCATCCAGACTATTTTCCTCTCTGTGTCGTCTTTGTGTCGCTGGCGGCAAAAATGGCGTCATTGTCTTGGAGCTAGCGTCTCACACGTTACTATCCTGGATAGCGATTTTCCGTAATCTGGTCGCCTTATTGATTAATTTCATTTTCTGAAAAATATTTCCTCTGCATTAAAATGTGTGCAGGCAAATAATAAACAGGCTAACACTCTTCATAACTTTAATTTATGCTACCGGGGCTAGGTATCGCATTTTAAGCTGGCGCGAATGACAGTTGCTAAAGATCAATATTCAATGCTTTTTGAAAGCATACCCTCGATGTTCATCTTCGACCTGGAAAGATCCAAATGAACATCAAATTCGTCACCATCTCCGTATTCGCTGTTGTGTTTGTCTTTGCATCAGATATTTCTATCGCCAAATCGAATGCCTTAAGCGATGATCAGGTCAGGCAAAGAATTATTGATGACTCTGTCGCATCCTACCCCGGCACCTGTGCCTGTCCCTTCAATACCGCGCGGAACGGCAGCTCGTGCGGTGGCCGCAGTGCCTGGAGCAAAGCGGGTGGGTATTCACCCATTTGCTACAAGAAAGAGATAACAAAGGAGATGGTGAAGGCGTGGCGACAAGAGAATCAATGATAATAATTAATATCTGCACCAGGTGATTACTTCCACTGGAATAGTCGTTTAAATAATGTTAAATGATTATTTCGAATACGGCAGGCCATTTTCAGTGAGCACTGTTCTGTTAGAGGGGGGAGAGGCCACGGCATATATTCTTTAACCTTGTGATATTTGACCCGAGCTAATCTATTTCCCCTCTCTGACAGTTTAAGTGTCCCGTATCCTGTTACGCAGAGCACGGGGTTACTCACACATAAGACACTTCCTCTTCTCACGACAAAACCGGTTCGGCGTGTTGTGTATGGGGACAGTCCCCATCACCGCAATCTGATAACAAAAAGTTTAATTTTTTTCCCCGCCGCGCTGACTATAGTTAGGGCACTTTCACTTGCCCAAAAGGTCACGATTATGAAATTAGTTATCGCCTCCGTAATTTCCCTGCTCAGCTTCAGCGCGCTGGCGGCGCCAGAGGGCACGCTCAGCGTACACATTCTTAATCAGCAAACCGGGCTCCCTTCGCCGGGGGTGCAGATTGAGCTGGATAAGCAGCAAGGGGACAGCTGGCAGCATATCGCCACCGGCAAAACGGATGCCGATGGGCGGATTAAATCGCTCTATCCGCAGGCGGAAAATATGGAGCCGGGGGTGTATAAAGTGACATTTAAAACCGGTGACTATTTTAAAAGCCAAAACATGAATACGTTCTTCCCGGTGGTTCCGGTTATTTTCAATGTCACAAAGCAAAATCAAAAACTGCATATCCCGCTGCTGCTCAGTCAGTACGGATACTCTACCTACCGCGGCAGCTGATAACTCAAGCCGTTATCCAGCCAACGCCTGCGCGTCTCCCGCAGGCGTCACCCTTTCCCTGCACAACGACGCCCACGCCTAACGCTCGGTCTCTTTTTCTTTAAAATGGTTAACGGCTTCGTCGTACATCGCCAGCAGGCCGGAAATATCGCCTTCATATTGCGGCACGCGCTGGGCGCGAACGAGCTCAATTATCAGCGCATAGGCTGCTTCTTCCGGGGCCGCATGTGGGTTGATCAGTCCAGACATATCACCTCCTTAACAGTGGGCCTTTAGCCTACCCCTCGCCGGGAAACCGCAACAGCCTGATATGCGACCAGTACTTCTTGTATGACTCTGCTGAAACTTCAGAGGCGAAGACCACGGCGGAAATCCATTGAATGAGGCGTTATCCAGGCCACTGGCGTGGCGGTTAGCGCTGCGTCTATACCGGCAGCAGGCTCATCATCAGCCAGGCGATAGCGATGCAGATGAGGGTCATCGACAGCACAAAATTCATGGTAGCTCCTCTTCATCCTTTCTTTACTCAGCGTAAATTTTGACAGCGCTGATCGCCTTTATCCTTGGCGATTTGTGCCGCTATCCAGCGGTGGGGTGGGGAAAGACGGCCTGTTTCCCCGGGAAGGCCAGCAAAATATCCTCTTTGTCAGCGTTATAGTGATGACATCAATGAATAAGCTGCATCACATTGGTTATGTTGGTCTTTCCGCCTGAAGAATGACTTCAGGTCGCTGATAAGCTGCTGGGGGAACTGACAGGATGAGCACCACACCGTTAACGCTTTCTATTGCCGGGCAACCGACGCCCATCACCCTGCCGCAGGTGCCGGGAAGCCGGGGCCATGTGGGGGTCGACATACGCGAGCTGAATCAGTCCGGATTCTGTAGCTACGACCCCGGCTTCGCCAACACCGCCGGATGCCAGTCGGCGATCTCGTGGATCGATACGGAAAACAGCGTGCTGCTGCACCGCGGCTATCCGGTGGACCAGCTGGCCCGCCAGTGTGATTTTCTCGAGGTGGCGTACATCATGCTGCGGGGCGACGCGCCGGATGAGGCCAGCTATCAAACGTTTCGCGAAACCATCACCCGCCATACCCTGGTGCATGAGCAGATAGCCCGCATGTGCAGCGGCTTTCGTCGCGATTCGCACCCGATGGCGCTGATGTGCGCCCTGGTGGGGGCGCTGGCGGCGTTCTATCATGATGTCCTGGATGTGGAAAATCCGGAGCACCGGGCGCTGGCCGCCACGCGGCTGCTGTCGAAAATGCCCACTATCGCCGCCATGAGCTACAAGTACTCCATTGAACAACCCGCCGCGTATCCGCGCAACGATCTCTCCTATGCCGGCAATTTCCTGCAGATGCTGTTTGCTATCCCGGCCGAGAAATACGTCCTCAATCCGGTCATCGAACAGGCGATGAACCAGATCCTGGTCCTGCATGCCGATCACGGGCAGTGCGCCTCCACCACCACGGTGCGCGCGGCGGGCTCCTCCGGGGCGAACTTATTCGCCTGCGTCGCCGCCGGGCTAGCGTCGCTGTGGGGACCGATGCACGGCGGCGCCAATGAGTCGAGCATGCGGATGCTGGAAGAGATTGAAAGCGTCGATCAGGTTCCGGCGTTTCTGCGTCAGGCAAAACGCGACCCGCAGGCATTTCGCCGCCTCGGTTTTGGCAACTCACGCTACCGTCACCGCGACCCGCGCGCCGATATCCTGCGTGAAACCAGCCATCGGGTACTGGCGGAGGTAGGAATGTCCGATCGTCTGCTGCAGGTGGCGATGGCCCTTGAGGACGTGGCGCTGACCGACCCCTACTTTGTGGAAAATGGCCTGTCGCCGAGCGTGGATTTTTATACCGCGGTGATCCTCAAGGCGATGAATCTGCCTTCGTCGATGTTTGCGGTGGTCACCGCGGTCGGACGGACGGTCGGCTGGGTGGCGCACTGGAACGAGATGCACCAGGCGCCGCTGACCATCTACCGGCCACGGCAGATTTATGTTGGCGAGGACTATCGGGATTACGTCTCACGGCGCGGCGAGCCGCCGACCGGCTCGCGTTGACAGCGGGCGAGGCGAACGCCAGCGCGACCTTCGTGGTGACCTATAACTGATCGGCCTGACGGCGCGGCGCCGTCAGGCATGCGCCAGTAAAGGAAACATCAACTTCCTGTCTTTAAACAGGTTTTCCTTGTGGTCATAGACAAAGAGGATATCTTCCCCCTCAATCTTCTCGTACTCGCCGAGCCGGTCTTCATTGGGGGTAAAACCGAGGATGGCCTGGTAAACATGGTCATCGGCCAGCTCGTTGACCAGCGTCGACAGGCTTTTGCCCGTGTCGCAGAACAGGTCAAAGCAGATCAGCACCGGGCCGTTTTGCATGGCGATAATCACCGCCTCATTTTTTGCCGAATAGTAAACGAAATGCTTCATAAAGGCGGAGCAGTAAAACATCAGCAGGCCAAAGTTGTGCTCCACCCGCAGCGGTGAGAACGGGTTGGATTTTTCATAGTAATGGCGGAGCAGGGTGACATCGTCCGCGCGGTCCATATCCAGCTTGCGAAAATCACCGGCGCGCGGAGAGACCGGCATAATATATTGATGCTCTTCGCTGCGGGTGAAACCAAATTTGGGGTAAAAATCCACCGTGGTGGGATTGGCAAATAAAAAGAAGGCGTCTGCCTCCTGCTGCCAGTCCTGCAGGATGTGATGGATAAGCTGACCGGCTAATCCCTTATTACGGTGGTCCGGTTCGGTCATCACGGTGCCAATCTGAATATAACGCCGGGGTTCGCCCTGCCAGCGCAGATCGATGATGTTGGCCGAGGCGTTAGCGATAATTTTATTACGTTCGACAAAGGCGTAGGGGATATAGGCGTCAGTCCAGTAACCTTGTTGATACCACTCTTCAAAAGACAGGTCGAAAGTCTTAACGGCAAGGTCAATGAAGCTTTTTCTTAATGTGTTATTTTCTCTGACTTGCTTCACTAATTGATAATTCATTGTCATAGTTCCTTCTCACTATGGCTTCTGAAAGCGACGACGTCGGCAAAGGCACTTGCGTCGAATGAGCGCTGTAAACGTAGCATATCTGGGAAAAGGATCCGCATTGGTGATGCTTAACCTTTGCCCGAGTCACAAATAACCGCATGCTGACCATGTTAGACCGGGCGAAACGGCCTGTTTGCGTTGGCTATCGCCATAATAAAGCGTGAGTAAAAAGGCATTGGGCGAGAGGCTGAGGATAAGACACTGGCGATTTTATCGGCAATCGGCCGCGTCGTAGAGGTTAGGTTTATTTATTTATGCACAAATCAGGAAATTTTACGCTAAGTGTCTAATACGAGAGTAACCCCAGCGCAAGGGCTGAAATTATCATGGAATCGGCTTATAATAACGCGCTTTGTGACTGAGTATTACCGCACGAATTGGAAAAATATAACCTGCAGGATCCGCTACTTTATTTCGCGATTTTTGCTCAGCTATTATTGAGTGAATTAACAGGATTACTATGTCAAATTTACCCAAATTTTCCCGCGCGCTATTGCACCCGCGTTACTGGCTATTATGGCTGGGAATTGGCTTGTTATGGCTGCTGGTGCAATTACCGTATCCGGTGATCTACCGACTGGGCACGGCGCTCGGGCGGCTGGCAATGCGGGTGATGAAAAGTCGCGCGCGGATTGCCAGACGTAATCTGGAACTCTGTTTTCCCGCGATGAGCGTCGCCGAGCGTGAGGCGCTGCTGGTGAAAAACTTTGAATCGTTGGGCATGGGGCTGATGGAGACCGGCATGGCCTGGTTCTGGCCGACGCACCGGGTGGCGCGCTGGACCGAGACCAGCGGCGTGAACGAGGTGGTCGACCTCCTCGAACAAAAGCAGGGCATCTTACTGATCGGCATTCATTTTCTCACCCTCGAGATGGGGGCGCGGATGTATGGCATGTTTACCCCGGGCATCGGCGTCTACCGGCCCAATGATAACCCGCTGATTGACTGGCTGCAGACCTGGGGACGCTTGCGCTCGAACAAGACCATGCTGGATCGAAAAAATCTGAAAGGGATGGTCAGGGCGCTAAAAGAGGGGGAGATCCTCTGGTACGCGCCGGATCATGATTACGGCCCGGCCAGCAGTGTTTTTGCGCCGCTGTTTGCCGTCGAGCAGGCGGCGACCACCACCGGCACCTGGATGCTGGCGAAAATGTCCGGGGCGACGATTGTGCCGTTTGTTCCCCGACGCAAGCCCAACGGTAGGGGATATGAATTGATCTCCCTGACGCCGGAGCGCACGCCGCCGCTGGCAAGCGCCGAGGCGACGGCGGCGTGGATGAACCAGATTATCGAACAGTGCATCCTGATGGCGCCCGAGCAATATATGTGGCTGCACCGGCGTTTTAAGACCCGCCCGGAAGGGGTACCGCCGCGTTACTAAACGCTGCGGCCAAAAAATCAGCGCATCGGTAGCACGCTTAGTAAATCGCCGTCTATACTGAAAGGGCCTGACTGAAGGCCTATTCCAAGGAGATTTTAGGATGAAAAAAGTGATAGTCGCGTTAGCCCTTTCAGCCGTTGCATTTGGCGCCTCCGCCGCGCAGTTGATCACCAAAGAAGAAGTGAAACACTTCAAACTGACCAAGGTCGGACCGATCTCGGTGGGGCCGTCCGGCGGTGAGTTCTCTTCGCCCTCCGATCTGCACGATCAGCTCTCTAAGCTGGCCGATGAGAAAGGCGGAAAGTACTACGTGATTACTGCTGCGCGTGAGCATGGCCCTAACTTTGAAGCCACAGCGGAAGTGTATAAATAATCGATTGTGCCGCTGCCGTAGCGGCACGCCACTGACTGAGCCTGGAGCGCGTTACGCCTCCGGGCTTATTTTTTTTCCGCCGCCCGCGTTCCACCGGCTAAGCGACAGCGAAAACGCATTTTTATCGCTATATATAGTTTTGATGATCACGATGTTAATGAAATATTGCTTTTTATTGTCGCTAAAAGGCGAATTCCCGCCTAATGCCTGAGGGAGTGACCCCTGGCAAAAATAGGTAGGACAAATGTGTTATCATCGCGCCTTTCCCTTTTTGTCTGGGGCTTTCTTGTATGCTACAACCTGTTGTTCGCGTCGGTGAATGGCTGGTAACCCCCTCTGTAAACCAAATCAGCAGGAAGGGGCGCCAGCTTACCCTTGAACCGCGTTTAATCGACCTCCTGGTCTTTTTTGCTCGCCATCCGGGGGAAGTGCTTAGCCGGGACGAGCTTATCGAAAACGTCTGGACCCGGAACGTTGTGACCAGCCACGTTGTCACGCAGAGTATTTCCGAACTGCGCAAGTCGCTCAAAGACGGCGACGACGTTAGCCTTGAGTACATCGCGACGGTACCCAAACGGGGGTATAAGCTCACGGTGCCGGTGATCTGGTGCACCGAAGAGGGGGAGGAACTCACCCCGCAGATGGAGGCGCTGACGCCTTCGCCATCGGTCGCCGCTCCCGCGCCGCCGGCTGCCGGTGCGCCGCCGGACGCGCCCGTCTCCACCGCCGATCCCGCCGTGCCAGCTCCCGCGCCGACAGGTGCCAGCGCGCCGTCAGTGCGTAAACGGCTCACCACCGCCCTGGTGTGGGGGCTGTTTCTGCTGGCGCTGGGCACCTGCGTGGCGCTGGTGGCGCTGTCGAGCATGGAATCGCGGCCGCCGGTCAACAAGGCGCGCCTGCTACTCAACCCGCGCGATATCGATATCCACCTGGTCAATGGTAACTCCTGCACCAACTGGTCTTCGCAGCACTCCTACGCGGTCGGCCTGGCCAGCCTGATCACCACCTCGCTGAACACCTTCTCGACCTTTATGGTGCATGACAAAACAGACTACAACATCAATGAGCCGAGCAGTTCCGGTAAAACGCTGACCATTGAATTCGTCAATCAGCGCCACTACCGGGCGCAGCAATGCTTTATGTCGGTCCAGCTGGTGGATAACGCCGACAGCTCGACGATGCTCGATAAGCGCTATTTTGTGACCAATGACAACCAGCTCACCATCCAGAACGATCTGATGAACAGCCTGTCGGACGCGCTGGCGCAGCCGTGGCCGGCGCGAATGCAGGCGATGCTCAGGCAATATCAGCCCTCGCAAAGCGTGGCGTTAACCTATTTCTACCAGTCGCATCAGCTGTTAATGAAGGGCGATGTTGACTCATTAAGCAAGGCCAGCAGCCTGCTGGATGATGTGATTAAGCGGGCGCCTGATTTTATTTACGCGTATGCCGAAAAAACGCTGGTGGATGTATTACGCCATTCGCAACAGCCGCTGGATGATAAACAGCTGGCAGCCCTCTACAGCGAAGTTGAGCGGGTAGGGGAGATGCCGGGTATAAAAGATATGGCGATTTATTATCAAATAAACGCAGTGGATTTGCTGGGAAAGGGAAAAGTTGACGAAGCGAACACAGCGATTAACCATGCGATCGATTTAGAGATGTCGTGGCTGAATTATGTGCTGTTAGGCAAAGTCTATGAGATGAAAGGTGAGAACCGGCTGGCAGCGGATTCTTACATTACGGCGTTTAATTTACGACCCGGTGGAGACACATTGTACTGGATTGAAAACGGAGTTTTCCAGACGTCGGTCAACCGGGTTGTTCCGTATCTCGATAATTTCCTCTCTTCAGAATAAGTAAACCCTCATCATGTGAAAGGTTTTTGGTGTGATGAGGTTAAATTTATGTTTCTCATGAAGCCTCCTGTTGTTATTTATATTTAGCATTCAGGAGGCTTTGAATAACAGTTCAGTAACACGTCATATCTCATCTAAGTTCATGTAAAACAACAATGTTTATCTTTTTCTGACACCCTGTTGTCATGTTTATATGTTAAGCGAAAAAGGTCAAAATATCATTTGTCTGATGTTTGTTGTTATTTCACTTTATCTTTAGGACTTATCTCGTACAAATCAGTAATCTTGTTGGCAGTTGGTCGGGTCAATTAATGGTTCTGTATCATGATCTGTACCTCCCAAATAAACTTAGGAGAAAAACAACCATGAGTTCTGCCAAGAAGATCGGGCTATTTGCCTGTACCGGTGTCGTCGCCGGTAATATGATGGGGAGCGGTATTGCATTATTACCTGCGAACCTGGCCAGCATCGGTGGTATTGCCATTTGGGGCTGGGTAATTTCAATTATTGGTGCGATGTCTCTGGCTTATGTTTATGCCCGACTGGCCACTAAAAACCCGCAGCAGGGTGGTCCCATTGCTTACGCAGGGGAAATATCTCCGGCATTCGGTTTCCAGACCGGTGTACTTTATTATCACGCAAACTGGATTGGTAACCTGGCTATCGGGATTACCGCAGTTTCTTATCTGTCTACGTTCTTCCCTATTTTAAATAACCCGGTGCCAGCAGGGATTGCCTGTATTGCCATCGTGTGGATCTTTACTTTCGTTAATATGCTCGGCGGGACCTGGGTCAGCCGTCTGACCACCATTGGTCTGGTGCTGGTGCTTATTCCGGTAGTCATGACCGCGGTCGTCGGCTGGCACTGGTTTGATGTCGCTACCTATCAGGCGAACTGGAACACCTCCAGCACCACCGATAGCCACGCGGTCATCAAAAGTATCCTGCTCTGCCTGTGGGCCTTCGTTGGCGTAGAATCCGCCGCCGTGAGTACCGGGATGGTGAAAAACCCGAAACGTACCGTGCCGCTGGCCACCATGCTGGGTACCGCGATGGCCGGTATCGTCTACATCGCCGCGACTCAGGTTATCGCCGGTATGTATCCTGCTTCTCAGATGGCAGCGTCCGGTGCGCCGTTCGCGATTAGCGCCTCCACCATCCTCGGCGGCTGGGCTGCGCCGATGGTATCCGCTTTCACCGCCTTCGCCTGCCTGACTTCTCTGGGCTCGTGGATGATGCTGGTTGGCCAGGCGGGTGTGCGTGCCGCCAACGATGGCAACTTCCCGAAAGTGTATGGCGAAGTCGATAGCAACGGTATCCCGAAAAAAGGCCTGCTGCTGGCCGCGGTGAAAATGACCGCGCTGATGGTGCTGATTACCCTGATGAACTCCGCCGGTGGTAAAGCCTCTGACCTGTTCGGCGAACTGACCGGTATCGCGGTACTGCTGACCATGCTGCCTTACTTCTACTCCTGTGTTGACCTGATTCGTTTCGAAGGCATCAACATCCGTAACTTCGTCAGCCTGATTTGTTCGGTACTGGGTTGCGTGTTCTGCTTCATCGCGCTGATGGGCGCAAGCTCCTTCGAACTGGCCGGCACCTTTATCGTTAGCCTGATTATCCTGATGTTCTACGGCCGCAAAATGCACCAGCGCCAGAGCAACGCATCGGATAGCAACAGGCCCGCTAACGCGCACTAATCAGTAACCCTTTTTCCTGAGGCTCCTTCCATCACCTGTCATAGCGCGACGGGAGGGGCTTTCTACATCTGGAGATTTGACTATGAACGTTATTGCAATCATGAATCACATGGGGGTTTACTTCAAAGAAGAACCCATCCGTGAACTGCATCGTGCTCTCGAACGCCTGGACTTCCGCATTGTCTACCCGAACGACCGTGACGACTTATTAAAACTGATCGAAAACAACTCTCGTCTGTGCGGCGTGATCTTCGACTGGGATAAATACAATCTCGAGCTGTGCGAAGAAATCAGCAAAATGAACGAGTACATGCCGCTGTATGCGTTCGCTAACACCTACTCCACGCTGGACGTTAGCCTGAACGATCTGCGCATGCAGGTTCGCTTCTTCGAATATGCGCTGGGCGCTGCGGAAGATATCGCGAACAAAATCAAACAGAACACTGACGAATACATCGACACCATTCTGCCGCCGCTGACCAAAGCGCTGTTCAAATATGTGCGTGAAGGCAAATACACCTTCTGTACCCCGGGCCACATGGGCGGTACCGCCTTCCAGAAAAGCCCGGTAGGCAGCATCTTCTACGATTTCTTTGGCTCCAACACCATGAAATCCGATATCTCGATTTCAGTTTCTGAGCTCGGTTCCCTGCTGGACCACAGCGGCCCGCACAAAGAAGCGGAAGAGTATATCGCTCGCGTATTTAACGCCGAACGCAGCTACATGGTGACCAACGGCACCTCGACCGCCAACAAAATCGTCGGTATGTACTCCGCGCCGGCCGGCAGCACCGTGCTGATTGACCGTAACTGCCACAAATCGCTGACCCATCTGATGATGATGAGCGACATTACGCCGATCTACTTCCGTCCGACCCGTAACGCCTACGGCATCCTCGGCGGTATCCCGCAGAGCGAATTCCAGCACGCGACTATCGCCAAGCGTGTGAAAGAGACGCCGAACGCGACCTGGCCGGTACACGCCGTTATCACCAACTCGACTTACGATGGTCTGCTGTACAACACTGACTTCATCAAGAAAACCCTGGATGTGAAATCCATCCACTTTGACTCCGCATGGGTGCCTTACACCAACTTCTCGCCGATCTATGAAGGCAAATGCGGGATGAGCGGCGGCCGCGTCGAAGGGAAGGTGATTTACGAAACCCAGTCCACGCACAAACTGCTGGCGGCGTTCTCCCAGGCATCGATGATCCACGTGAAAGGCGATGTTAACGAAGAGACCTTTAACGAAGCCTACATGATGCACACCACCACCTCCCCGCACTACGGGATCGTGGCGTCCACCGAAACCGCGGCGGCGATGATGAAAGGCAACGCCGGTAAGCGCCTGATCGACGGCTCTATCGAACGTTCCATCAAGTTCCGTAAAGAGATCAAACGTCTGAAAGGCGAGTCTGACGGCTGGTTCTTCGACGTATGGCAGCCGGAACATATCGACGGTCCTGAATGCTGGCCGCTGCGCTCCGACAGCGCATGGCACGGTTTCAAAAACATCGACAACGAGCACATGTATCTCGACCCGATCAAAGTCACTCTGCTGACCCCGGGGATGAAGAAAGACGGCACCATGGATGAGTTCGGTATTCCGGCCAGCATCGTGGCGAAGTATCTCGACGAACACGGCATCGTGGTGGAGAAAACCGGTCCGTACAACCTGCTGTTCCTGTTCAGCATCGGTATCGACAAAACCAAAGCGCTGAGCCTGCTGCGTGCGCTGACCGACTTCAAACGCGCGTTCGACCTGAACCTGCGGGTGAAAAACATGCTGCCGTCGCTGTACCGTGAAGATCCTGAATTCTATGAAAACATGCGTATTCAGGACCTGGCGCAGAATATTCACAAACTGGTTGAGCATCACAACCTGCCGGACCTGATGTTCCGCGCGTTTGAAGTGCTGCCATCCATGGTGATGACCCCGTATGCCGCGTTCCAGAAAGAGCTGCACGGTCAGACGGAAGAAGTGTACCTCGAAGAGATGGTCGGCCGCGTCAACGCCAACATGATCCTGCCGTATCCTCCGGGAGTGCCGCTGGTGATGCCGGGTGAAATGATCACCGAAGAGAGCCGTCCGGTGCTGGAGTTCCTGCAGATGCTGTGCGAAATCGGCGCCCACTATCCGGGCTTCGAAACCGATATCCACGGCGCCTATCGTCAGGCGGATGGTCGTTACACCGTTAAAGTGCTGAAAGAAGAGAATAACAAGTAATAGACGCACACCAGGGAAGTGGCTTGCCACTTCCCTTTTTCACGCTGCAAGGAGAACACATGAAAACACCCTCACAGCCGCGCGCGATTTACTACATCGTTGCGATCCAGATCTGGGAGTACTTCAGCTTTTACGGCATGCGCGCCTTACTCATCCTCTACCTCACCCACCAGCTTGGCTTCGACGACAGCCACGCCATCAGCCTGTTCAGCGCTTACGCCTCTCTGGTTTACGTTACCCCTATTCTTGGCGGCTGGCTTGCCGACCGCCTGCTCGGCAACCGCACGGCGGTGATTGCCGGGGCGCTGTTGATGACCCTCGGCCACGTGGTGCTGGGCGTTGAGTCGACCTCCGCATGGAGCCTGTACGTCGCGCTGGCGATCATTATCTGCGGCTACGGCCTGTTCAAATCCAATATCAGCTGCCTGCTTGGCGAACTTTACGCCCACGACGATCCGCGTCGCGACGGCGGCTTCTCGCTGCTGTACGCCGCCGGCAACGTCGGCTCCATCGCCGCGCCCATCGCCTGCGGGCTGGCGGCTCAGTGGTACGGCTGGCATATCGGCTTCGCCCTGGCGGGGATCGGGATGTTCATCGGCCTGATGATTTTCTTAAGCGGCAGCCGCCACTTCCGGCATACCCGCGGCGTCGATAAACCGGCGCTGCGGGCGGTGAAATTCCTGCTGCCGACCTGGGGCTGGCTGCTGGTGATGCTCTGCCTGGCGCCGGTGTTCTTCACGCTGCTGCTGCAAAACAACTGGTCCGGCTATCTGCTGGCGGTCGTCTGCCTGTTCGCCGCCCAGATGGTGGCGCGGATCATGATCAAAGCCCCGGAGCATCGTCGCGCGTTGTGGCAGATCGTCCTGCTGATGCTTGCCGGGACGCTGTTCTGGGTGCTGGCGCAGCAGGGGGGAAGCTCGATTAGCCTGTTTATCGATCACTTTGTTAACCGCCGCCTGCTGAACTGGGACGTGCCGACGGCGCTGTTCCAGTCGGTTAACGCGGTGGCGGTGATGGCGGCCGGCGTGGCGCTGGCGTGGCTGATGCGCCCGGAAGGCAGCGCGCGTTCGGTGCTGCGCGTCTGGTTGAAATTCGCTTTTGGCCTGCTGCTGATGGGCGGCGGCTTTATGCTGCTGGCGCTCAACGCCCGCCACGGCGCCGCTGAGGGTCAGGCCTCGATGGGCATGATGGTCGCTGGACTGGCGATGATGGGTTTTGCCGAACTGTTTATCGACCCGGTCGCGATGGCGCAAATCACCCGCCTGAACATGCCCGGCGTCACCGGGGTATTGACCGGTATTTATATGCTGGCCACCGGCGCGGTGGCCAACTGGCTGGCCGGCGTGGTCGCCCAGCAGACCACCGAATCGCAAATCAGCGATACGGCGATTGCCGCCTATCAGCATTTCTTCTCGCAGATGGGGGAATGGACCCTCGGCTGCGTGGCGGTGATGGTGGTTATCGCCTTTGCCGCAGCCTGTAGCGTCGGCAAACGCCGCGCGGCGGCTGGCGAGCTTCCCGGCGGCGGCGCCTGACGCGCGTCCCGGCTGCGGCGTAACCGCCTCCGCCGGGCTATCGGCCAGCGCCAATTATCGCCCCGGTACGCGCAGCGCGACCGGGGCATTCCATCCACAGCGGAGCGCAAAGCCGCTCCTGCACAGCGTAGTGAGCAGAAGGAGGATATTCTGGCAGGCGCGGAAGCCAACGATAAAAAATACCGTTAGTGAAGGCATAGCTGAGTGAGATCAGCTTGAAGAGAAGCCAGATTCGTTACTCTTGTTCTTCGGTGTAAAGCCGGAGACAGGCCGCGCGGAAGGGTGACCTGGTTCAATTTATCGAAGCTAGTTTGAAAGCAAGGTTATGAGGAACCCATATGTCTGAACAACAAGCACAAGGTGCCGATGAGGCCATTGACCTTAATAATGAACTGAAAACTCGTCGCGAAAAACTGGCTGCGCTGCGTGAGCAGGGCGTAGCTTTCCCCAACGATTTCCGTCGCGATCATACCTCTGACCAATTGCACGCTGAATTCGATGCGAAGGATAACGATGAACTCGCTTCCCTGAACGTTGAAGTTGCGGTGGCCGGCCGGATGATGACCCGCCGCGTGATGGGCAAAGCCTCCTTCGTCACCCTCCAGGACGTCGGCGGCCGTATCCAGCTGTACGTGGCCCGCGATGACCTGCCGGAAGGCGTCTACAACGAACAGTTTAAGAAATGGGACCTTGGCGACATCATCGCCGCCCGCGGCAAGCTGTTCAAAACGCAAACCGGCGAACTCTCCATCCACTGCACCGAGCTGCGCCTGCTGACCAAAGCCCTGCGCCCGCTGCCGGATAAATTCCACGGCCTGCAGGATCAGGAAGTCCGCTATCGCCAGCGCTATCTGGATCTGATCGCTAACGAAGAGTCGCGCCATACGTTCCGCATCCGCTCGCAGATCCTCGCGACCATGCGTCAGTTCATGGTAGCCCGTGGCTTTATGGAAGTGGAAACCCCGATGATGCAGGTGATCCCCGGCGGCGCTTCCGCCCGTCCGTTTATCACGCATCACAACGCGCTGGATCTCGATATGTACCTGCGCATCGCGCCGGAACTGTATCTGAAACGTCTGGTGGTCGGCGGCTTCGAACGCGTGTTTGAAATCAACCGTAACTTCCGCAACGAAGGGATCTCGGTACGCCATAACCCAGAGTTCACCATGATGGAACTGTACATGGCGTACGCGGACTACAAAGACCTGATCGAACTGACCGAGTCGCTGTTCCGCACCCTGGCGCAGACGGTGCTGGGCAAAACCGAGGTGCCATATGGCGACCAGGTGTTTGACTTCGGCAAGCCGTTTGAAAAACTGACCATGCGCGAGGCGATCAAAAAACATCGTCCGGAAACCAACATGGCGGATCTGGATAACTTCGACGCGGCGAAAGCGCTGGCGGAATCTCTCGGTATTCAGGTAGAGAAAAGCTGGGGTCTGGGGCGCATCGTCACCGAAATCTTCGACGAAGTGGCGGAAGCGCACCTCATCCAGCCGACCTTCATCACCGAATACCCGGCGGAAGTCTCCCCGCTGGCGCGCCGTAACGACGTCAACCCGGAAATCACCGATCGCTTCGAGTTCTTCATCGGCGGCCGCGAAATCGGTAACGGTTTCAGCGAGCTGAACGACGCCGAAGACCAGGCGCAGCGTTTCCAGGATCAGGTTAACGCCAAAGCGGCGGGCGATGACGAAGCGATGTTCTATGACGAAGACTACGTCACCGCGCTGGAGTACGGCCTGCCGCCGACCGCCGGTCTGGGCATCGGTATCGACCGGATGGTGATGCTGTTTACCAACAGCCACACCATCCGCGACGTGATCCTCTTCCCGGCGATGCGTCCGCAGAAGTAAACCGTTGCACTCCCTCCCGGCCTGCGCCGGGAGGTTCTTCCTGCATTATCCCCATCCTGTCGGCAGGGCAATGTTATTACAGGACTTTTTGCAACGTGCCGCGCTGGCTGCCGTTTGCCCATACGCCGTTAAAGGCGTCGTTGAGGGTAAAGGCTGAGCTTTTCACCCGGAACGTCAATTTACCCTGGCTGGCTTTCGCATCCTCGACCAGATGACCATGGGTTTTCACCGTTTTAGCGGTGACGGTAATCTCATCAATTTTATTGCCATAGTCAGTATAAACATACCAGGTGCCCACCCAGGGGCCGAAGCCGCTGCTGGCCTGCTGCGCGGCGGCGGCATTCTCGGCTTTGGTTTTATGAATATCGCAGGTGGTTCCGTCGGTCATCTGCGTGCAACCGGAGCGTTCAAGCTGTTCCCGGTATTTCGCGCTAATGGCGTGGGCCGGCGCGGCGGCGACCAGCGCCAGGGTGAGGGTGGTGAAAAGCCAGGTCTTATTCATCTTATTGTTTCTCATCGCGATAGCGGCGCGCATTGTCATAAAGGTTGATATACATTGGTGCATTCTCCAGGGGCGTCCGAATAAATATAACCGCAGCCATTCCTGATAAATAACGAGCAGAAAGAAGAAGGGTTATTTATTTGTAAAAACATCATTACCCTGATCTTATTTATCACCGTACCTTCCCGCTGCATGTCATATTATTGCAGAGAGAATGTTAAGTAATTGATGTTTTAAAAGGGACTATTTGTCACTTACGCAAATAACAGCAGGCCAGGCCTGGGCGCAGGGCTAAAGCCCGCGCCGCTGCGGTGTTGAGATTTTTTCATATTGCTATCATCATATTTCGAATGAAAGGGATAACCTCTGAAGCGGGTTATTAAGCCAGTAATTTTTATCTGCAAAATAAGCCTGCGGCAAGCATTATTTCCATTTATTTTTCAGGGCTACTCACGCCAGCGGATATTTCGTCCGCGGCAATGATGGATTTCCATCATTTCTCCGTTTTCATCGCTGGTCGTCGCCTGCTTATAGTGACGGCACACCAGACGACTGGCTGAAAAGGAGATAAACATGGCGACAGAGCACCTGCAGTGGGGCATTAGCCCCCTGTGCTGGACCAACGATGTGCTGGAGGATTTAGGCGGCGATATCCCTCTCGACACGTGTCTGCGCGAGGCGCGGGAGGCGGGGTTTCAGGGAATTGAGTTAGGGCGGAAGTTTCCCCGCCAGGCGGAGACATTGGGGCCTCTGCTGGCGGCGGCTGACCTGCGCCTGGCGTCAGGCTGGTACAGCGGCTTGCTGGCCGACCGCAGCGTGGAAGCGGAGCTGGAGGCGGTGCGGGGCCACGCGCAGCTCCTGCAGCAGCTCGGCGCCAGGGTAATGGTCTATGGCGAGTGCGGGCAACTGCCCGGTGAAACGCCGCTTGATGAGCCGATCTCGCTCTCGCCGCCGTTAAGCCGCGTCAGCCTGACGGCGTATTGCCATAAGCTAAATACCTTTGCCGACCTGCTGCTGCGGGACTACGGCCTCCGGCTGGCCTATCACCATCATCTGATGATGCTGGTGGAGCACGACGACGAGCTGGAGCGGTTTTTGTCCCAGACCCATGACAACGTCGGGCTGGCGTTTGATACCGGACACGCCTTCGTCGCCGGGGTCGATATCCCGCGCGTGCTGGAGAAATATGGCCACCGTATCCGCCATCTGCATCTGAAAGACGTCCGTCCGCAGGTGCTGGGGCGTCTGTATCGCGAAAACCTGAGCTTTAACGAGGCGGTGCGCGCCGGGCTGTTTACCATCCCTGGCGACGGCTGCATCGACTATGCGCCGATCCTCAACTTTGCCCGGGACAGCGACTACCGCGGCTGGCTGATTATCGAAGCCGAGCAGGACCCGGCGATGGCGCCGCCGTTTGCCACCGCCCGCCGCGCCTTCGCCTGGCTGGCGCACCACTTTTCGTCCCCGTCATCATCAGAGGAGCACGCATCATGAGCGCGCGGTTAAATATTGGTCTTATCGGCTCCGGTTTTATGGGCCAGGCGCACGCCGACGCTTACCGTCGCGCGGCCATGTTCTATCCCGATCTGCCGAAGCGCCCCTATCTTTACGCGCTGGCGGATCAGGATCAGGCTTTGGCTGAACGTCATGCGGTGAAGCTGGGGGCGGAGAAAGCTTATGGTGACTGGCGCGAACTGGTGAACGATCCGCTGGTGGACGTGGTGGATATTACCTCGCCGAACCATCTGCACTACACGATGGCGATGGCGGCGATCGCGGCGGGTAAACATGTCTATTGCGAGAAACCGCTGGCGGTTAACGAGCAGCAGGCGCAGGAGATGGCGCAGGCGGCCCGGCGCGCGGGGGTGAAGACCATGGTGGCCTTTAACAACATTAAAACCCCGGCGGCGCTGCTGGCAAAGCAGCTTATCGCCCGGGGCGATATTGGCGAACCGGTGCGCTTCCGCGGCACCTTTGATCAGGGGTTTTATAACGACCCGAACCTGCCCTGGTCCTGGCGCTGCTCGAAAACCCTCGGCGGCAGCGGGGCGCTTGGCGACCTCGGCGCCCATACCCTGTCCGTCGCCCAGTTTTTGATGGGCGGTATCCGTGAAGTGACCGCCAGCGCGCAAACCTGCCTGCGCCAGCGTCCGGTGCCACAGACCGATGCCGGGTATGCCAGCCGGGTCGCGGCCGATGCCGAGTGGCGGGAAGTGGAAAATGACGATCAGGTTCAGTGCCTGGTCAATTTCGACAGCGGCGCCGCGGGGGTGATTGAGGCCTCGCGCATCGCCGCCGGGCGCATCTTCGGCGTGTTCTGGGAGGTCTCCGGCACCGAAGGCACGCTGTATATGGACGGGGAGCGCTTTAACGAACTGCAGGTGTATCGCTTCCGCGATGACAAACACGACCGCGGCTTTAAAACGCTGTATGCCGGGAGCCAGATCCCGGCCTATGCCGGCTTCTTCGGCTTCGATTTTGGCGGCGGCGGGCTGGGCTATTTTGACGTCAAGGTGATGGAAGTGCATGACCTGGTGCAGGGGATTTGTGGGGACGACGACTGCTATCCCAGCTTTGAATTTGGTTTACAGAATCAGCGCGTGCTGTCGGCGATTGAAGCCTCGATGGTCAGCCGTCGCTGGGTTAACGTGGTTAAGGATTAAGGAGCCGCTATGTTTCCCTCACAATTACCGACCCCGCGCCGCCCGGCGGCGCAGAGCATTCCCTCCCTGCGCTGGGGCATCATCGGTCCGGGCTGGATCGCCGAGCGCTTTGTGCACGCATTGAAAACCCAGAGCCGGCAGCAGGTGGTGGCCGTTGCCTCCCGCAGCCAGGCGAAGGCCGACCGGGTAGCCGCGGAATGGGGGATCCCCCAGGCTTACGGCCGGGTGGAGGAGATGCTGGCGCGTCCGGATATTGATGCGGTTTATATTGCGACGCCGCACAACCATCACTTTCCCGACGGCATGCAGGCGTTGAAGGCGGGCAAACATGTGCTGATAGAGAAGCCCTTCGCGCTCAACCTCGGCGAAGGAGGTGAACTGCAGGCCGAAGCCGCCCGCCAGGGGAAGCTGGCGCTGGAGGCGATGTGGTGCGATTACGCGCCGAAGTATGATGTGATCCGCCAGCTGCTGGAGGATGGGGTACTCGGCGACCTGCATACCCTGCTGGCCGATCACGGCGAGTATTTCACTACCGATCACCGCATCTTTAATGCCGACCTTGCCGGCGGGCCGATGATGGATCTCGGCAGCTATTTGACCTCGTTTGCGCTGATGGTGGGCGGCATGCCGCAGGAGATTGTCGCCCGCGGCCACGCGACGGCGGAGGGGCTTAACGGCCAGACGTCAATGCTGTTCAGCTGGCGGAACGGGATGCAGGGGCTGTTAAACACGACGTTGTTCAGCAACACGCCGGGCGGGGCGGTGGTGGCCGGACGCCAGGCGACCCTGACGATCGACGGTCAGTTTTACGCCCCCGGCGGGTTCACGCTCGCCGCCAGCCAGGGCGGGCAGGCGCTGCGCTGGGAAGAGCCGCGCAATCGCTACGACCAGCTGTTCTGGCAGGCGGAGCATTTTGCCTGGTGCATCGGTCAGGGGCTGCGGGACTCGCCGCTGCGGCCGCTCAGTCAGGTGCTGCAGAATCTGCAGGTGATGGATGAGGTGCGGCGCCAGGTGGGCGCGGTGTTTAACGAAGAACGTTAAGGGGCCGGACGGGCTTTGGTTTTGCAGACAGCGCGAGCGTGCACGCCATTGCCCGGCACCGGGACGCGCACGGTACCGGATATCTGCTGCCCGGCGGCGCGGCGCTTGCGCGGGCCTGGGATGTCACTGCAACTGTGTGATATGGATGGTTATCATGCCCGTAGGCCGGGCAAGGCGTCGCCGCCGCCCGGCATAAAAGCGGCTCCGCGTCGGCTGTTCTTGCCCGGCGGCGCTGTGCTTGCGCGGGCCTGGGATGTCACTGCAACTATTTGATATTGATGGTTATCATGCCCGTAGGCCGGGCAAGGCGTCGCCGCCGCCCGGCATAAAACGGCTCCGCGTCGGCTGTCCTTGCCCGCGGCGCGGCGCTTGCGCGGGCCTGGGATGTCACTGCAACTATTTGATATTGATGGTTATCATGC